>NZ_JARPTC010000028.1:0-26247 GCF_030577015.1 Desulforamulus aquiferis | reverse complement strand
GTTTCATACTCTACGTGGGCGGTGTTAATGGTGATACCACGTTCACGCTCTTCAGGAGCATTGTCGATTTCGTCATAGCGCTTAACAGATGCGCCACCGGTGGTGCTTAATACTACTGTGATGGCAGCAGTCAGAGTTGTCTTACCGTGGTCAACGTGACCGATTGTACCAATATTTACGTGGGGTTTATTACGCTCGAATTTTGCCTTAGCCATGGATAATTTCTCCTCCTCCATAATTCAGGAATCTAACCAATGTTTTCATTCATCCTTAAAGTTATGTCCACGAACCAGCTGTCTTTATACGTTTATCTATGTAAATCCACCAGTACGATTCGATAAGAATCTTAAAATTCCTTCTTATTTTTTAATAAATCCTAAAAATGAGCCAAAGAACTGCCCCCCGACTCAAATTAAGATAAAGCCAGCCCAATGGGCTGGCTTTACAGATTGTCGCAGTGGACAGCGCTAATCGCTTGCTTCGGGATTATTAAAACCCAGTTATATCTTTTTTAAAAGTCTGAAAAGCCAGTCCAATGGACTGGCTTTATTTTGGTAGCGGCGACTGGATTTGAACCAGTGACCCCACGGGTATGAACCGAGTGCTCTGACCAACTGAGCTACGCCGCCATATTTTGTTGGAGCTGCTAACCGGGATTGAACCGGTGACCTTATCCTTACCAAGGATACGCTCTACCTACTGAGCTATAGCAGCATTGGTTGCGGGAGGGGGACTTGAACCCCCGACCTTCGGGTTATGAGCCCGACGAGCTACCAACTGCTCTATCCCGCGTCAACATCGAGTATTATATCATATCCATAGATATAGAAACAAGGATTAATTTCCAGGCCTTCTATGGAAATATACTGGTGGAGGGAGAAGGATTCGAACCTTCGAAGTCGTCTGACGGCAGATTTACAGTCTGCTCCCTTTGGCCGCTCGGGAACCCCTCCAGATTAAGTTGGAGCCGACGATGGGACTCGAACCCGCAACCTGCTGATTACAAGTCAGCTGCTCTACCAATTGAGCTACGCCGGCCAAACTACAGCGTCATTACCGCCGCAAGAGATATAATAACAGATATAAAAATCACTGTCAACACTTTATAAGAAGTATTAAATGGCAACAATAGAGTTTTTTTACTCAGAAATATTTTCGGTAAAATAAAGGTAAACATAACCTTCGTGTAGTATTATTTGAGTTAAAGAAAGCCAAACCCCGGATATCCGGGGTCTAAATGTAAATTTAAGCTTCTCGCTTTTCCAAGTATCTTTCTAACTTGCGTTTAACCCTTTGCAATGCATTGTCAATAGATTTTACGTGACGATTTAAATCCTCAGCTATTTCCTGATAGGATTTACCCTCCAAGTAAGACATAAGCACCTTCCACTCCAAGGAGCTGAGAATTTCGCCCATTTTTTCTTCGATATCATCGAACTCTTCCCTGCTAATAATCAGCTCTTCGGGGTCTGTAATTTTAGACCCTGAAATTACATCCAGCAGGGTTCGATCTGAATCCTCATCATAAATAGGCTTATTTAATGAGACATAAGAATTCAAAGGAATGTGTTTTTGTCTTGTGGCTGTTTTTATGGCGGTAATAATCTGCCTAGTAATACAAAGTTCTGCGAAGGCACGGAAAGAGGATAGTTTGTCCATCCGAAAATCCCGAATAGCTTTATATAATCCAATCATACCTTCCTGGATTATATCCTCCCTGTCGGCCCCGATAAGGAAGTATGAGCGAGCTTTAGCACGCACAAAGTTTTTATATTTGTTAATTAAGTATTCCAGCGCCGCGTCGTCGCCCTCACGCGCGAACTCTACGACATCCTCGTCAACCATGATACTGTAGCCGCCGGAAACTTCCCTTTGTGCATTTATATTCAAAATTTATCGCCCCCGCTTCTTTATCTTAAGCACCAGTAAAAAAGAGAAAAAGACTGCAAAAGTCTTATTTAGATGATTCCGGGGTCAAAATACCACCCATTTGATTAATCAGTTAGTTATATATTACTTCCTAACTAGTTCTTTGAGTTCCATGAGTAATTATATCTTATGTTAAAAAGGCTCGTCAAGGTAAAAAAATACGTCTACTGGGGACTTTAGTTCTACATTAGAGTACTTAGCCGGCTAAATTTTGTCGTCATTCGCCAGGAAATATTAGATAGTTTATTATTCTGATTTTATTCTTGAAGAAAAGCCAGCCAAGACTTTAGGGCTAATTAGTCAACTTATCTACAAGGACAAGTTTACTTATTTCCCCTTCCCACCTCCACGCCGCCATTTTTCCAAGATTAACCTAATATCTGCCGGCAGTTTATCCTCCAGGTATCCCTCTGTGGGGTCCTTTTTGGCAAATTGCTGCTGGCCTTGTTTATTGATTTTAAATACCTGGGTGCGAAACTCCTTGGGCGTGATGCGATAAGCACCCCGGCCAAAAATAATTCTCTGCTCATCCCAGTCTGAAGTTGCCACATATACAGTCCCTAATTTGGTAAGGTCACCTACAATTCTCTCGATGAGGGAGTCCGCAGTTTCCCCCTCCTGTGTATAGAAAACCTCTATTCCATGTATCATCTCGGAATGTTCAATCCCTTTCTTAACCAGGTGTGCATCAAAAACTATTTTAACTACACTACCTGTCAGGGATGCAAAATTTGCTATTATGTCAATTAGTTTATCTCTACCGTGGTCCAACCCGCCTTCTATGATTCCCTCAAAGTCAGGCCAGGCATGGATAATGTTATATCCGTCCACCACGTAAAATTCTTGCATGGACAAATCCTACCCTCTCTGACGTATCACCTCATACACCAATAGTGCCGCAGCAACTGAAGCATTCAGGGATCCTACCCGGCCAGCCATTGGCAAACGAACCAACATATCACAGCGTTCTTTCAAAAGCCTCCCAATCCCTTTCCCCTCTCCGCCAATCACTAACACAAGGGGCCCTGAAAGTTTTGCCTCCCAGAAAGTTTCCTTACCATCCATATCTGCTCCCACAACCCAAAGACCCATGTCTTTTAACTGTCTTATTGTCTGGTCTAAATTAGTAACCCTGGCCACCGGTACATACTCCACCGCCCCGGCAGAAGCCTTAGCTACAGTGGCAGTTAGGGCCACCGAGCGTCTTTGGGGAATGATTACCCCATGGGCCCCAGCGGCATCAACGGTTCGTATAATTGCGCCTAAATTGTGGGGATCATTTATCTCATCCAGCATTACAATAAAAGGGTCTTGCCCTTTTTCCTTGGCTATTTGTAAGATATCTTCTATCTCCACATATTCTTTTGGGGCAACATAGGCAATAACACCCTGATGGGGAGAATCCTTAACCAGCTTGTCCAGGTTACTCCGTTCAACCATTTGTACAGGAACATTATTATCCCGGGCAAGCCTAATAATTTCTGATACAGGTCCCGTTGTAGAACCTTTAGCCATAACAATTTTATTAATTGGACGTCCTGAACGTAAGGCTTCGCGAACAGGATTTCGCCCAGCGATGATTTCGCTCACCGGATTACCTCCGTATCTGTTATGCTGATTAGTATATCCAGGGGAACTTCATACATTTCATAGTTACTAATTTAAACCAAACCTTTTTCGCACCTCTGCCCGCTTGCCGCAGCTGAGCTTTCCCTCGGGGCAGGGGCCAACCAAGCATTCCGGTCCAGCATCGGCAAATACCGTCGGTGCTGCCTCCTTTACCAAGTTCAACATTTCCTCTGCCAGCCTACGGATTTCCCATTGAGCCCTTTGGCAGCAGCGCAGGTTAAAGAAATGTCTCAATTCCCTGGCGTTCATAGTTACCACAATTTTGGTTTCAGCGGCATTAGGCAAAACAAACCTTGCATCTTCATAGGCTTCCCTGCCACCACCGAGCTTTTCCACCCAGCCATCATACCATTGTTGGATTTGGGACATCTGTTCCTCAAATTCTTTAACTGCTTCAGTCCCCAAAGCAAAAATCGTTTCCGGCACTACATACTCAAAGCTTCCCTGACGATTCTGGTCCCTGGTCTCTCCTACATAACGTTGGGACTGCACACTGAAGCTGGCAATCCTATGACGGGTTATTTGGGCCAATAGGCTGCGGGATACCCCTTCAATACCAAAGGTAAAGGAAACATGCTCAATGGTTGTGAGATGACCCATTTCCAAGAGCTTGGCTATAAAGGCCTGTTGATCCTTCCCCGCAACACTTTCAGCCAGGTCATCTATTTTTGAAGGCGAATAGCAAAGCCTGGCAGCCATAGCTATAGTTTTTTCCGGTTCTGGGGTATGCTTTAGCAGACGCACCTTTAGATTTGTTTTACCCACTTTATACTCTCCCCCATAACATATTAGATAGGCGTCTTAATTCATATCAAGGGTGTCCATGGCCTTTGCAATGATCTCTCTAGCCCTCTGACTACGGCCTTGTAAGTATAAATAACCTACCAGGGACTCCAGGGCAGTTGCATGCCGATATTCCACCACATTAGACCCCTTAGGCGGAATACCAGATTTGGCGTTTCGACCCCTGCGAACCACGGCCATCTCTTCTTCTGAAAGGATGTCTTCAAGGGCAAACAACGCACCGGCCTGAGCGCTGGCCCGAACATATTTAACCGCTTCCCGATGCAGTTGTTGAACTTTGGTCATGCCACGGCCAACAAGCATTTCCCTTACCACCAGTTCATATACAGCATCCCCTACATAGGCCAGCACCAGAGCTGGGACTTCCTTTGGCTCTATATCCTTTTGATTAATAATGAAATTATCCAACAATATTATCCCTGCTTTTTCCAGCGAACACCCTGGGGTGTATCTTCTAAAATAATACCCAATTCCTTCAACCCGTCCCGAATGGTATCGGCAGTGGCCCAATCTTTTTTACTGCGAGCCTCCTGACGGATCTTGATAATGAGCTGTACTAAACCGTCAGCTAACTTGTCATCTGAACCATTTGCCTCCAGCAGAAGTTTGCCGGTTGTTTTATCTTCCTTAAGAACCCCCAGGACACTATTAAAGTCTTTTATTAGAAGATGGGCCTTCTCCATTGAATCCTTATCCCTTTGGCTAATTCTCCCAGCACTGCCCACAAATATATTAACCTCCCGGGCCAACTCAAAGAATACAGAGGTAGCTAGGGCAGTATTAAAATCATCATCCATAGCCTTTTCAAATTCATTTCTAAGGCTAGAAAGTCTCTCTTCAAAGGCTTTGACCTCTGTTTTAGCCTCCCCATCCGAAGCTGGAAAGGCCATTGCTTCATAGAGGAGTCTAACGGCTGTCTTAATACGCTCCAGCCCCTTGCCTGCTACAGCAAGCTTCTCATCATCGAAGTCCAAGGGACTGCGATAGTGGGTTGAGAGCAGATACCACCTAACCACATCTGGCGGAAACTTATCAAGTATTTCCCTAACCAAAAAAAAGTTCCCCAGGGATTTAGACATTTTCTCCTGGTTAATGGTGATAAACCCATTATGCATCCAGTATCGGGCAAAGGGCTTGTGTCCGGCCGCCTCTGATTGGGCAATCTCATTCTCATGGTGGGGGAATATCAAGTCGTACCCCCCTCCGTGAATATCAAAACCGTCCCCTAAGTATTTATGAGCCATGGCTGAGCATTCAATATGCCAACCAGGGCGACCGTTACCCCAGGGACTTTGCCAACTTGGTTCACCAGGCTTGGCGCCTTTCCAAAGGGCAAAATCCATAGGGTCTTTTTTTCTCAAATCCACTTCAACCCTGGCACCGGCCTGCATATCCTCCAGACTCCGTCCTGAGAGTTTGCCATAGTCTGCAAAGCTTCGAACGGCAAAATAGACATCCCCGTCCACCTGATATGCATGTCCTTGGGCTACCAGATATTCGATTAATTCAATGATCTCGTTTATATGCTCTGATACCTTGGGGTGGATATTTGCCCTCATTACATTTAAAGCATCTGAATCAGCAAAGAATTCCTCAATATATTTCCGGGCCAGGGCAAGGGGATCCATTTTTTCTTCCCTGGCACGATTAATGATTTTATCATCAACATCAGTGAAGTTTTGAATATAGTTTACTTTGTAGCCCTTGTACAAAAGGTACCTTCTAACTGTATCAAAGAAGACCAATGGCCGGGCATTACCCAGGTGAATATAGTTATAAGTCGTGGGGCCACAAACATACATACTGACCTGATCCTGTTCCCTCGGAATAAACTCTTCCTTTGACCTGGTAAAGGTATTATATATTTCCACTGTTTTCCTTTGCCCCCTCCCCATGTTCTTTCAGTTTACAACATTCCTCTTCAACTTCCTTCAGGCGGCTCTCTAGTTTTTCTACTGCCCCTTGCATCTGTGAAAGCATATCAGCAACAGGGTCAGGCATTTGATCGTGTCGCAAATCCTGCACATGGGTTAAACCAACCTTATGCCCATCCCGAATCACAATTTTCCCTGGCACCCCAACAACGGTGCAGTTGGACGGTACCGGTTTAAGAACTACTGAACCGGCACCAATTTTTACATTATCCCCCACAGTAAAGGAGCCAAGCACTTTTGCCCCGGTGCTTATAACCACATTATTGCCAATAGTTGGGTGCCGTTTACCCTTTTCTTTACCTGTACCGCCAAGGGTTACACCTTGATAAATGGTAACATTATCACCAATTTCTGCAGTTTCACCTATCACCACACCTGAACCATGGTCAATAAATAGGCCTTCTCCGATTTTTGCTCCCGGGTGAATTTCTATCCCTGTCAAAAACCTGGATATCTGTGAAATAAACCTGGCTGTGATAAAAAAATTCTTTTTGTACAGGGCATGGGCCACCCGGTGAAATAATATGGCGTGTAGCCCCGGATAGCATAGTAACACCTCAAGGGTATTCTTTGCCGCCGGGTCACGTTCAAAAACTGCATTTATTTCTTTTTTTATCCGGCTAAACAAGGTAGTGACCCCCCTTTATTACAATACTGGGTTACTGTTTAATGGCAGCTTTAAGTCTGGCAATGGTTAGCTCCTTGCCAAATATAGGTATAATCTGATATAACTCCGGGCCGTGAGCTTTTCCGGTTAGCGCCACCCTTAGCGGCATAAATACCATTTTACCCTTAAGTCCAGTCTGTTTGCCCACAGCTTTAAGCAGAGCCTTAACTGCCTCTTCTGTTAGTTCCTCCGCCTGGGATACCAATTCAATGGCTGCATTCATTACCACAGGCACGTGATCCCCCACCAGGATTTGAGCAGCCTCTTCGTTTTCAGGTGCCACATCCTTGTTGAAGTATATTTCTACATGCTGGGTAATTTCTTGCATAAATGATACATAGTTTCTGGCCACCGAAACAACTTGCCTAACCCAATTCAGCTTTTCTTCATCCACTTCCCCTGCCAGATAACCTGCCTCTTGTAAATAGGGAATAGCCATCTGGGTTAGCCTATCCAGGTCCGCCTGTCTAATATAGTGGCCATTAAGCCAATTGAGTTTATCTATATCAAAAACCGCAGGGTTTTTGGCCACCCGATCCAGGGAAAACTGCTGCTGAATTTCTCCAGCGGTAAAAATTTCTTCCTCGCCCCCGGGAGACCAACCCAATAGTGCCAAAAAGTTCAGTAATGCTTCCGGTAGATAGCCCAGTTTTTCGTATTGCACCATTGATGTGGCACCGTGACGTTTACTCATCTTTGCACGATCATTACCCAATATTAAAGATATATGGGCAAATTCCGGCGTCTTCCACCCCAGGGCCTGATAGATCAATATTTGTCTTGGAGTATTGGAGAGATGCTCCTCGGCCCGGATAACATGGGTTATCTTCATGTTGTAGTCATCGGCCACAACAGCAAAATTGTAGGTGGGGATATTATCGGATTTCATGATGATAAAATCACCAATACCCTCACAATCAAACTCCACCTGCCCTCTGACCTGATCACTAACAGTGACTACGTGGTTTTTCGGAACCTTGAAGCGTAAAACAGGCTTCCTGCCCTCGGCCTCAAACTTTAATGTATCTTCAGAACATAGTTCACGACAGCGTCCCAAATATCTTGGCAATTCCCCCTTGGCCATAAGTTGTTCACGCTCAGCGGCAAGTTCTTCCTCACTGCAATAGCATAAGTAAGCGTGCCCCTCCTCCAGAAGCCTTTGGGCCAATGCACGATATCCCTGCAGTCGTTCCGTTTGTCGGTAGGGACCATTAGGTCCTCCAACTTCAATACCTTCGTCCCAATCCAGCCCTAGCCACCGCAGGGCATCCAGAATGTTTTTCTCCGATTCCCTTGAGGATCTCTCTAAATCAGTGTCCTCAACCCTGACAATAAATTCCCCACCATGATGGCGGGCAAATAGCCAGTTAAACAAAGCCGACCTGGCTCCTCCAATATGTAAAGGCCCGGTGGGGCTTGGTGCAAACCTAACCCGAACAGACAAGAAACTTCCTCCTCTATCTTGGTTTTTTTGTTCCATCTAGATGGATATTATACCACCTTTAGGTAAAGAGGAACAACTTTTTGCACTTTTAACCCCTTGCATCTAAATTATCTATTCACACAATTAAGCCTTGGTAGTATAATTATAGTAAAAGATTGTGAATTTTTGCTCAAGGCTGAGCATATACCAATGGTGTTATACATACTCAATCTGTCTATTTTAGAAGGGAGATTAAGATAATGGCTTTTCCTAAATTAGGGGATTTAATCGACGAGTATAACGAAATTAAGGGCTCCATCACTTACAAATTGGATGATCGCAGGCTTCTGGATAAATCAGTGCCAGAGATAGTCTTTTGCGATAAAACCGTAGGTAAGTCCCATTTTTCACTTGTTCGAACACCCGAATTTGAAATGGTGTTTACTTATAAAAAAGGCAATAAGACTCACCAGTCCAGGATTGATCTTAATGACTTTAACCCATCAAGCGAAGCCCGCTTCTTCCTGAGCTGGGGACCTGACCATTGTGAAATCTGCTGGACCACCAACCCAGGCTGCTGCTGCAATTTCTAAATCAGTTGTTCGAGCATACGTCCACTTTATGCAAAGAAAAGGAAGCCCCTTCGTCAGCACTTTAGAGAAGGGACTTCCTCTTTTCGTTTAGTCTATTTACCGTTTTTCTGCAGTTTAGCCCAAGAATCTTTTAGGGAAACTATTCTGTTAAAGACTAGCTTGTTTTCGTTGGAGTCCTTTGCGTCAATACTAAAGTAACCGTGCCTTAAAAATTGAAATCTAGAACCAGGCGCGGCCTTTGCCAGACTTGGTTCCACCATGCAATTACCCAGTAATTTTAAAGAATCAGGGTTTAAAAACGTTTTGAAATCCGCTCCTTCATCCGGGTTCTCTTTAGTAAATAGCCGGTCATAAAGCCTTACTTCCGCTTTAACCGCATGTTCTGCAGACACCCAGTGCAGGGTCCCCTTTACTTTCTTGGTGCTGGTCCCTGAGCCGCTCTTGGTGTCGGGATCATAGGTGCAATATATTTCTACAATACGACCCTGTTCATCCTTTACCACACGCTCACATTTAATAATATAGGCATGTTTTAATCTAACTTCGCTACCAGGATAAAGCCGGAAAAACTTTTTCGGTGGTTCCTCCATAAAGTCATCCTGTTCAATATAAACAATCCTGGAAAAGGGAATCTTCCGACTTCCCAGCTCAGGATTTTCAGAGTTGTATTCAGCCTCTAGCTCCTCCACCTGTCCTTCCGGGTAATTTTCTATTATCACCTTTAGGGGATTTAACACCGCCATGACTCTGGGAGCACGAATGTTAAGATCTTCCCTGATACAATGTTCCAATAGGGCTAAATCAACCATACTTACTGCCTTGGCCACACCGATCCTCTCACAAAAATCTCTGATTGACTCAGGTGTATAGCCGCGACGGCGCAAACCAGAAATAGTAGGCATGCGAGGATCATCCCAGCCGCTCACATGGTTCTCCTCAACCAACTGCCGCAATTTACGTTTACTCATTACCGTATAGCTTAGGTTCAGGCGAGCAAATTCAATCTGCTGGGGTCTATATTCAGTATCCACAGCTTCCAAAGCCCAGTCATATAAAGGGCGGTGATCCTCGAATTCACAGGTGCAAATCGAATGGGTGATCTTCTCAAGGGCATCTGAAAGGGGATGTGCATAATCATACATGGGGTAAATGCACCACTTATCCCCCGTCCGGTGGTGCGTCGCACGCAATATACGATATAAAACAGGGTCACGCATGTTAAGATTTGGGGAAGCCATGTCAATTTTTGCCCTGAGCACCCTGGAGCCATCTTCAAACTCTCCCGCCCTCATTCTTTCAAAAAGGGCTAGATTTACCTCCCTGGAACGCGAGCGATAGGGACTTTCTTTTCCTGGCTGGGTTAAGGTGCCACGGTATTCCCTGATTTCCTCGGGGCTTAAATCGCAGACATAGGCTTTACCTTCATTGATAAGCTTTACAGCAAATTGGTAGAGCTTTTCAAAATAGTCGGAGGCATAAAACATACGGTCGCCCCAATCAAAGCCCAACCACTTAACATCTTCCTGAATTGATTCAACATACTCAACTTCTTCTTTACTGGGGTTTGTATCGTCAAACCTTAGGTTGCATAGTCCCCCGTTTTCCAGGGCAATGCCAAAGTTAAGGCATATTGACTTGGCATGACCAATATGCAGGTATCCGTTGGGTTCGGGCGGAAACCTGGTATGGACCCTCCCGCCATGCTTATTGGTATCAAAGTCATCGGCAATAATATTTTGAATAAAGTTAGAGGCTGCGGTCTTGGTATCTGACATTTTTAATTACTCCTCTGAATTTTTGTAGATCTTGGCTATAAATGGTTTATATTTCCACATGTTGTCCAAAAATCCTCTTAGTTATGTAATTAAACCTCATAATTTGTCACTGGAAGAATTAAAAATTTTTATTAGCTATGGTGCAGACTGCATATGCCCCTATACCTTCCCCACGCCCGGCAAAACCTAGGTGCTCAGTCGTGGTTGCCTTTACATTAACATCCTTGCTCTTAATCCCTAAGGTTTCGGCAATATTTTGCCTCATCATCTCAATATATGGGGCTAATTTAGGGGCTTGGGCCACCACCACAGCATCTATATTATTTATCCAGTAGTTTTCTAATTCGAGCTTATGCTTTACTTCCCCTAAAAGCTTTAGGCTGGCTATACCCTTATATCTGGCATCACTGTCTGGAAAATGTCTCCCTATATCTCCTAGACCCGCTGCGCCCAGCAAGGCATCCATAATGGCATGCACCAAAACATCTGCATCCGAATGACCCAGCAGTCCCAGTTCAAAGGGTATCTCTTGCCCTCCTAGTATAAGGTCCCTTTCAGGAACCAATTTATGAACGTCATAGCCTATTCCAATTCGCACGTTTCTGTCCTCCTCGCCAAAAAGGCATCGGCTAAAACCAAATCCTCCGGTGTGGTTATTTTTATATTCTCGTAGCTTCCATCAACCAATTTAACCGGTCTTCCCATGGCTTCAACCAGGGCACAATCGTCGGTTGCAAAAAAACCCCGGCTCTTTGCTGTCTGGTGGGCTTCCATAATGATGTTATATTTAAATACCTGTGGTGTCTGAACAGCACGCAAAGACTCCCTGGAAGGGGTTTTTAATACTAAGCCGTGAGAGTCTATAACCTTCACAGTATCCTTCAGGGGCACCGACAGGGCCGCTGCCCCGATTTCCCGGGCTCCTTTTATAACAGCAGTAATTTCCCGGTTTCTAATCAAAGGCCTCGCTCCGTCATGTATAACCACCAGTTCAGTTCCCCGGCCCAAAATGCTTAGTCCATTAAAAACAGAAGTTTGGCGGTGATCGCCTCCCGGCACCACCGCCATAATTTTACTAAAAGAATTCCCCAGAATATTTTTTTGGCAATATTCTTCTTCACCAGCTCCTACCACAAGAACCACCGAAGTAATATCAGTGCATTCTTCCATTACCTGTAGGGTATGGTAAAGGATAGGCTTGCCCCGAAGGGTTAGATATTGTTTTTTTACTTGAGAGCCCATTCTTCTGCCAACACCGGCTGCGGGAATTACTGCAATAACATCAGCCAATCATATTCACTCCACCCATTACATGTCCTGAAGCCTCAGAACGTCTATCGGGATTTTTCGGTTTAGCAAAAATCATTCGTCCTGCCGCAGTTTGTAAAACACTGGTTACAAGAACACTAATGGTTTGACCAATATAACGCCTTCCACCGTCAACCACTATCATTGTGCCATCATCCAGGTAAGCTACTCCTTGTCCCATTTCTTTACCGTCTTTAACAACAGTAACCGTCATCTCTTCACCAGGCAGCACCACCGGCTTAATGGCATTGGCCAGCTCATTTATATTAAGCACCTTTACTCCCTGTAACTCAGCAACCTTGTTTAAGTTGTAGTCATTGGTTATTATCTTAGCCCCCAATTTCTGGCCAAGCTTTACCAGTTTAGCATCAACTTCTGCAATATCATCTAAACCTTTGGTACTTTCATATATCTGCACTTTAATATCTGCTGATTTTTTCATGTTGTTAAGAATATCCAGACCCCTTCTGCCTCTGTTTCTTTTAAGCACATCAGCCGAGTCTGCAATATGCCTTAATTCATCTACAACAAATACCGGCACCAGTAATGTCCCCTCGATAAATCCGCTATGGCACAGCTCTGAAATTCTTCCGTCGATAATAACGCTGGTATCCAAAACCTTTACAGAATTCCCTTTAGTTTCCTGCTTGGCCGCCTTTTCTTTGCCAAAGCGCGGAAGACTAGAGAATAAAGAGAAGATTTCCTCCCTTTTCTTAACTGCCACCGAGAGACCAAGATACCCCAGTAAAACCGTACCTAAGAGCCACAGCCCTTTACCAATGGGGCCCATGGTAGATAAAATAGCGCCCAATAAATTAGCAATTATAAGTCCAAAAATAAGTCCAAGGGAACCCATAATTAAATCCTGGGTTGGGGTTTTGGCCAAATATTGGTCCACCACGGCGGCTAGCGCCAAACCACCCTTGATGATCCATGGCGCGCTTAACACCCCTGTCAGCACCCCAACCAAGGCCCCAAGGGCGATTACCCCCAACTCTAATTGAGGCAAAGTGTTAGGCACCGTTACTAAACGGTTTGTAACTATATAAAGCCCTACCCAAAACCCAATACTACTAAACACAAGAATTATTAAACCATAAATACTCTTTCTGATCATCTCTCTTCACCCCCTTTCATTACCATATTTTTCAATAGTATAGTTATTATAGTTTATGCAGGTAAATAAGTTCAACAACAAAAAAGGGCGAATTCTGTTGTAAAATTTAGGCAAATACACCATCAATTAGTGACCTTGCCGTATCTTCCTCCAGCTCTGCAGCCAGCACCAGTTCACTAATTAATATTTGCCTGGCATTTTCCAGCATTTTTCTTTCTCCGGAGGATAAACCCTTCTCCTTATCCCTAGTAAGAAGGTTGCGGACCACCTCTGCAACCTCAAAAATATCACCGCTCTTAATTTTCTCTAAATTGGCACGATACCTACGATTCCAGTTTGTGGACATAGCGGAAGTTTGCCCCTTTAAAACGCTTAGGACAATCTGAACTTGTTCCTGATCAATAATCTCACGCAACCCTACATCATTGCAATTGGTAATGGGTATCATAACCTTCATATCTCCAATGGGGAGCCGCAATATATAGTATTGTCTAGATTCACCTAGGACTTCTTTTTCCTCTATGGCCTCGATGACTCCGGCTCCGTGCATAGGGTATACGACTTTGTCGCCAATTTTGAACAAGGCCAATCCCTCCCGAGTTTAGTTGTAAAAATTATAACACAAAATACCACCACTGTCAAAAAACATATATTTTAGCATAGCCCCATTGCAGTGTCAATAACCATTTTGTGACAATATGGCCCGTTTGACAAAGCCCCTTCAAGGTAGCTATAATTGCTTTAACGGAGAGTTAAAGGAGTGGTCCGGCAGATGAAAGACTTGCTTTGCGATCAGTTTCAAAATACTGTATCTGAAATGATGCTATGCCACCGCAGCATCCTGGAGGTTTTAGCCAAGGTTCAGGAATCTGGGGCCCGGGTTCAGCGGTCTGTAGTTCAATCCGTTACTGCCTGTGGCTGTCAGAAAATCAATGCCAATAAGAACAAAAGCCCTCTACCCGAGGATGCAACTCTTATTGATCTGAAAAACTTGCTTGATTCCCATATTTCCGGCGAGCTTTGCAGCAACTGCAGGGACAATATCGAAAGTGAAATTGGTCGAGCCCTATTTTATATGACTGCCCTATGTAATTTACTTGATTTAAACCTTTATGATATCTTCATAAAGGAACATAAGCAGCTGGAGATTCTACGGGAGTATAATCTTACCTAAAAGGTTAGATTGCCAGTGTTGTTCCATTAGCTTTTTGATTGTGGTTATGGTGAAGGGGTCCTGTTGTCTACAGGACCCCCTTATAATTATCTACCCCTAATTTCAGCAGCTTAAATCAGGGCAAGGCTAATTATTAGTGTTTGATAAATCTGTCTTGGAGAAGTATCTCCCTATATCTAGTAAGTCCATCCTTTATTGATCGGGCCCTGACTTCACCGATACCCTCTACTTCATCCAATTCCTGGATAGAGGCACTTAAAATACGTCTAAGATCACCGAAGGTGTTAACCAGATTTTCAATTACCGGCACAGGTAGTCTGGGGATTTTCTTTAAAACCCGAAATCCTTTCGGATGTACACCCTGATCCAACACACTGGCACTTCCTGGATAGCCCAGGGCTCTAGCAATTAGTACCAAATCTAAAAGATCCTCCGCAGGCCAGCTTCCTATGACTTTGAGAATGCTTTCAGGAGTCTTTTCTCCCAGGGTAGTGGCATAATCCTGAATAATTAATAGCCCTTCATCTTCAACATTGGCTACCAACTCATCCATCTGCATGGCAATTAGCCTGCCTTCTATACCTAATTCACTGATATAGCGGTCAATTTCTTTTTTCACCCTTAGTACCATCTCTACCCTTTGTATTGCTCTGGCAACATCAAAGAGAGTCACTGCCTCCTGGAGTTCTAAGGTGGATAGCTCATTAATAACCTTATCAGAAACGGATCTGTATTTTTCAAGGGTTTGTACAGCTTGATTGGCCTTAGCTAAAATCACACTAATATCCCTAAGGAAATATTTTAAAGTACCCTTGTATATAGTAATAACTCCCCGGCGTTGAGAGATAGAGATCACGGGAGCATCACATTGCTTTGCTACTCTCTCAGCAGTCCTGTGTCGAATCCCGGTCTCACTTGATGGAATTATTAAATCGGGTATTAATTGTGTATTTGCAGCTATTATTTTACGACAATCTTCACTTAGAATAATAGCTCCGTCCATTTTAGCCAGCTCATAAAGGCCAGCAGGGGTAAAATCCGCATTAATGGCAAACCCGCCCTCGGCCAACTCCATAACCTCCGGGTTATCACCTACAACAATCAAGGCCCCGGTCTTGGCTCGTAATATATTCTCCAACCCTTCCCTGAGGGGAGTTCCTGGAGCAACTAGACGTAGTAATTTAAGTAGCCTATCTTCTAATTTTTCGTCTTTTACCATATTGCACCCCTTACCGCTCTACTGCTGCATCTACTGCCTCTTGTAATGAATTAACACATATATATTCTATTATACCCAATGATTCATCTTGTTGCTCTCTCGGGGGGCCAATACATAGTCTAAAGCCAAGTTTTGCCGCCTCATTAAGTCTTTTATCCATACCTGAAACGGGTCTGACTTCTCCTGTAAGCCCAACTTCCCCAACCAAAACCATACCTTCTTGGATGGGTTTGTCCCTAAAGCTAGAGGTAATGGCCAGGGCAATTGCCAAATCCGCCGCCGGTTCATCTAGCTTTACTCCTCCCACCGCACTAACATAGGCATCATAAGGTGATATTCTTAGGCCTACCCTGCGTTCTAGAACAGCCATAATTAAAGCCACCCTATTATGATCGACTCCCGAAGTCATTCTTCTAGGAGTTCCATACCCACTGGGACAAACCAACGCCTGGATTTCAACCAAAAGGGGGCGTGTTCCCTCTAGGCTGGGAACTATTGAAGAACCAGCTACCCCCTGTGGCCTTCGGTTCATAAACAAGGCTGAGGGATTTGTAACCTCTACCAGTCCCCTTCCTCTCATTTCAAAAATCCCCAGTTCATTGGTAGAGCCAAAACGGTTCTTTACCGTCCGTAATACCCGGAAGGATTGGTGTCGATCCCCCTCAAAATAAAGTACAGTATCCACCATATGTTCTAATACCCTGGGTCCCGCCAAAGTTCCCTCTTTAGTTACGTGACCCACCACAAATATAGATATACCAGTACCCTTGGCTATTCTCATAAGTATCCCCGTAGACTCACGCACTTGTGATACGCTGCCGGGTGCTGAGGATAAGTCCGGCTGAAATACTGTCTGGATTGAATCTAATATAACAGCCACCGGCATTAGTTCCTTAATATACCTTTCAATAACTGACATATCAGTTTCCGACAAAAGCAGCAAATCCTGATGGACAGCCCCAATCCTCTCTGCCCTCATTTTTAATTGCCTTGTGGATTCTTCCCCGGAAACATATAATATTTTACCAGCACTTGCAGCAATGGCAGCGGCTCCTTGCAGCAAGAGGGTAGATTTACCGATGCCAGGATCTCCGCCCACAAGCACCATGGAACCCGGTACCAGGCCTCCACCGAGAACCCTGTCTAATTCTTTGATTCCCGTTGAATACCTATCCTCTTCCGCTGCAATAACCTCAGTAACAGCAACTGGTGAAGAGCCTGATATCCCGCGAACCTCTTTTATATCGGCCACCTTCTCCTCTGTCAGGCTGTTCCATTCCCCACACCCCGGACAACGTCCCATCCACCTGGCACTTTGATGTCCGCAGCTCTGGCAGGAATAAGTGGTTTTATTTCGCACTCCATGACCTCCAACATCAAAATAACTTCTAAACTAATTTGTCATTCGCTGCTTAATATTTAAATTCCTGCACCTAGTTCCACAAAATGTCAAATACCCTGTAAAGTCAAATAGTTGGCAATCCAAGGATCGCCAACTACTCCTAAAAAACGACTTATCGCACATTAATTATGCGTTAACTGCCGCTTTTACTATAAGCTCTCCCTCCTGCACGTCTATTAGCACATGATCACCCTTATTAAAGGTCCCTTTAATAAGTTCTTCCGACATACGATCTTCAATACGCCGCTGAATTTCTCTACGCAGGGGTCTTGCTCCATATTCTTCGCTGAAGCCCACTTCTGCAAGTTTTTCTTTTGTGGCCTCGGAGAATTCCACAAATACTTCATGATCTTCTAATCGTTTAGCTACTTCTTTTAGCATCAGACCCACAATTTCTTTAATGTGTTCACGACTTAGGGAGTGGAACACAATACTTTCATCAATACGGTTTAGGAATTCGGGCCGGAAGGTCCTCTTTAGGGCCTCCTCCACTCTCTCCTTCATTTTTTCGTATTCTTCTCCTTGGTTATCTGCACCTGGCGTAAAGCCTACCTTACCCACTGCCTTGATGGTAGATAGCCCTACGTTTGATGTCATAATAATTACAGTATTTCTAAAGTCTACTACCCGTCCCTTGGAATCCGTCAGGCGTCCATCTTCTAGCACCTGCAGCAAAATATTAAATACATCGGGATGAGCCTTTTCAATCTCATCCAACAAAACCACCGAGTAGGGTTTACGCCTCACCGCCTCTGTCAGCTGCCCCCCCTCATCATACCCAACATAGCCAGGAGGCGCGCCTACTAAACGGGAAACAGCATGCTTTTCCATATATTCGGACATATCAATTCTAACTAAAGCATCCTCAGCCCCAAAAAGGGACTCTGCCAGTGCCCTGGCTAGCTCAGTTTTACCTACTCCAGTTGGCCCCAGGAAGATAAATGATCCCACAGGACGTTTCGGATCTTTAAGTCCTGCCCTGGCTCTTCGTACAGCCCGGGATACAGACTTTACACCATCGTCCTGTCCCACCACCCTCCTATGAAGGACTTCCTCCAGGTTGAGGAGTTTTTCTGTTTCCTCCTGGGCCAGCTTTTTGACCGGGATTCCTGTCCAGCTGGCTACAATATGGGCAATGTCATCTTCCGTAACCTCTAATCCGTCCCCGCCCTTGGTATGATTCCAGGCTTCCCTGGCATCATTTAATTCTACAATAATTTGCTGCTCACGGTCCCTAAGCTCTGCCGCCTTTTCAAACTCTTGGTTATTGATAGCAGCCTCCTTCTCCTGTTTAATCTGCTCCAAAAGCATCTCCCTATCCTTTAGATCCGGGGGAGCGGTATGGGCTTTAATACGCACCCGGGAGGCTGCTTCATCAATTAAGTCAATGGCTTTATCTGGAAGAAACCGATCAGTAATATAACGGTCGGATAGCTTTGCTGCCGATTCTATAGCTTCATCGGTAATGCTAACCCTGTGATGTGCCTCATATTTATCCCTGATGCCTTTAAGAATAGCAATTGTATCCTCTACTGTAGGTTCATCCACCTGAATTGGTTGAAACCTCCGCTCAAGGGCAGGGTCCTTTTCAATGTACTTGCGATATTCATCCAAGGTGGTTGCTCCAATGGTCTGTATCTCACCTCTGGCCAGGGCTGGCTTTAAAATGTTGGCCGCATCAATGGCCCCTTCGGCAGCACCAGCCCCAATTAAGGTGTGTAGCTCATCAATAAACATAATTATATTGCCGGCTTGACGAATCTCATCCATGACCTTCTTTAGACGATCTTCAAATTCTCCCCGGTACTTAGTTCCAGCCACCATTCCCGCCAAATCCAGGGTGACAAC
The DNA here is from genome assembly GCF_030577015.1 of Desulforamulus aquiferis. NCBI lineage: Bacteria > Bacillati > Bacillota > Clostridia > Eubacteriales > Peptococcaceae > Desulforamulus > Desulforamulus aquiferis. Next base: position 7,425 of record NZ_JARPTC010000028.1, on the reverse strand, counting down.
CCTTTTGTTTAGTAAAATTTCCGGCACGTTGCCACTAATGATTCTTTGGGCCAGACCCTCGGCAATGGCAGTTTTACCTACTCCAGGTTCACCAATAAGAACAGGGTTGTTTTTTGTTCGCCGGGAAAGAACCTGGATAACCCTTTCAATCTCTGCTGACCTGCCAACAATGGGATCAAGTTTATCTTCTTTAGCTAGATTTGTTAAATCCCGGCTAAATTGGTCAAGACTTGCGGTCTTGCACCCTCCCCCGGAGCAGCCATGTCCCTGGCCACCTTGGGGGTTATTACCCATCATATTGATGACCTGCTGTCTAACCCGCTCATGATCTGCCCCCAGGGTCGTTAGCACCTGGGCAGCAACACCCTCTCCCTCCTTAATTAGTCCTAGGAGCAGATGCTCTGTTCCAACGTAATTATGCCCTAGTCTACGGGATTCTTCCACCGATAACTCTAGAACCTTTTTAGCTCGGGGGGTAGGGGGAATATCAGCAGTAACTGGCTGTTCTCCCATCTCCACCATTTGTTCCACCGCATCCACAACCTTATCTGTACTGACTCCTAGCTGCTCAAGAACCTTTGCGGCCACTCCATCTCCTTCTTTTATTAAGCCCAATAAAATATGTTCCGTGCCAATAAAAGGGTATTTAAGGCGACGGGCCTCTTCTTGGGCCAGCACCAATACCTTTTGTGCTCTCTCAGTAAACCTTTGAAACATATTTCTTCCTCCTATGCTTTAAAGAGTGAATTTAACCTTTTCCGAATCATTTCTGCCCTGTATACATCCCTTTGATATTGGTTCAATTCTGCACCCTTCAATTTATTTAAAAATGCCGGTCTGGTTAGAATCATTAATTCGGTAATCTGCCCGGCAGGAACTCCAGGAATAATCTCCAAGTCTACACCTAATCTAAGGTCAGATAATAGTGCCATAGCATCAGTCGAAGACATAATTCGAGCATAATTTAATAGGCCATAGGCCCGCCAAACCCTATCTTCTATATGATTTTTCTGCTCTTTATACAGGGTTCTCCTGGCCGCCCTCTCCTGGGTCACCAGTTGCATAGTCACCATAACTAAGTTGTCAATAATTTCATCTTCAGTAAGGCCAAGGGTTACCTGGTTGGAAACCTGAAATAGGTTTCCTGTGGCTTGAGTCCCTTCCCCGTATAGGCCTCGAACCGTTAGCCCAAGCTTTGATAGGGTGGTCAATATGGCATTGATTTGACCGGTTGTTACCAGGGCTGGTAGGTGCATCATTACAGAAGCCCTGAGGCCAGTACCAACATTTGTTGGGCAGGAGGTTAGATAGCCTTTCTCCTCGGAAAAGGCAAAATTCAAACCCACTTCCAGGCCATCATCCACCGTATTAGCTAGATCCCAACATTCCTTAAGCTGTAACCCTGGCAATAAACATTGAATCCTTAGGTGATCCTCTTCATTCACCATAATACTGACCACTTCATCATCCCTAAGCACCACAGCCTTCTTCTCCGGATTTTTAAGTAGATCCGGGCTGATTAAATGCTTCTCCATTAGTATTTGTCTCTCGGTGGGGGATAATTCGGTCATTCTTGATAATTCCATATCTCCCTGTTCTTTAAAGCCCTGGCTAGAAACCACCGATTGAACTGCATAAACAACCTTATCAGCCTCTTCATGTCCAAGGAGGTGGGGAAAGGCAAATTCTGCTATATTTCTCGCTAGTCTCACTCTGCTGCTGATTACTACATCACAATCCGGTCCCGAAGCCTCCATCCACTTACTAAAAGCGCTGCTTACTGTATCCTTTATTGACATATCCCACACCTCCTATCCAAGCTGTTTTTCTAATTCCTTAATCTTATCCCTAATGGCCGCGGCCCTTTCAAACTCCTCCAGTTGAATAACCTCTTTAAGTTCATTTTTAAGCAGCCTAATCTCCTTAGAAATTAATGCCTTCCCACCTGTTCTTTTAGGAACTTTCCCGGTATGGCTGTTGCTGCCATGAATCTTCTTGAGTAAAGGTTGAACCCTTTCCCCAAATCTCTGGTAACAATCACTGCAGCCAAAGAGACCGCTTTTGGCAACCTGAGAATCTGAAACTCCACATTTTTCACAGTGTATCTGGGGCTTTGTATTATGTTTAAGATTTGCCCCGGCGAAGTGATGGTTAATCAGCCCTGCCAGGAAATCATGTAGGTTTAACTGCGGAACAAATCCAAAGCTTTCAGCCTGGAGTTCTGCCGCACATGAGGGGCATAGATTCATTTGATGGGCCGTGTTGTTTATTATCTGTGTTAAATGAACCTGTGCCGTATTCTTTTGACAGCGATCACAAAGCATATTTTAACCTCCCTATCCCTTAACCTTCCCTAAACACCGCCGCCAGCATTGCCCTAAGTAAGTGGGCTCGTAAATTATCCCGCCAGGGCAACTCTATGCGAAGGGTGTTTCTATCCATAACTGCTCCAAAAATACGAGCCTCCCTGGTTGTAATAAACTGCTCTTCAGCCAGTCGCTTGATAATCTTTTCAGCCTGGGACTGGGTAATTTCTTCTCCCACCAACCTATAAATTTTTACGGCGGGATCATCATGGCGATCCAGCGGTACCTTTACGATCCTAATGAATCCACCGCCACCCCGGCGACTCTCCACCAGAAATCCGTTCTCGCTTGTAAATCTGGTGGATAAAACGTAATTAATTTGGGATGGTACACATTTAAACTGAGCGGCCAATTCGTTTCTTTGCAATTCTATATAATCATTAGGACTGCTTTTTAGTAACGCCTTGATATGTTGTTCTATAAGCTCCGAAATATTTGGCATCTCGTTAAAACCACCTCACACAAATTCTGAATAAGGCAAATTACTGACCTTGCCTAACCTTAACATTATTATATCACTAAAGAAAAAATGTTAAACCAAAAAAAATAAGCTTAATAAGCTAAAATTATTCAATTTTCCAATTTAGCTTATCAAACTTTGAGCGTTCTGAATTATTATGCTTAAATCTTGCGATTTCTTACTACAATATTTAGCTACTCAGACCCGATTATAAAAACTGGTCTGATAGATTGTCGTAAAACTATCTCTAATTGGATTTTATAAATCCATCGCGAATCCTAGACTATCTTATTGCTAAGTCAATTTGGCCTTGTGACGCCCCAACAATTACAGTTGTTCTCTCCTTAACTTCCCCTTTAACAATCATTCTGCTTAATGGTGTCTCAACTTCTTGTTGAATTAACCGCTTTAGGGGTCTGGCACCAAAGCTTGGCTCATAGCCCTTATCAGCCAGATATATTAGGGCATCCTCGTTCCAACTTAACTCGATTCTGGTGTTTTCCTTTAATCGCTTGGCTAGGCGCTCTAATAACAGTGCTGTGATTTCCTTCATGTGCTTGAGCTCCAGGGCATGGAAGACCACCGTTTCGTCAACCCGATTGAGAAATTCCGGGCGGAATTGCCGCTGCAGCAGGGACATGATTGTTGCTTTAATTCGCTCATATTCTCCGCCTCCCTGACGTTGGAAATCTAGTATTTCATGGCTGCCAATGTTGGAGGTCATAATGATTACACAATTTTTAAAATTTACCGTACGTCCCTGACTATCAGTAAGCCGTCCGTCATCAAGGATCTGCAGCATTATGTTAAACACATCCCTATGGCCCTTCTCAATCTCATCAAATAGTATTACTGAATAGGGTCTGCGGCGTACTGCTTCCGTTAGCTGCCCTCCCTCATCGTAGCCTACATAACCGGGAGGGGCACCAATTAGCCGGGCAACGGTGTGCTTCTCCATATACTCGGACATATCAATGCGGACCATGTTTCTTTCATCATCAAATAGGGCCTGTGCCAATGCCCTGGCCAGCTCGGTTTTACCCACACCCGTTGGCCCCAGGAAAATAAAACTTCCTATGGGTCGGTTGGGATCTTTAATGCCTGCCCTGGCACGGAGGACAGCATCAGCAACTGCTCGCACGGCCTGGTCCTGCCCTATTACCCTCTGGTGTAATATATCGTCCAGATGGATAAGCTTTTCCTTTTCTCCTTCCAGGAGTTTATTTAAAGGAACACCGGTCCATCGGCTTACAACTCTGGCAATGTCCTCTTCTTCAACCTCTTCCTTTAGCAGCATGTTATTCTTTTGTTTCCCTGACAACAATTCTTCCTCAGACTTAAGTCTTCGCTCTAGATCCGGGAGCTTGCCGTAAGTCAGTTCAGCCATCCGGTTAAGATCATAATCCCGTTCTGCCCTTTCTATCTCCATTTTAGTATCTTCGATATCCTTTTTCAGCTGCCGAACTCGTGAAATTGCTTGTTTTTCCACCTGCCATTGGGTGGCCATCAGATCCTTTTCCGTTTTAAGCTCTGCAAGCTGCTGCTGCAGTTTTTCTAATCTCTCCCGGGATACCTGATCCTTTTCTTTCTTTAATGCTGCCTCTTCGATCTCCAAACGCATTACCCGGCGGGTTATTTCATCTAAAGCTGTGGGCATACTGTCAATTTCAGTGCGCAATCTGGCAGCGGCCTCGTCCATTAGGTCAATGGCTTTATCGGGCAAAAATCTATCTGCTATATACCTGTCGGACAAAGTGGCAGCAGCAACCAGGGCACTATCCTGAATACGCACCCCATGATGCACTTCATAGCGTTCCTTGAGGCCCCTCAATATTGAAATAGTATCTTCTATAGATGGTGGATTTACCAATACCGGCTGAAACCGACGTTCCAGGGCAGCATCCTTTTCCACATGCTTACGGTATTCATCCAGGGTGGTAGCACCGATGGCCCTTAACTCACCCCTAGCCAGCATTGGCTTTAAAAGGTTGCCAGCATCCATGGCACCTTCCGCTGCCCCGGCACCTACAACAGTATGCAGTTCATCAATAAAGAGAATAATTCTTCCTTCCGATTGCTGTACTTCTTTGAGTACAGCCTTCAAACGTTCTTCAAATTCTCCTCGGTATTTGGCCCCTGCAATTAGGGCGCCCATATCCAAGGCAATTACAAGTTTGTTTTTTAAGCCCTCCGGCACATCCCCATCAATGATCCGCCTTGCTAAACCCTCTACTATTGCTGTTTTCCCCACCCCTGGTTCGCCTATTAGGACCGGGTTGTTCTTGGTGCGACGGGAGAGAATTTCTATGGTCCTGCGTATCTCATCATCTCTCCCGATAACAGGATCTAATTTGCCCTCCCGGGCTAGTATTGTCAAATCACGACCATATTTCTCCAGGGCTTCGTAAGTTTCCTCGGGATTCTCACTGGTTACCTGTTGGTTACCCCTAATTGCCTTTAGTGAACCTAAGAGGGTTTCCCGACCTAAGCCTACCTGACGAAATACTTCCTTTATCTCATTCTCTCCCTCAATTACCAGGGCCAGCAGCAAATGCTCCACACTGACATACTGGTCCTTCATTTCCCGTGCCTCTTTTTCAGCCTCGGAAAATACCCTTGCCAGCCCTGTACCAAGTCTTAAGGAACCTTCATAGCCATGTACCGCGGGCCCTTTTCTTAAAAGCCCGTCGGTTAAACTTTGCAGGTGGACAACATTGACACCGGCATGTTCTAGGAAGCGCGGGGTCATCCCCCCCTCCTGGCTTAGTAGGGCTGACAATAAATGTTTGCCGTTTATTTCCTGGTGGTGATACTGTGCTGCCAGATTTTGTGATGCAGAAACAGCCTCCCTGGACTTTTGTGTATAGCGATTAAAATCCATACCTGTACCCCTTAGCAATTAAGCTGGGGATTCACCTCCTTCTACTGTGCTAATCTTTTTGGTTTATTCCTATCAAAGTAATTACATTGTAGTGCAATCATTGGCTTAGCTTGCCTGGCGGGAGTCGAATCTTCTCAGATTAGCTAATTTCTCATATAATTCTCTTTCTTTATCAGTTAAGTTATCTGGAATATCAATAGCCACCTCAATATAATGGTCTCCCCGTTCACCTTTCTTTCCAGTCCACCCCTTATTTCTCAACCTTAGTTTTTTTCCATTTTTACTCATGGGAGGAATCCTAACCTTTATAATACCATCTAAGGTTTCCACTTCCAGCATCTCACCCAGAACCGCCTGTTCCGGCCTGATACTTACCCTGCTTTCTATATCATTACCCTTTATCGTAAAATGCGGATGGGGTAATATACACATTTTTAGATATAAATCTCCCGGTTCACCGCCATAATTTCCTTCCTCACCCTGTCCCTTTAGCCTTATTCTACTTCCGTCCTGCACACCCGACTTCAAGAACCTTGTTTAAAAGCTGAATGGTTTTATTTCCTCCCCGATAGGCCTCTTCCACAGTCAACTGTAATATACCTTCAATATCCTGGCCAGGTAGGTTAACCCTGTGACCTTCAGTACCTCCACCAAAAAACGCTGCAAAGATATCACTATAATTATTGTAATGCCCAACATTTCCCATATCGGGTGTTTGCCCATTCTGCCATTTTATTCCGAAATTATCATATTTAGCCCTTTTTTCCGGGTCACTTAATACTTCATAGACTTCATTGATTTCCTTAAATTTTTCCTCTTCGGCTTCTTTTTGGCTGCCTGTGTGCAGGTCCAGGTGATGCTTCCGGGCCAACCTACGGTAGGCTGCTTTGATTTCCCCTTCACCGCCAGTCCTTTCTAAACCTATCAAAGGTTACTTCAATACAGCCACCACTGAGTTTGTGGTCCCTAAATCAATTCCTACAGTTTTAGCCATATTCTTCATCCTCCTAAATTAATCTTTGACTTTGTCTGACCTTGACTATGCTTTTATTGTAAATCTCCTTTGTTAATAATACAATACCAATAAACACTCATTTTAGGTTGCTTTGCTTATTTATCTTAAGTTTATTATATATAGGTAGTTTTTTTGAACTCGGGCTAATTATTCTCTAAAATATCCCCGACAAATATAAGAAAAACCCCTGCATAAATGCAGAGGCTTTCTTTATTGGCTCCCCGAGTAGGACTCGAACCTACAACCTACCGGTTAACAGCCGGTTGCTCCACCATTGAGCTATCGAGGATTAGTGCACGGGCAAAGCCCGTGTTATAAAATTTGTCTGGCGACGACCTACTCTCCCAGGGACTTGCGTCCCGAGTACCATCGGCCCTGGAGGGCTTAACTGCTGTGTTCGGGATGGGAACAGGTGTACCCCCTCCGGTATCGCCACCAGAAATCTTATGCAATTCTCACAATCCCCTGTCACAGGGACGGTTCTCCCTGTCACTGGGACGGTTCTAGTGACAGCTTTCAGTGAATGTTGGAGACGATTACTGTCACTAGAACCGTCCCAGTGACAAGGTGTTCCCTGAAAACTGAACAGATTAAAGTTTGTCGTCGTATATATTTTCTTGATTTAGGTCAAGACCTCGACCTATTAGTACCGGTCGGCTGCAGGCATTGCTGCCCTTACACCCCCGGCCTATCTACCATGTAG
>NZ_JARPTC010000027.1:0-28513 GCF_030577015.1 Desulforamulus aquiferis | reverse complement strand
AAGACAACTCTGACTGCTGCCATCACAGTAGTATTAAGCACCACCGGTGGCGCATCTGTTAAGCGCTATGACGAAATCGACAATGCTCCTGAAGAGCGTGAACGTGGTATCACCATTAACACCGCCCACGTAGAGTATGAAACTGCTAACCGTCACTATGCCCACGTTGACTGCCCCGGACACGCTGACTATGTTAAGAACATGATTACCGGCGCGGCTCAAATGGACGGAGCTATTCTGGTAGTATCCGCAGCTGATGGTCCCATGCCCCAGACCCGTGAGCACATCCTGCTCTCCCGTCAGGTAGGTGTTCCATACATCACCGTATTCCTGAACAAGTCTGACATGGTAGACGATCCTGAGCTGCTTGAACTGGTAGATATGGAAGTACGTGAACTTCTATCTTCCTATGATTTCCCTGGTGACGACACCCCAATCGTAGCTGGTTCCGGCCTGAAAGCCCTTGAGTGTGGCTGCGGCAAGCGCGAGTGCGAGTGGTGCGGCAAAGTATGGGAACTGATGGACAATGTAGACGCTTACATCCCAACTCCCGAACGTGCAGTAGATAAGCCATTCCTAATGCCTGTGGAAGACGTGTTCTCCATCACCGGACGTGGTACAGTTGCCACCGGTCGTGTAGAGCGTGGCCAAGTTAAGGTACAGGATGAGGTAGAAATCGTAGGCTTAAACGAAAAGCCCCGCAAGACCGTAGTAACAGGTGTAGAAATGTTCCGCAAGCTGCTTGACTATGCTCAAGCCGGCGACAACATTGGTGCCCTGCTGCGTGGTGTAGACCGTAAAGAAATCGAGCGCGGCCAGGTATTGGCTAAGCCCGGCAGCATCAAGCCCCACACCAAATATGAAGCAGAAGTATATGTACTGACCAAAGAAGAGGGTGGACGTCATACTCCGTTCTTCAACGGCTATCGTCCCCAGTTCTACTTCCGTACAACCGACGTTACCGGTATCGTACATCTGCCCGAGGGTGTAGAAATGGTTATGCCTGGAGACAACATCAAGGTATCCATCGACCTAATCACCCCCATCGCCATCGAAGAAGGTCTCCGCTTCGCTATCCGTGAAGGTGGCCGCACCGTAGGCGCCGGCGTTGTTTCCGGTATCCGGGCTGAATAATAATATAAACATATGCCGTGAGCGCTGCAAATAGCAGCGTGGATAGCGATGAAGTGAAAGGTTGCTCGTCATTTGAGGTTAATTTTCACGGAGCAGTCCGCTGAATCGGACGAAAGGGAGGGCTTGTTATGAAGAGCCAAAAAATAAGAATTAGGCTAAAGGCCTTTGATCATCAAATGCTGGACCAGTCCGCAACTAAAATCGTTGACACAGCTAAAAGGACTGGAGCCTCGGTGGCCGGACCCGTTCCCCTTCCCACCGAAAAGAGCATTTACACCATTTTGCGTTCCCCCCACGTAAATAAAGACTCCCGGGAACAGTTTGAAATGCGTGTGCATAAACGTTTAATCGATATCCTGGAGCCCACTCCTAAGACAGTTGACGCTCTTATGCGCCTGGATCTGCCTGCCGGCGTGGATATTGAAATAAAACTGTAAGATTGACCCCGAGAGTGTATGTTAGAAGCCCTGGGGAACCATGGGCTTCTAACCTCTGACTATAACAGGAGGTGCTTTACCATGCCAAAAGGTATATTAGGCAAAAAAGTGGGCATGACCCAAGTATTTACCGAAGCAGGCATAGCCATCCCGGTTACTGTAGTAGAAGCCGGTCCTTGCTTGGTAGTTCAGAAAAAAACTACTGAAAGCGATGGTTATGACGCCATTCAATTAGGTTTTGGAACAAAAAGAGAAATGCTAATCAACAAGCCTGTTAAAGGTCATTTGGCTAAAGCAGGTGTACGTCCAGTAAGGTTCCTCAGGGAGCTGAAGGTTGAGGATATTGAAGCCTTCCAAATTGGGCAAGAGCTTAAAGCAGACATCTTTGCCCAGGGCGAAAAGGTGGATGTAGTGGGAACCTCCAAGGGTAAAGGTTTTGCCGGTGGCATCAAGCGGCACAACTTCCATCGCGGACCCATGGCCCACGGTTCCAAATATCACCGCCGGCCCGGTTCCTCCGCAGCTAAAGGCCCGGCCCGGACATTTAAAGGCAGAAAACTTCCCGGTCATATGGGTGTTGACAGAGTAACTGTACAAAACCTTGAAATCGTTAAGGTTGATGCCGAACGTAATTTGCTCGCCATTAAAGGTGCAGTGCCCGGTCCCCGGGGCGGCCTGTTACTGGTTAAAAACAGCGTCAAGGCCAAGTAGCGGTGGCGCAGCGAAAGGAGGACTGTGAATCTAATGCCTAAAGTAGCTTTATATAACATCAGCGGCCAGCAGGTCGGGGAAGTTGAGCTAAAGGATTCCGTTTTTGGTATCGAGCCAAATGAACCTGTACTGCATGATGCCGTAACTATGCAGCTGGCCAATCAGCGTCAAGGTACACACGACACTAAGACAAGAGCAGAAGTTAGAGGCGGTGGCCGTAAGCCCTGGCGGCAAAAAGGTACCGGTCGTGCACGTGCTGGCACCACTCGCTCACCTATCTGGCGTTCTGGTGGTATCGTGTTTGGACCACATCCCCGTGATTATTCCTATTCCCTGCCCAAGAAAGTACGCCGCTTAGCACTTAAGTCGGCCCTTTCCAGCAAGGTTTTAGGCAATGATATCATTGTACTGGATACTTTGACCATGGATGCCCCCAAGACTAAAGAAATGGTACGCATCCTTGACAACCTAAAAGCAAGCCAGGCACTGGTAGTTACTGCTGAACGGGACTTAAACGTTGAAAAGTCTGCCCGTAATATTGAGGGAGTTAAGCCCTTAAAGGCAGAGGGTGTTAATGTTTATGACCTGTTAAGATTTAACAAATTGGTTATAACCAAAGACGCCGTAGCAAAGATTGAGGAGGTGCTGGCGTAATGAAGAACCCACGCGACATCCTCATCAAGCCGGTGGTAACAGAAAAAAGTACGGGATTGTTAGCAGAGAATAAGTATACCTTTATCGTAGACCTGAAGGCTAATAAAACCGAAGTTAAAAAGGCTGTTGAGGAAATCTTCAAGGTAAAGGTTGAAAAGGTTAACACTATGCGGGTGAAGGGCAAGTTTAAGCGTGTTCGGCAATTCACCGGCAAAACGCCTGACCGTAAGAAAGCCATTGTAACCCTGAAGGAAGGCGACAAGATCGAGATCTTTGAAGGACTGTAAGGAGGGAAGCCCAGGTGGCAGTAAAAAATTATAAACCTACCTCACCTGGCCGCCGGTTTGTAACCGTCTCTGACTTTAGAGAGATAACCAAAGCTGAACCAGAGAAATCTCTACTGGAGCCTCTCAAGAAGACCGGGGGACGCAATGCCCAGGGCCGACTAACAGTTAGGCACCAGGGTGGTGGCCACAAGCGGAAGTTCCGCATAATTGATTTCAAGCGCACCAAGGATGGCATTCCGGCTAAGGTTGCCTCCGTTGAATATGATCCTAACCGCTCAGCCAGGATTGCCCTGTTAAATTATGCTGACGGTGAAAAACGCTACATTTTAGCTCCTGTAGGTTTGCAGGTAGGAGCAACAATTGTTTCTGGACCAGATGCCGATATCAAAATCGGTAACTGCCTTCCTTTACGCAACATTCCACTGGGTACCGTGGTACACAACATTGAGTTGTATCCCGGTGGCGGAGCACAAATGGTTCGCTCAGCCGGTGCTTCAGCTCAGCTTATGGCTAAGGAAGGTAAATATGCTAACCTGCGTCTACCCTCTGGTGAGATGCGCTTAGTACTACAAGAATGCCGGGCCACCATTGGTCAGGTAGGCAATATTGAGCACGAGAACATTACCATTGGTAAAGCTGGCCGCAGCCGTCACTTGGGTATCAGACCTACCGTCCGCGGTAAAGTAATGAACCCAGTTGATCACCCACACGGTGGTGGTGAGGGACGTAACCCCATTGGCCGGAACCCCGTTACTCCTTGGGGTAAACCAGCCCAGGGTGCCCGTACCCGTGGCAAGAAGAAAAGCGATCGCCTGATTGTTAAGCGTCGTAACAAGAAATAAGTAAATTAGCAGTGGGTCGGAATTAACATGATATGCAACACACCCGGCCCCGTGAGTATGGAAAATGAGCATGTCCCGGAAGGAGGTTCATTATGGCTCGTTCCCTTAAGAAAGGACCCTTTATCGACGACCATCTTCTAAAAAAAGTTGAGGTTATGAATGAAAAGGGCGAGAAAAGGGTAATCAAAACCTGGTCCCGCCGTTCCACCATATTCCCTCAAATGATCGGTCACACCATTGCTGTTTACGATGGTCGTAAACATATTCCTGTGTATGTAACAGAGGATATGGTAGGACACAAGCTGGGCGAGTTTGCGCCCACCCGTGCATACCGGGGCCACGGTGGTCACACCGAGAGGTCCAGTGCGCTTAAGTAATCGGAAGGGGGCTAAACGATGGAAGCCAAGGCAATAGCCAAGTTTATCCGCGTGTCCCCGCGTAAAGCCCGTATGGTTGTAGATTTAATTCGGGGTAAAAAGTTGGAGGAAGCATTAGCAATACTTCGCTACACTCCCAACAAAGCCACCGAAGCAGTGACCAAAGCGGTTAAATCTGCTGCTGCTAACGCGGAACACAACTACGAAATGGATAAAGATGAGCTTATTATTTCCCAAATATATGTAGACCAGGGTCCGACACTCAAACGCTTTCAGCCCAGGGCCATGGGTCGTGCAGATGTTATGAGAAGAAAAACCAGCCACATTACAGTAGTGGTCTCGGATAAAAAGGAGGGATAATTGCGTGGGCCAGAAGGTTAACCCAAAGGGTTTGCGGATAGGCATTATCAAGGACTGGGAAGGTAAATGGTTTGCGGATAAGCGCAATTACTCCGATTTGCTAATCGAGGATGTAAAAATCCGTAAACACATTAAAGGTAAGCTTTACCAGGCTGGTATTGCTAAAATTCAAATTGAACGTGCAGCCAACCGTGTTAAAGTTTCTATCCACACTGCTAAGCCCGGCATTGTAATTGGTCGTGGTGGTGCAGAAGTGGAAGCCCTGCGTAAACAGCTGGAAAAAATGACTGGTAAGCAGGTTAATGTAAATATTGTTGAAATTAAGACCCCGGAAGCTGATGCACAATTGGTGGCGGAAAACATTGCCTCCCAGTTGGAAAAGCGTATTGCTTTCCGTCGGGCCATGAAGCAAACTGTACAGCGCTCCCTGCGCATGGGTGCCAAGGGCATCAAAATTGCCTGCAGCGGTAGACTGGGTGGTGCTGAGATTGCTCGTACAGAGTGGTACAGCGAGGGCAAAGTTCCTCTCCACACCCTGCGTGCAGACATTGACTATGGATTTGCCGAAGCCAACACTACCTATGGTAAGATTGGCGTTAAAGTTTGGATCTATAAAGGAGAAGTATTGCCGGAAGCGAAAAAACCCGCAGCCGGTCAAGGAGGCGAGTAACCGATGCTTATTCCGAAGAGGGTTAAATACCGCAAGCAGCACCGTCCCCGCGGAAACGCAGGCGTCACCAAGGGCGGTGGTGAGGTAAGCTTCGGCGAATACGGAATCCAGGCTCTGGAAGCCGGCTGGATTACTAACCGTCAAATCGAAGCTGCTCGTATTGCGATGACCCGTTATATTAAACGTGGTGGTAAAGTATGGATCCGCATTTTCCCGGATAAGCCGATTACCCAAAAACCGGCTGAAACCCGTATGGGATCTGGAAAGGGCGCACCAGAACATTGGGTGGCTGTTGTTAAAGCCGGTCGCGTTATGTTTGAGGTGGCAGGGGTACCAGAAGCTACAGCACGTGAAGCTATGCGTTTAGCAATGCACAAATTGCCTGTTAAGTGTAAGTTTGTAAAACGCGGGGAAGTAGGTGAAGCCAATGAAAGTTAAGGAACTCAAGGATCTCAGCAATGTTGAATTATCTAAAAAGCTAGATGACTCAAAGGATGAGCTCTTTAAATTGAGATTCCAGTTGGCCACCGGACAATTGGATAACCCCATGAAAATTAAAGAATGCAAAAGAAAAATTGCTAGAGTTCAGACAATTATACGCGAAAGAGAACTGGGCATTCGCCAGGCTTAATCGCTGAAGTTAGTCATCGACCAGGAAGGAGGTACGATGGTGGAAGAAAAGCGTAACCTACGCAAAGTACGTCAAGGCAAAGTGGTTAGCGATAAAATGGAAAAGACCATTGTGGTGGCTGTAGAAGACCGAGTTCGTCACCCACTGTACCAGCGCACCATCCGTCAGACCAAGAAATTTAAGGCCCATGATGAAGAGAACAGCTGCCGCAAAGGTGATATCGTTCGCATTATGGAAACCCGCCCGCTGTCCAAGGATAAGCGCTGGCGTGTAATTGAAATTCTTGAACGGGCTGAGCAAATTTAAAGCATGATGGCCTATTATCGGCACGAAGGGAGGTCATTTCCGTGATTCAAGTGCAAACCATCCTAAATGTTGGTGATAACACTGGTGCCAAGAAGCTAATGTGCATCAGAGTGCTGGGTGGTTCCCTGCGTCGTTATGCCAGTGTTGGAGATATTATTGTTGCTTCCGTTAAAGAAGCTACACCCGGCGGCGTTGTTAAAAAAGGCGATGTAGTTAAATGTGTGGTTGTACGTACCAAGAAAGAGGTGCGTCGAGCCGATGGTTCCTACATCAAATTTGATGAAAATGCAGCTGTAGTTATTAAAGACGACAAAAGCCCTAGGGGTACACGTATTTTTGGCCCTGTGGCCCGGGAGCTTAGGGAAAAGGATTTTATGAAGATTGTTTCACTGGCTCCAGAAGTTATTTAGTCGCACAACAGTATAGAGGTAAGAGTGGTAGGAGAGTAAATCTATCCAACCTCTGACTTCCCACCTCTCACCTCTCAAACAGGAGGTGTTTGAACTACAATGTCAAAGGTTCACGTTCGCAAAGGCGATACCGTTCTGGTAATTACCGGAAAAAGCGCTGGGAAAAAGGGCAAAGTTGTATCCGTAGAGCCAGCGAAACAACGGTTAATCGTTGAAGGCGTAAATATTGTTAAACGTCACCAGAAGGCCACTCCCAAGATGCCCCAGGGTGGTATCGTGGAAAAAGAGGCCCCAATCCATAGCTCCAACGTTATGCTGGTTTGCGGTAAGTGTCAAAAACCCACCAGAATCCAGAAAAAAGTTTTGGACAATGGCAACAAAGAACGGGTTTGCAAACACTGCAGCGAAGTAATCAGCTAAACGGAGTTGGAAAGGAGGAGAACAAGTGGCAAGGCTGAAGGATAAATACCTGAATGAAGTTGTACCGGCTTTAATGGAAAAGTTCGGGTACAAAAACATTATGCAGGTACCTAAGATTGAAAAGGTAGTATTAAATATGGGTCTTGGCGAAGCCATCCAAAACAGCAAGGCAGTTGATGCCGCTGTGGGTGACTTGCAAACCATTACCGGACAGCGTCCTGTAACCACTAAAGCCAAGAAATCCATTGCAGCCTTTAAATTACGTGCAGGCATGACCATCGGCACCAAAGTTACCCTGCGCGCTGACCGTATGTATGAGTTTGTTGACAGACTCTTTAATATCGCACTCCCCCGGGTTCGCGATTTCCGTGGGATAACCGATAAATCCTTTGATGGACGTGGTAACTTTACCATGGGCATTAAGGAACAGCTGATTTTCCCTGAAATTGAATATGATAAGGTTGACAAGGTACGTGGCATGGATATCTGCTTCGTTACCACCGCCAAAACAGACGAAGAAGCCAGAGAGCTGCTAAGACTTATGGGCATGCCCTTTGTAAAAGCAAGCTAACTTCCGGTGAAGGAGGGTTATTCGATTGGCAAAAAAATCAATGATAAACAAGGCGAACAGAGCGCCCAAATTTACAGTTAGAGCTCATAACCGCTGCAAACTGTGTGGCCGCCCCCACGCCTACATGAGAAAGTTCGGTATTTGCCGTATTTGCTTCCGTGAACTTTCCTACAAGGGAGAGATTCCTGGAGTAAAGAAAGCTAGCTGGTAATCAGGAAGGAGGTTGCATCACATGGTCATGACCGATCCCATTGCGGATTTTCTAACCAGGATTCGCAATGCCAACACGGTTTACCATGATAAAGTAGAAGCCCCGGCCTCCAATGTTAAAAAGGCCATTGCAGAATTATTAAAGCAAGAGGGGTATATAAAAGACTACGAAACCGTGGAAGATGGTAAACAAGGTGTTATAAGACTTTATTTGAAATATGGTGGCGCTAAACAGCGGGTTATAACCGGGCTAAAGAGAATTTCCAAACCCGGCCTGCGTGTATATGCTAAAAAAGATCAGATTCCCAAAGTATTGGGTGGTCTAGGAATAGCAATTGTATCCACATCCCAGGGAATTATGACCGATAAGCAAGCTCGTCAGAACGGACTGGGTGGAGAAATTGTTTGCTACATCTGGTAGTGTTCTTAACAGGAGGTATGACTGATGTCCAGGATTGGTAGAAAACCTATTCCTGTTCCCGCTGGTGTTGAGATTAAAATTGACGGCACCAACGTCCTGGTAAAGGGACCAAAGGGGCAGCTGGAAAAGGAATTACACCGGGATATGATTATTAAGCTGGAGGAAAATAACCTTTTGGTTGAACGTCCCAGTGAAGCGAAAAACCACCGCTCACTGCACGGTCTAACCCGCACTTTGCTAAGCAATATGGTAGAAGGTGTGACCAAAGGCTTCCAGCGCAACCTTGAACTGGTAGGTGTTGGTTATCGTGCTGCCAAACAAGGTGATAAGCTGGTGCTGACAGTGGGTTATTCCCATCCCGTCGAAATCGAAGCCCCGGCTGGTATTGAAATTGAAGTGCCTGCTCCTACCAAAATAGCCATTAAAGGTTCAGACAAACAGGTGGTAGGACAATTAGCAGCAAATATTCGCGCGGTGCGTGAACCCGAGCCATATAAAGGCAAAGGGATTAAGTACGAAGGCGAAGTTATCCGTCGCAAGGCCGGTAAGGCTGGCGGCAAGGGTAAAAAATAGGGAAGGAGTTGAAACCGGTTGCTTACCAAACCTGACCGCAAAGCGATACGTGCAAAACGTCGTCGCAGAGTCCGGAATAAAATATTGGGTACAGCTGCAAGACCACGTCTTAACATATTTCGCAGCCTGAGTAACATATATGCCCAACTTATTAATGATGAGACTGGCGTAACCGTGGTTGCCGCTTCAACCCTTTCGCCGGAACTAAAGGGACAGCTGAAGAGTGGCGGTAACATTGAAGCCGCTAAGGCTGTTGGTAACTTAATAGGAAAAATTGCCCAAGAAAAGGGCATTAAAGAAGTAGTATTTGACCGTGCGGGCTACCTTTACCATGGTCGTGTAAAAGCCCTGGCAGAAGGTGCCAGAGAAGCAGGGCTGGACTTCTAGTCTGGTGACAAAGGAGGGAAGCAACTAAACATGGCGAGAATTGATGCCAGCAAGTTGGAACTATCCGAAAAGGTTGTGTTCATAAACCGTGTCGCCAAAGTTGTTAAGGGTGGTCGGCGTTTCAGCTTTTCCGCTCTTGTAGTTGTAGGCGACGGAAATGGCTATGTAGGAGCTGGCCTGGGTAAGGCCGGTGAGGTTCCTGAAGCTATCCGTAAGGGAATCGAAGATGCCAAGAAAAACCTGATCAAAGTTCCATTAAACGGAACCACTATTACCCACGAGGTACAGGGACGCTTTGGTGCAGGCAAAGTATTAATGAAGCCTGCTGCTAAAGGTACCGGTGTTATTGCCGGTGGTCCTGTAAGGGCAATTCTTGAATTGGCAGGGGTAAGGGACATCCTGACCAAATCCCTGGGTTCAAATAATGCTAATAACATGGTTAATGCCACCATGGAGGGTCTCAAAATGCTGAAAACCCCCGATGAAGTGGCCCGCTTACGTGGTAAGACCGTGGAAGAATTGTTAGGTTAGGGGGACGGACAATGGCCAAGCTGAAAATTACACTGGTTCGCAGTCTTATCGGCAGGCCTGAGGAACAGCGGAAGGTTGTCCGCGCCCTGGGCTTAGGAAAGACAAATAGTTTTGTAGAACAACAGGATAACCCCCAGGTAAGGGGTATGATTAATAAAGTTTCTCACCTAATTAAGGTAGAGGAAGCCTAAAGGAGGTGTACCGGTGAAACTCTCTGAATTAAGACCGGCTCCCGGGGCAAGAACAAAGCCAACCCGTAAGGGTCAGGGTATCGGTTCCGGTTTAGGTAAGACTTCCGGTAAAGGCCATAAAGGTCAAAACGCTCGCTCCGGCGGCGGTGTAAGGCCCGGTTTTGAAGGCGGTCAAATGCCCATGCAGCGCCGGTTCCCCAAGAGGGGCTTTACAAACATATTCAGGAAAAATATCATTGCTATTAACCTGGATGAGTTAAATGTATTTGAACCCGGCACTGAAGTAACTCCTGAAGTATTACTGGCAGCAGGTGTAATCAAAAAGACAGGCGACGGAGTAAAGATTTTAGGGGACGGAGTCCTAGAGAAAGCTTTAACCGTAAAAGTTCACGCCTTCAGCAAATCGGCAGCTGAAAAGATTGCCGCTGCAGGCGGAAAAGCCGAGGTGATTTAAGGGTGCTAGACAGCCTGAAGACTGCGTTCAAATTGGAAGAACTGCGGGGCAAGCTGCTTTTTACCCTGGCCATGATTTTTCTGTTCCGGGTGGGTGCACATATTCCTGTGCCCGGAGTTAACCCGGAAGCCTTTGCTAATCTTCTGACCCAGGGTGCGTTGTTAGGATTCTTTGATGTAATTTCCGGTGGTGCCTTTAAAAATGCAAGTATCTTTGCCATGAGTATCACCCCTTACATCAACGCATCCATTATCATGCAACTTCTTACTGTGGTAATTCCCCATTTGGAGAAGTTAGCCAAAGAAGGGGAAGAAGGTCGCAAGAAGATTACCCAGTACACACGCTACTTCACAGCCGTACTTGCATTTATTCAGGCAATTGGTATGTCGGTAGCATTAAAAGGAGCACTGGTTAATCCAACCATTTTAAACTATCTGGTTGTAGCAATCACATTAACAGCCGGTACTGTGCTTTTGATGTGGCTGGGTGAGCAAATTACTGAAAAGGGTATCGGAAACGGTATATCCCTAATCATATTTGCCGGTATTGTTTCTAGAATTCCATCAGCCCTGGTTAGTATTGTTGAATACCTGCAGGTAGGAACAATTAATATTCTCAGCGTGCTTTTGATGGTGGTTGTAGGAACCCTGGTCATTGCTGCAATTGTATTTGTTAATGAAGGTCAGCGCCGCATTCCTGTGCAATATGCCAAGAGGGTTGTAGGCCGCAGGGTCTACGGTGGGCAAACCTCCCACCTGCCCTTGAAAGTAAATCAGGCCGGTGTTATCCCCATCATTTTTGCCTCATCATTACTAATGTTTCCGGGGCAGATTGCAGCCTGGTTTCAGGGTAATGTAGTAGCAGACTGGTATTTGAATTGGTTTGCCTGGGGCGGAGCATTAAACAGTATTTTATACGCTCTGCTGATCATCGGGTTTACCTATTTCTATACTGCTGTAATAATGAATCCCGTGGATATGGCCGATAATATCAAAAAATACGGTGGATTCATACCTGGTCTTAGACCCGGACGCTCAACTGCTGAATATATCAGCAGAGTGATGAGTAAAATTACATTGGCAGGTGCAGTATTCTTAGCGGCCATTGCCATCATGCCAAACATCACACTACCCCTGACAGGAATTCCCGACCTATACTTTGGTGGAACTGCTCTGTTAATTGTTGTAGGTGTTGCACTCGATACCATGAAGCAAATCGAATCTCACCTGCTCATGCGGAGTTACCAAGGATTCCTTAAGTAGTGGTGAATTAAGATGATTGTTATAAAAACTGAGCGTGAACTCACATATATGCGGGATGCCGGTCGGGTGGTGGCAGAGGTCTTTGAGGAAATAAAGGACGCCATCAAGCCAGGTGTAACTACTAAAGAGCTGGACGCTAAAGCTGAGGATTATATACTTCAGAAGGGTGCCAGACCGGCATTTAAAGGCTATGGGGGGTTCCCGGCTACTCTCTGTACATCAGTAAATGACGAGGTAGTTCATGGGATCCCCGGTTTAAGAAAACTGGAAAATGGGGATATTATTAGCATTGACTGTGGTGCGGTAATAAATGGTTTTGTTGGTGACAGTGCCCTTACTTTTCCAGTTGGTACCATAAGCAAGGAAGCCGAGGAATTGTTAAGGGTTACCGAGGAATCTTTATACGCCGGCATAGCCCAGGCCATTGAAGGAAATCGTCTATCGGATATTTCCCATGCTGTACAGCAGCATGTTGAAAAGCAGGGCATGTCAGTTGTTCGGGATTACGTTGGCCATGGCATAGGAGCCAAAATGCATGAGGAACCGCAAATCCCTAATTTTGGTCGTCCCGGCCGCGGGCCCAGGCTTAAACAAGGTATGACATTAGCAATTGAACCAATGGTAAACTTGGGCACCTTTGAGGTGCGCACGCTACCGGATAATTGGACCGTAGTAACCCTTGACGGCAGGTTGTCGGCCCACTTTGAACACACAATAGCCATAACCGATGACACACCGGAAATATTGACTAAAATATAATGGTGGCACTCTTTGAGTAATTTGGAGGTGCAAGGTTTGGTAATTAAGGTGAGGCCAGGGCAGTTGGTTAGTTCAACTCAGGGGCGTGACACTGGAAGGTACTACCTGGTATTGAGCAGTCTAGACGATCATTTTGTTGAGGTTACCGATGGAGAATATCGGGGAATAGAAAAGCCCAAACGTAAGAACGTAAGGCACCTGAAAATATGGCCAATAGTTTCTGAGTCAATGGCTGAAAAGCTAGCGGGAAATATCAGGTTAACAAATAATGATATAATGTCCAGTCTGGCAGAAATGCAAAGGTCAATACAGGAAGAACCTTTACTCAAAGGTAAGGAGGTTGGGTAAAGCGCAATGTCAAAAAATGATGTTATTGAAGTTGAAGGTAAAGTATTAGAGCCGCTTCCGAACGCTATGTTTCGGGTGGAGTTGCAAAATGGGCATAGGGTATTAGCCCATGTATCGGGTAAGATTCGCATGAACTTCATCCGCATACTACCTGGCGACAGGGTTACGGTGGAACTGTCTCCCTACGACTTAACCCGGGGTCGCATCGTTTACCGCTTTAAGTAAACAAGATCCCCCAAAGGAGGGTTATACATTGAAAGTGAGACCATCGGTAAAACCGATTTGTGAAAAATGCAAGATCATCCGCCGTGAAGGTAAGGTTATGGTTATCTGCGAAAATCCCAAGCACAAACAAAAGCAAGGGTAACACGGGAGGTGTAATCGTTATATGGCACGTATTTCCGGGGTGGACCTGCCGAAGGATAAAAGGGCAGAAATAGCTCTTACCTATATCTATGGTGTTGGTAAGCCCACCGCTCAAAAAATTCTGGCCCAGACCGGCGTAAACCCGGACACCAGGATCAAGGATATGACCGAAGAAGAAATTAACAAACTTCGGGACTATATTGATAAAAATGTTAAGGTTGAGGGTGACCTTCGTCGTGAAGTAGCTCTGAACATCAAACGTTTAATTGAGATTGGATGTTACCGGGGCCTCAGACACCGTCGCGGACTTCCTGTTCGCGGACAGCGTACTAAGACAAATGCTCGTACCCGTAAGGGACCGAAGAAAACTGTCGGCGTACGTAGGAAGAAGTAAGGTGAAAGGGGGTATATAAAAACATGGCGCGTCGCCAAGTAAGAACTAAACGTAAAGAAAAGAAAAACATAGAGTCAGGTGTGGCACACATCAAGTCCACATTTAACAATACTATTGTTACTATCACTGATTTAAAGGGCAATTGCCTGGGCTGGTGCAGTGCTGGCCAGGTAGGCTTTAAGGGTTCCCGTAAAAGCACTCCCTTTGCTGCCCAAATGGCTGCTGAGTCAGCTGCTAAAGATGCAATGGAACATGGCTTAAAGGAAGTTGAGGTTACTGTTAAAGGACCTGGCTCCGGTCGTGAGGCTGCCATTCGTTCCCTTCAGGCTGCTGGCCTTGAAGTTAATATGATTAAAGATGTAACACCAATTCCACATAATGGTTGCCGGCCGCCCAAGCGCCGGAGAGTGTAAAGGGAGGTGCGTTAGTTTCCATGGCAAGATACACTGGTCCACACTGCCGTCTATGCCGGCGTGAAGGCCTGAAGCTGTATTTGAAGGGAGACCGCTGCTACACTGGCAAATGTGCAATTGACCGTCGTAGCTATGCTCCCGGTCAACACGGCCAAGGTCGCAAGAAAGTTTCAGAATATGGTATTCAGCTGCGTGAAAAGCAAAAGGCTCGTCGTATTTATGGCGTTTTAGAAAAGCCTTTTCGCAACTATTTTGAAAAAGCCGAGCGTCAGCCCGGCGTTACCGGTGACAACCTACTTCGTCTGTTAGAGCGTCGCCTGGACAACGTAATTTATCGTCTAGGATTAGGTGCTTCAAGGGTAGAAGCCAGACAGTTGGTTCTTCACGGTCATTTTGAAGTAAATGGTCATAAAGTGAACATCCCCTCTTACCAAATTAAAGTGGGAGATGAAATCACTGTTCGTGATAAGAGCAAAGATTCCCCCCGCGTTAAGGAATTGATGGAGAGATCCGCGGATCGTACTCCTCCTGCTTGGCTGGAATACGATGCACAAGAAGCCAAGGCTCGGGTTGTGGCACTGCCCAACCGGGATCAAATCGATGCTCCTGTTCAGGAACACCTGATTATCGAGCTGTATTCCAGGTAGGTTGGTCGGTTACATGTTAGTTCCGGTCCGGCCAAAGGAGGGTTACCGAATTGTTGGAGATTGAGAAGCCAAAGATTGATATTGTAGACCAGAATGAAGATAATACCTACGGTAAATTTGTGGTGGAACCGTTAGAGAGGGGCTATGGGATCACCCTAGGCAATTCTCTGCGTAGAATTCTGCTATCATCACTACCAGGGGCTGCAGTTACCTCAGTGAAAATTGATGGTGTGCTGCACGAGTTCAGTACAGTCCCCGGAGTTAGGGAAGATGTTACCGATATTATCCTGAACCTTAAAAATCTTTGCCTTAAGATTCACAGCGACGAGGAAAAAGTTCTTCGGGTGGAAGCACAAACCGAGGGTCCCGTCACTGCCGGTGATATTATTCATGATGCTGATGTGGAGATACTAAATCCAGATTTGCATTTGGCAACCCTTGATACCGGTGGGCGGTTGTTTATGGAAATCACCGTTAACAAAGGCCGTGGCTATTCTTCTGCAGAGAAGAATAAAAAGGGTGAGCATATCATTGGAGTAATACCCATTGATTCTGCGTATACACCGGTGCGTAAGGTGAACTACAATGTGGAAAACACCCGTGTCGGTCAGATTACTGACTACGACAAGCTCACTCTAGAGGTCTGGACCAACGGCAGTATTCGACCTGATGAGGCCACCAGTCTGGCCGCCAAAATTTTAAATGAACATTTAAGGCTGTTCATCGGTCTAACCGAAACAGTTAATGATGTTGAAATTATGGTGGAAAAGGAAGAGGAGCAAAAGGACAAGATTCTTGAAATGACCATCGAAGAACTTGATCTATCCGTACGCTCTTATAACTGCCTGAAACGGGCTGGTATAAACTCTGTTGAGGAACTAATTCAGCGAAACGAAGAAGACATGATGAAGGTTCGCAACCTAGGCAAAAAGTCGCTGGAAGAAGTTGTGAATAAATTGCATGAACTGGGCCTGTCGCTGAGGAATGACGACGAGTAAGGGAGGGACGAAATGTGGGCTATCGCAGATTTGGTTTAACCACTGGCCACCGTAAAGCTATGCTGAGAAACCTCGTTACCTCTTTATTCCGGGATGAGCGGATTGAAACCACCGAACCCAGGGCTAAAGATGTACGAAGCATTGCTGAGAAGCTGGTAACCACCGCTAAAAAAGGTGACCTGGCTGCTCGCCGCCAGTGCTTAGAATATATCTATGAAGAAGAAGTAGTTAAGAAGCTTTTTGATTCCATTGCCCCCAAGTATACTGACCGTCAGGGCGGATATACCCGTATTGTCAAGGTAGGTTATCGCCGGGGTGATGCAGCAGAAATGGTGCTGCTGGAGTTAGTTTAATAGTTAATGGCGCAAGAACTGGCGGAAACCCCGGAAATGCGGTTTCCGTTTCGCCTTGCCTATAAGAAAAGATAAACCTGCCCCGGGACAAACCGCAAAACTTTTAAAGTGGCGAGTTAATCCCGGGGTATTGTTTATAAAAGGGATGGTTATGAAGGAACCAATAATTTCTGTTAGAGGGTTGAGATACAGTTATCCTGGTTCAGATGATAGGCTGGTGTTGAATGATATTAGTTTGGAGATTTTTCCTGGGGAAGTAATCGCCCTATTGGGTGCCAATGGGTCTGGGAAATCAACTCTGGCTAGACATTTGAACGGGTTGTTGATCCCAAATGAGGGACAAGTAGTTGTGGCGGGTCTTTGCACAGGTGCAGAGACTAATGTATGGGAGATAAGAAAAAAGGTTGGGATGGTTTTTCAAAATCCTGATAACCAGTTAGTGGCAGCTTTAGTGGAAGAGGAGCTGGCCTTTGGCATGGAAAACCTGGGTGTAGCTCCAGACATAATGAAGGTCAGGATTAAAGAAATGGCTAAGAGAATGGACCTAGAAAGGTTCTTAGAATTCCCCCCCAACCGGCTCTCAGGCGGTCAAAAACAAAGGGTAGCCATTGCAGCAGTCTTAGTTATAGAGCCGGATATATTGATTTTGGATGAACCAACATCTATGTTAGATCCTGCGGGTAGGCGTGAAGTAATGGAACAGGTAGCAAATCTGAAAAAAATGGGTAAAACTGTAATACTAGTGACCCATGATATGGATGAGGCAGCAACAGCGGATAGGGTTGTAATACTGGACCAGGGTAAGGTAGTCCTGACAGGTACACCTAAGGACTGTTTTTCAAAGGTAGAAATAATAAGCAATCTGGGGTTGACTATCCCACCAGCAGCTGAGTTGGCCCGGAGATTAATAAAAAAGGGTCATAAAATAGACAGTACAATGTTAAAAGTAAAGGATTGGGCTGACTATCTATGCCGGAAGCAATAGCGATTAATAAACTAAATCTGGTATATGCCCCAGGGACACCAATGGAGCGCCATGCCCTTAAAAATATTAGCCTATCCGTTAGGCAGGGGGAGTTCCGTGCCCTAATAGGACCTCAGGGTTCAGGTAAATCTACCCTGCTACAGGTGATGGCAGGTCTAATGACCGGGGAGGGAACTATAATTGTTGCCGGTCAAGATCTGGCTGATAAGAAAAAAAGGCTAAACCTATGGCGCAGGGTTGGGGTAATATTCCAATATCCAGAAAAGCAGTTATTTGAAGATAGTGTATTCAACGATGTAGCCTTCGGCCCAAGGAATATTGGGTTCCCTGAGGAAGAAGTTACCCGCCGGGTATATAAGGCTTTACAAACTGTAGAAATTGAAGAGCAGTACCACAAAATATCTCCCTATAAGCTTAGTGGAGGCCAGCAGCGTAGGGTTGCCATAGCAGGGATACTGGCCATGGAGCCAAGGATTCTTTTGCTTGATGAACCTACTGCAGGCTTAGATCCCAGGGGGCAGCGCCAGCTTATGAATTTATTTTCTGATATCTGTAAAGAGCATAAAGTTACTGTAGTTCTTGTTACCCACGATATGGAGGAGGTTGCCCGGCGGGCCGATAGTGTATCGGTGCTATATAATGGTCAGCTACATCTGCAGGGCACACCGGCAGAAATCTTTCATCGTATAGGGGAGATTGAACAGATAGGGCTGGCGGTACCCTTTGCCACAAAACTAGCAATAGCCTTAAAGGAAAAGGGCTTGTTAATGAAAGAAAATATTACTACCATGCAGGAAGCTGAGCAAGAAGTTGGCAAACTGCTTAAGAAGCATAAGTAATAGATGAATAATACTAAGCAACCTTGTTTATGAGGTCAAACTATTTTTTAAACAAAAATAGAGAACGGAGCAATTATGTCCCTATTCTCAAATATTACAATTGGACAATATTACCCCGGAAACTCCTTAGTACACCGTCTGGATCCAAGGGCGAAGCTCCTGACAGTACCAATAATTGCAGCTGCCGCCCTGTTATCGAATGGAATGGTTGGTTATTTAACAGTCGCTATTCCTGTTATTATAGCCTTACTTATTGCCCAAATCCCCTTGGGGGCATTTCTGCGGGGAATGAAATTTCTTTGGATAATCTTGACTATCAGCTTTGTTCTTCATGCTATTTCCCACCCGGGAGAGATAATTTGGGAGTGGAGCCTTTTTACGGTAACTAGAGAAGGCTTAATTAATGGGCTTAGATTGATCTACCGATTAACACTGCTTATTGTAACAGGGATGCTTTTAACCATGACTACCACACCCGTAAATTTAACGGGTGGGCTGGAGAGACTTTTAACCCCATTTAAAAAGGTTGGTATACCTGCCCATGAACTGGCAATGATGATGACCATTGCCTTAAGATTTGTTCCCACACTGTTGGAAGAAGCAGAAGCAATCACCAGGGCTCAGCAAGCCAGGGGAGGGTCCATCACCACCGGCAGCTTTTCCAGCAGAGTAAGGGCATCGGTGGCCCTATTGGTACCCATGTTAGCGGGCTCCCTTAGAAGGGCGGAAGAACTGGCCACCGCCATGGAAGCCAGATGCTACCGGGGTGATGTAAAAAGGACTAGTCTAAAGCAATTTACCTATACCTCCAGGGATTATACGGTATTTATTCTAGCCATAAGTACCCTTATCATAGTTGGAGTAGATAGATGGATATTATTCTAACCGATTAATACTCTTTGGGAGTGCCTATGTTAAAAAATATTAAACTTACGGTAGCCTACGACGGGACTAACTATCATGGATTTCAGGAGCAGCGGGGAACCGGATTGATAACAATTCAAGAAGTATTGGAAAGCACTTTAAGTCGGTTGGCAAGGAAAAGGATTCAAGTTATTGGGGCAGGGCGTACCGATGCAGGAGTTCACGCCCAAGGCCAGGTGGTGAACTTTCGCTCAGAAAACTGGCCTGTGCCTACAGCAAAGATACACCTGGCTATGAATTCTTTACTTCCTGATGATGTTGCCATACTTAAGGCAGAGGAAGTTGAGAGTGAATTTCACGCTAGGTTTTCAGCCAAGGCCAAGACCTATCGCTATTCTATTTACCACCACCCTGTCATGTCACCGCTACATAGGCTGTATTATTACCATGAGCCAAGAAAACTTGACATAGATATCATGAAGAAGGCGGCTGCCCTCCTCCTTGGCACCCATGACTTTAAATGTTTTCAGTCCCAGGGGGCCACTGTGAAAGATACCATTAGAACAATCTACCGGGCGGAAATAACATATGAACCGCCAATTCTTCTCCTTGAGCTAAAGGGAAACGGCTTTTTGTACAACATGGTAAGAATAATTACCGGGACCTTGTGTAATATCGGATTAGGTAGGACTACATGGCAGCAAATGGAGGAGATAATCAAGTCAAAAAATCGGGCCCTGGCAGGTGTAACCGCACCTCCCCATGGTTTAAGTCTTAAGGAAGTTGAGTACTAGCTAAAATTGATAGAGTTTTTGTATGGGAACAGGTTCCTTTAGGGGCCTGTTTTTATTTCAATAAAATACTGATACTACAAAAACATGGCTTAGATTATTTAAAATATCGAAGCAAATATTTTAACTAATGACACATTATGTTCAAATTAGTGGCATAAAAACATCTGAACCGTGGACAATACAGTCCTATGGAAGGCATAAACAATTCATACTAGGCTCAGCTAATTGATATGAGTTTGAAATTTTTATAACATGTTAACAACAGTCAATTAACCGACTACCAACGTGTCTGGCAAAAGACCTTATAAATGTCGTCCAACCGACATGGCTTAGATTGTGATTATAACATCTTTCTTAAGCGCTGATTATTTTGGTCATATTGGTAGTCAGTTAATTAATAAAGACATGGGGTGATGCTTGGAATAAAGTCAGAGGTTCTTATCTACTCCTTTTCCCGTAGTAATAGCAATTATAATTATATCTTCAATTTTATGGGAGGTGTACCATGGAAGACAAGAACAAACAGGTTCAAAATGAAAACGAAGAAATAGTGGTAGACAAAGGTACTTTTAAGTGGTCTGATTTATGGAAATTTGAAGATTACTGGGCAATTTGGCTGGGCGTAGCACTTATGGTAATCGGTTTATTAATCTTCATGCCCAATGCGCCAAAGGATATGGATGAAAAGATTGCCAAGGCTAATGTAGTTCTTCAAGCAGAAGCTGATAGGGCTCCCTTTAAAACCGTTGAATGGTACCAGGCTAGCAGTGATAAAGATAAGCTTAAGGCAAAGGATGAGCCTTTAGCCAAGAAGATAACTGGTTACCTGGCAAGACCCGGCAGCTGGACCGACAAGCCAATAACTTCCTTTATACAAACTGAAGAACAAGCCAAGGCTAAGAGCGAAAAGGCTAAGCCAAAATATGAAGAAGCTCAAGAAAAAACTGCTCTGGCCCTGGAAGATGCTAAAGAAGCCCAGGCTGCAGCAGAAGCAGCAGGATTTAAAGATGATGCTTTAAATGATAAGGCTCATGAAGCCATTGTAAAGTGGCGTGTAGCTGCTGATGCTGAATCCAAGGCTAAAAGCTCCGCATCTGCCAAACCCTTTAACCTCTTTGGAGGACTGGTAGTTCTATGTATCGCCTTTGGTTTATTCTTCTCCATCGGCATTAAGTTTATGGGTCACAGTGTACGCAAGTTCTTAATCGGTTTTATACCTGTATTTATTCTTGCCGTACTCTCCTACTTCCTAGCGGCCCAAGCTCAGATTAAAGCTGCCGGTATTGAATATGTGGCATGGGCACTGATTCTAGGTCTATTAATTAGTAACACTGTTGGAACTCCTAAGTGGATTATGCCCGCTGTACAGACTGAGTACTACATTAAGACCGGTCTTGTACTGCTGGGTGCAAGTATCCTTATCGGTAAAATCCTACTCATCGGTATTCCGGGTGTATTTGTAACCTGGGTAGTTACTCCAATAGTTCTGGTTTGCACCTATTTGTTCGGTCAAAAAATTCTTAAGATTGATTCCAAATCCTTGAATATGACTGTTTCTGCAGATATGTCTGTGTGCGGTGTTTCCGCTGCCATTGCAACTGCAGCTGCCTGCCGTGCTAAGAAGGAAGAATTGACCCTGGCGGTTGGTATGTCCATCATCTTCACTGCTATTATGATGATTGTACTGCCTATGTTCATTAAGTTCTTAGGTATGCATGAAGTTCTTGGTGGTGCCTGGATTGGTGGTACCATTGATGCTACCGGCGCAGTTGTGGCTGCTGGTGCGTTCCTTGGCGACACTGCTATGTATGTGGCGGCTACCATTAAGATGATTCAGAACGTAATGATTGGCGCCATTGCCTTTGGTGTAGCCTGGTACTGGGTATCCCAGGTGGATAGAAGTGCCGGTACAAAGGTTGGCTTAGCTGAAGTTTGGTACCGCTTCCCCAAATTCGTTCTTGGTTTCCTTTGTGCATCTATCATTTTCTCCCTGTTCTATCAGGTTCTTGGCACCGACGTTGGTAAAGTAATGATTGACGAGGGTATTGTAGGTGCGTGGACCACTGCCCTGCAGGGTTGGTTCTTTGCCCTGGCCTTTGTTAGTATCGGTCTGGCCACCAACTTCCGTGAGCTGGCTAAGTATCTTAAAGGTGGTAAGCCCGTTATCCTGTATATCTGCGGTCAGTCCTTCAACCTGATTCTAACCCTGACCATGGCTTACATCATGTTCTTCAAAGTGTTCCCCGGCATTACTGAAAAACTGATGGGTCAATAAACTACTTTGGACTAGGAGGGCTTGAGTATGAATGCCATTAATGTAACAGCGGGTGGAGGGAATGCCGGTCCCCTCGTCCTAAAGTGGGTAAAGCTGGTATTTGGCCTTCTGGCGGTGACAGTAGGTGTATATCTCTACTACCTAGGTTTAACCAAAATCCCAGGGGGTGAAGCTCACCTGGAGCTGCTAAGGGAAGGCGACTTCCGGTCAGGGGCCTACTTCTATTCGGATGTTGAACAGGTGAGAACTGCTGAGCTTTATTTAAATGACTTAAACAGATTCACCCCTAAGGAACAATAGCAGAATAAACAGTACTAAACTATCAGAGCCATTATCCCAGCGGGATAATGGCTCTGATTTTATTGTGGTTATTTAGGTTCTTGAAATTTATCATGGATCTTTTCCTTATAAACACTTAAGGAGGGACTTAGGTTTCTCTTTTCCATCAGGAGGGTGAAACGAAGGGTCATCTCGTTAAGTCTTCTATTTAAGGAAGCTTTATCTTGTTCGTCGTAACAATGGCTTAGGAGCCTTTGCAAGGATACTATCTCCTTTTTTAGTTCCATTTCCTCAGGCAGAACCCCGGCGTTTTTTAGTAGAATATAACCGCACCTGAGGTCGTCGGGAATGTGAGAAAGGTCATCGATTTTGAGGGGTGTCCCTTCGCCGGGGAGATCCTTTAAATCCCCTCTTTCTATGGCCTCTTTAATTTTCCCCTCGGCAATGAGAGACAGAATATCCATGAATCTTCCCCCTAGATTATTTCGCTACAAGGTTTGCCCAAAAAGTTTTTGCAGGAGTTCATCGGTTAGCTCCTCCTCAGAATAAACCGGTATACCCTGGGAGGCAAGGAGGGCGGCAGTAACCCCCTGGCCAGGTATCCTCATACTTTGAAAAGTGCCGTCATAAATTATGTTGCACCCGCAGGAAGGACTCCTTTCTTTGAGGATGGCGGCTTTAACATCAAATATCCGGCAAACCTTTAGTACCTCTTGGGCACCTTCTATAAATAAGTCTGTTATATCTAAGCCTTCATCGGTATAAACCTTGGCCGTGCCTCTTAATACGTCTAGGCCGGTTCCTCCCTTTATTTCTGCAGGTGGCCTCGGAGTGGGGGAACCGCCAAGCTGCTCGGGACAGATGGGGACTACCTTCCCCCCTGGGCATAGTTTTAATAGCCTATCCACGGAGTTTTTACCCCCGTCGTATTTAGCCTTAATTCCTAATAGGCATGAACTAACCGCAATCATCTAATACACCTCTATTCTAAAGAATTCCTCCACTGATAACCTAGCTAATATTGTACTATAAATACAAATGAGTTTTATAGAGAATGTACACTTAAATTTTCGAGGATAAGCTATTATTAATAATAATCGGTGACATAGATATACTAAATATAATTTCCTAATTTTATCAGATTGTGGCCGAATATGGGCAAAAGATTGATTTAGTCATGGTATTCTGCTTGACACTCCAATTCCTTTGCTTTAAAATACTTATATGTGTGGCCAGAGTGCGACTCCCGCCCCGTTGTCGTCTTTTGGCTCCCCAGGCAGTAAGGAGGTAAACTTATAATGAAGACTACATTCATGGCCAAGCCAGCTGATATACAGCGTAAATGGTATGTCTTGGATGCTGAGGGAAAACCCCTTGGTCGTGTAGCTGCCGAGGCAGCTCGGATCCTACGTGGCAAGCATACACCAGCTTTTACACCCCACGTTGATACCGGAGACCATGTAATTATTATTAATGCAGAAAAGGTTATCCTTACCGGTAACAAACTTGATCAAAAGATGTACACCCGGCACAGTGGATATCCAGGTGGGCTGAAACAAGTCCCCTATCGTAAGATGATGGATACACGCCCGGAACTGATTGTGGAAAAGGCAGTTCGTGGTATGCTGCCCCATAACCGTCTTGGTGAGCAGCAATCCAAGAAGCTCAAAGTTCACAAGGGTAGTGAGCATCCCCATCAGGCCCAGAAGCCGGAAGTGTGGAATTTTTAATTTAAGTTTAGCCGGAAGGAGGAAATATTGTGGCTCAAGTACAGTTTTACGGAACCGGTCGTCGTAAGAATGCGGTAGCTAGGGTTTACCTAGTGCCAGGCGAAGGCAACGTCGTTGTAAATAATAAACAGGTTCTAGATTATTTTGGTCGTAAGACACTGGACATGGTAGTTCGCCAGCCTCTGGAATTAACCAATTCCACAGCTCGTTTCGATGTAATGTGCAAAGTGGTTGGCGGTGGTGTTAGCGGTCAGGCAGGTGCAGTAAGACACGGCATCGCCAGGGCGCTGATCCAGGCAGATCCTAACCTGCGTCCTATTTTGAAACGTGCTGGGTTCCTTACCCGTGACCCACGTATGAAGGAACGTCGTAAGTACGGTCTTAAAAAGGCCCGTCGTGCACCCCAGTTCTCCAAACGTTAATAACTATAAAAAAGGAAGGCTTAGGCCTTCCTTTTTTATTTATTTTCCGGAACAGCGGATAGCTTACAGAGGGGGAGGATAACGGACACTATCGAGCCTTCGCCAGAGTCACTAACGGTTCTGATTTCACCACGGTGCTCTTTAATAATTCGATTTGAAACTGATAGACCGCCACTTTCATCATCCCTTGGCCGGTGATTTCCCGGCCAAGGGATGAAATCAATAGTCACCTTTGAGGATTCTCCTATTATATATGTTTTAATTGTAAGTGTTTCTGACACTGGCATGTTTTGCAGGATATTATTAAGGATATTTAAGAAAACCTGGATTAGCTGATGTCGATCACCCCGAACTGGCGGGGAGGGTTCAAATAAATCGCAGTGGATAGTTATTTCCTGAAGTCGGACCTCTTTATCTACTAATGTCAGAACTTCGGAAATTAGCTCATTCACACTTATTAATTCGAGCTTTATCTTGTAGGGTTTAGTAAATTCCAGCAAATCATTTGTGACCTTATAAATCGTGTCAATCTCACTAAAAATAGTGTCTATGTAGGATTTTAAATCCTTTTTTTGTTGTTCATTAAGATTTTTCTCAACTAGCTGGACAAACCCCTTAATAGAGGTCAGGGGATTTCCTATTCCCTGGAGAGTTTCACCTACCATATGACCAATGGCAGCAAACCTCTCGTTTTGAGCCAGCTTTAAAGACATCTCTTTGGCAGTGGTTATATCTTGAAAGGTAATAATTGCACCAGTTGGCTGATTATTTTCGTTTTTTAGGAAATAGGTGTTAATAGTAAAATAATAGGTCTGCTCCCCAAGGGTAAAGGATTGTTCATAGTCCTTTAGTTCCATTTGATTAGCAAGGGCCGAGGATATGGGATTAGCGTCACCAAAAAATTCTTGCATTAGATTGTCCAGTGGTTTGCCTATTACCTCTGATTCTTTGCATCCTAGGTGTACCTTGGCAAATTTGTTAAGCATGGTAATCTTTAGTGACTCGTCAAGCACAATAAAACCAAGCTCCATAGAATTAAAGATTAGTTCGCATCTTTGCTGTAGCTGTAGGTAGTTTGAACTGCTGGTGAGGTCTTCTAAAGTACAGACTAAACCCAGACGGTGTCGTTCACTGTTGAAAAGGGGATAGAGGTTAATTTTAACGGGAATGGTTTTATTGTTAATTCTTAAGTTATCATTATATCCTGTTACTGGAAGTCCATAGTCCAGCAACTTGATAAGGTTGCTATCGGAAAAATTTATATTTTCGAAGTTAAATGTGACATTTTGGTTGGACAGGGCCATGGTTTTACCAAAGGCTTCATTGGTGAGTAATATATTACCAAGATGATTAATTACTATAACCGGCATGGACAATTTGTTCAGGATATCCTCAGATATATTTTTAACAGCTGCCGGGCATAGGGGGTCAAGGATATTACCGGCCAGCATTGTTAAAGGAACAGAAGCTAAATCAGGGTTATTTAATGAAGGTAGCAATTTTGGATCCTCCTTGCATTTTGTAGTAATATTTGACATATATTTCAGGTTTCCTTCTTTAGAGTATTTAGTACCTAAAGAATTATTTAGATTAATTACCTTTTTATTCTAATCCTTCAATATTTCACATACCATTTCCATTAGAAAGACTTGGAAGATTGAAGGAGTGGTTTTATGCCTGTAATTATTAGCTCAATAAAAATAAAGAAGAGATATCTGCTGGGGTTAGTGGGACTGCTGGGAATAACATTATATTTGTTTAATATTACAAGGGCTTATCCCGAGGACGATATTGAGGCCATGTCGTATGTTTTAGCAAATAAAGTGATTGTGGTAGATCCGGGACACGGGGGAAGAGATCCTGGCAAGGTGGGTCATAGCGGTGTCCCGGAAAAGGATATAAATTTAGAAGTATCTAAGAGGTTAGCCACCTGGCTAGGTCAAATGGGAGCTGCCGTTATCTTAACCAGGGAGACTGATATAGATCTGAGTGATTCCTCTGCCAGTGGCTGGCACGGTAAAAAGAGACAGGATTTGTCCAGGCGTGTTGCCATGGCAAACGATAGAAATGCTGATTTGTTTATTAGTATTCACTGCAACGCTTTTCCAGGCAAAAGAGAGCATGGCGCCCAGGTGTTTTCTCAGCCAGAATCCGAAGAAAGTAAAATATTGGCTGAGGTACTGCAAAGGGAGATGACAACCATATTAGGCAATACCACCAGGAAAGCTAAACAAGTGGATTACTTTGCCCTGAGGAATACAAAGATGCCTGCGGTTATAGTGGAGATAGGCTTTATTACTAACCCTACGGAAGATAAATTATTACAGGACCCCCTTTATCAAAGTAAAGTAGCCTATAGTATTGCGGCGGGTATTATCAAATACTATGCTGAAGGAAAAGCGGGTCAGGATGCTCTGCCTGAGGAAGCGGGGC
Source organism: Desulforamulus aquiferis (assembly GCF_030577015.1). NCBI lineage: Bacteria > Bacillati > Bacillota > Clostridia > Eubacteriales > Peptococcaceae > Desulforamulus > Desulforamulus aquiferis. The sequence continues at coordinate 1,775 of NZ_JARPTC010000027.1, read as the reverse complement.
AAGAGAATATCCTGAAGACATTTAAACAACAGCCAGGAAATTATATACCTGCTCCTTAGTAATATTAAGAAATTAGAAACAACGCATATTGTAGAGCATATTATGAAATATTAGATAGACCAGATTTTTTCTGTTTTGTGTTCGTTGAAAGAAACTACAGCATTTTAAGGGCACGTGTAATAGAAATAATTAACCGTGCCTTTCCTATGAGGAGGAGAGAGATGGTTTATTTTGATTCTGCAGCTACCTCCTGGCCAAAACCACCCGAAGTTTGGCAGGCAATGGAACATTTTATCAAGGAAGTAGGGGCCAGTCCTGGTCGGGCGGGGCATAGGCGCACAGTTGAGGCTAATCAAATTGTGGATGAGACCAGGCAGCTATTAGCCAGTCTGTTTAATATCAATGACCCGGAAAGAATTGTTTTTACATTAAATGCTACTGATGCCTTAAATATGGCCATTAAAGGACTAATGAGCCAAGGCGAGCATGTTATTACCAGTTCGATGGAGCATAATTCCGTTACCAGGCCGCTGCATACCCTAGAAAGCCATGGGGTACAGGTAACAAAGATTAAGTGTGATCGTCAGGGTAAGATTGATCTTAACCAGGTTGAGCAGGCCATCAGGCCAAATACCAGGGCCATTGTATTGACCCATGCATCCAACGTTGTAGGAACTATAATGCCAGTCCAGGATATAGGGAGAATCGCTGCCAAACATAATATCCACTTTGTTCTGGATGCGGCCCAAACAGCCGGGATATTAAATATAGATGTAAAAAGGTTAAATGTGAGTGTTCTTACCTTTCCGGGGCATAAAGGGTTGATGGGCCCCCAGGGTACCGGAGGACTATTTATCAGGGAAGATGTCAATTTGAGAACCCTAAGGGAGGGTGGAACCGGTAGTGGTTCAGAGACACCTACCCAACCAAATATAATGCCTGAGAAATATGAGAGCGGGACTCTAAACGCCGTTGGCATAGCGGGTCTGGGGGCGGGTCTGAAGTTTTTGCGCAGGGTTGGCAAGGAGAAAATTCACCAGCATGAGATGGGCTTGACCAATAGGTTTATAAAGGGAGCAGAGTCCATTGGTGGTCTTAGGATTTACGGCCCCCTGAAGGATGAGGAGCGGGTGCCTGTGGTTTCCTTTAGCTTGGAGGGCTATAAGGCAGGGCAGGTCGGTGATAGGCTGGATAAGGAGTTTGATATTGGATGTAGGGCAGGGTTGCATTGTGCGCCGGATGCGCATCATACCTTGGGGACTTTTGAGAATAAGTTGGTGAGGTTTAGTTTTTCTTATTTTAATACTGAGGCTGAGGTGGATTATGCTTTGAAGGCTCTTAGGCAGATTGCTGCTGAGAGGCCGGTGACTGTTCTACCTGCGGGCAGGTAAAGTGTCTTTCAGCCTGTTTGCATGTCTATAGCTGGTCGGGCAGGCGGCATTTCCAACGCTGCGCTCTCGCAAGTTTACTGGTAGTGGAATTTGATGGTTGTTGTTACCGCATAGGCAGACAGCAGAAACGGGACTTACGCCCTCATAGGGTATTCCTTTGTGGAACTTCGGGCTAAGCAACGCAGACCGTGCTCCGCTACGCTTTTGGAAAAGCCGCCAGCCTTGCTAAGGGGTCGTTGGTGTGAGAGCCTGTTTGCATGTCTATAGCTGGTCGGGCAGGCGGCATTTCCAACGCTGCGCTCTCGCAAGTTTACTGGTAGTGGAATTTGATGGTTGTTGTTACCGCATAGGCAGACAGCAGAAACGGGACTTACGCCCTCATAG
>NZ_JARPTC010000026.1:0-28536 GCF_030577015.1 Desulforamulus aquiferis | reverse complement strand
GGGGGTACACCTGTTCCCATCCCGAACACAGCAGTTAAGCCCTCCAGGGCCGATGGTACTCGGGGCGCAAGCCCCTGGGAGAGTAGGTCGTCGCCAGAGTAATTTTACAAAACCCGCTGTCTTTTGATTAAGACGGCGGGTTTCTTTATGTTTTAAGTGAGTAAAGGAACCGTACCTTGACTCGCTTTTTCTTTATTGACTCACAACTGTCAAACTGTCATGGGCAACTGTCATGGGGACGGTTCTGCTGACAGGACAGATAGTAATGTTTCAATTGTCACTAGAACCGTCCCTGTGACAACCTGTGACTCGCTGTGGGCTATTTCCAAAGCCTGATATAAGTTTGACCATTGGAGGGGTATATTGAAAATTTACTGTTATTGATGTATGAATTGTCTAATTTAATACTATTTAAAATAGGAGTGGTTAGTTGGTTATCAAGCTTTGAGGAAAGAATTGTGTTTATGTCATTTAATTGTTGTTCAAGGTTCTGAGAGTTTGTTTCAAATATCAATTCTATATCTAGATCAGCAGGGTAAAAATTGATTTGGCTTAAAGAGTTTTGAACTGGAATTGTATAGCCTTCTTTAATAAAGGTACCTGTCCAATGGGCTTCTATTTGTTGATGGGCTAAGTCATAGTTTAATTGATAGCCTAAGCCCTCAAGTACATATTTTACAGGAAGGTAGGTTTGTTCGTTAATTAATATCGGTTGAATGTCCATTTGTTCTAAAGCTGAATAGAAATTACCGTGTTTAACCAGAAAGTAATTATTATCCATAATAAATACTAGATTGGTTTGGTTCTTGGATAAGATAAGTCCCTTATAGTTATCTCTATCTATCCACTTAATATCTGAACCCAGGAGTTTTTCCAATGCGGGAGTAGAGATATATACTCTATCGTTATTAATTATGAACTGATTATGGGACGAGTCATTTAAAGGAATGATTAGTTTATCCTCTGCAAATGCGTAGGCTGGAAGGCAGAGTCCGGTAATAAGGAAAAGTGAAAGTAAAATTCCAGAAATTATGCGATGCACCTTGATACCCCCTAAAAATATCTAAAATTAATCTTTCTTCAAGGGGAGGCCTAAATCCTTTACGCCATTAAAAAATGGTGAAAATATTTAAAAACATATCATACTTTGGAGGTTTATTGAGAATTATGTAAAATTTAAACATATAGAGCATGTTATATGGAGGAGTGCATGAGGTGCGAATAATACAACTATTTACTTTTATTATTTTATTGCTTGTTCCGGTTGCAACTGTCTATGCTAATCCGGAAGTAACAAAATACGAAGTGGGCAATAAAAATATTCATGTCTTTATGTATCATGAAATTGGACATGGTCCCAATAATCTGTATGTGCCGGAAGATGAATTTGAATTACAAATGAGAATGCTGTCAGAGAATTCATATAAAACAGCAACAGTATCCCAAATTCCAGATATTTTAGCAGGTAGACTAGGTGATGAGGATGATAGATGGGTTCTATTAACCTTTGATGATGGTTATGTATCCTTTTATGAAAAGGCCTTTCCTATTCTTAAAAAGTATAATTTAAAGGGTACCGTATTTATAATAACTGATATGGTTGATACACCTAATCATATGACATGGAGACAACTGGAGAGTATTCAGTCCGATGGAATAGAGATAGCGAGTCATACAAAAACACACCCCTATTTAACATCCCTAACAAAAGAGAACCAAGAGATTGAAATACTTAATTCTAAAAGAAAGTTAGAGCAGATTTTAAACAATAGAGTAATATCCTTTAGTTACCCATATGGTTCCTATAATCAAGAGGTAAAGGAGAGGGTAAAGCATGCCGGTTATTCAACAGCGGTTACAGTAGTCCCTGGCATAGCTTCCTCCGAGGATGATCCATTACTTATTCCCAGGATAAATGTCTACGGTGGCATAAGTCAAAACTCTTTAGAATCCATTCTGAGCTTAAGGAAAGGCCAGTTTGATAATAATATGGCAAAAATCTTTGAGGCCATTGATATTAACCCTAAGGATTCAATTGCTTACTTGAATAGAGGTATGGCTTATCACTATCTTGGGGTTAATGATAAGGCAATTGCAGATTGTAATGAAGCTATAGAATTAGATCCAAGCCGGCCCGAGCCCTACAACGGGAGAGGGTGGATTTACAATGAATTGGGTCAATATGAACAGGCAATTAAGGATTATAGTAAATCCATTGAACTAGCACCTGAGTTTTCTTACCCATATAACAATAGGGGAGCCGCATACATAAGACTAGGGTTATATCAAAAGGCTATTGAGGATTGCAATAAGGTTATTGAAATGGACCCGAGTTTTCCTTACCTGGCATCTACCTATAGCAAGAGAGGATATGCCCACGCAAAGTTAGGATTGTATGCTGAGGCCATAGATGATCTTAATAAGTCCATAGAAATGGACCCCAATAATCCAACGGTTTATTACAACATTTACACTGTATTAGTCCAAATGGATCAAAAGCAAAAAGGGTTATATTATTTAGAAAGGGCACTGGAGCTAGAACTTAAAGCATAATATCTAACATTAATAATCGGTACTACATTATTCTATAACAGGCTTGTTGAGCTGATAATGACTAGGAGCGAATACTAATGAGTAAAAATTTAAAGGCCAATAGTAAGTTTAAGTTCTCCTGCCATGAGCAGCTAGAGTGTTTTAAGAAATGCTGCAGGGACATTAATATATTTTTGACACCCCTAGATGTTTTAAGAATGAAAAATAAGTTAGGGATGTCATCGGGAGAGTTTTTAATTAAACATACTCATATACTAAGGGTACCTAGTTCAGGATTTCCAGTGGTTGTCTTAAAGATGCGGGAGGAAGATTTAGTTTGTCCTTTTATATCTGAAAAGGGATGCATGGTTTATCATGAACGACCCTGGTCGTGTAGAATGGCCCCGGTTGAAATAAGGGGTGCAGATGAATATGGTTTTGCCTTTGAACCTTCGCGCTGCCACGGTTTAAAGGAAACAAAGGAATGGACAGTTAAGGATTGGATGGATAATCAGGGATTAAGGGATTATGAGGAACCGGAGAAGCTCTTTGGCTCAATCCCCACAAGGCTCAGACCTACAGGTCATAAAGAGCTGGATGGTGTAATGATGGATATGCTATTAATCGGCTGCTATGATTTGGATAAATTCAGAAATATGCTTATGTACCATAATGAGTTCACCCTTCAACTCAACCAGCAAGAATTGGCTGAAATTATGGAAGATGATTTAGCATTGATGAAATTTGCCTTCAAGTGGCTACCTGAAAACTTAACTGATACTATAAAACTTCAGACCCTAAAGCAATTTCTAAATAATTATAGTGAATAGAAAACAACAAGGCTTTCGTTATGACCATAGGGTAAAACCTTGAGATTCGACGAAAGCCTTGTTTTTGAGAAAAAAAGAGGACTTGCAAGATGGCAAGTCCTCTGCTGATATTTAATGGTGATCGTCACTGGGTACTTTATCAGGTAATCCTTCAGGCTTGCTGTAAACACCCCTTGGTACATAGAAGGTGTGCAGCAGCTTATGGGATTTTTCACCCAGTGGTTCTCCCAGGAACTGCTCATAGATGGCAGTGATTGCCGGGTTCTCGTGGGATTTGCGGAGTGGTAGCTCCTCATCAGCTTTATAGGTACCGGCAATTCGCTTGAGGCGCACATCAAGATTAGTGGGGATGGGCTGACCTCCGCCACCAATGCAACCGCCGGGGCAGCACATGATTTCGATGAAGTGATAATCAGCTTCACCGGCCCGGATTTTATCCAGAAGCTTACGGGCATTACCAAGGGTGTGGGCTACCGCAACCTTAACATCTAGGTCGCCAACCTTTAAGGTAGCTTCCTTAATGCCTTCCATACCACGGACTGGGGTCAAGTTAATGTCCGGTAGAGGTTGCTTGGTAAGAATTTCGTAAACGGTACGTACTGCTGCTTCCATTACGCCGCCGGTGGCACCAAAGATAACTGCGGCACCAGTGGAGAGACCCATTGGATCGTCGTAATTCTCTTCAGGGAGACTATCCCAATCGACGCCAATTTCGCGCAGCATACGACCCAACTCACGGGTGGTAAGTACAACGTCAACATCCTGGTAGCCACTGTCCGTAAGCTCATCACGTTGAGCCTCGAATTTTTTAGCAGTACAGGGCATGATAGATACACTGTAAATGTTGGCAGGGTCAATGCCTTTCTTTTCTGCATAGAAGGTCTTGGCCAAAGCGCCAAACATTTGTTGAGGTGATTTACAGGTTGACAGGTGAGCAAGTAGGTCGGGGTAGTACATTTCAATGTATTTAATCCAACCAGGGCTGCAGGAGGTAATCATGGGCAGTACACCGCCGCTGGTTACCCGTTTGATAAACTCCGTACCTTCTTCCATAATGGTCAGGTCGGCTGTGAAGTCTGTATCCATAACAGCGTCAAAGCCTAGGCGGCGAAGGGCTGCCACCAGCTTGCCTGTGCCAATGGTACCTGGCTCCATGCCAAATTCTTCAGCAATAGCTACCCTTACAGCGGGTGCAGTTTGGACAACCACATGCTTGTTTGCATCATCCAGGGCACGCCATACCTTGCCGGTGTCATCTACTTCTACGATTGCCCCGGTGGGACAAACCAGTGAGCACTGACCACACATGGCACAGTTGACATCATTGAGACTCTGGTTGAAGGGGGGAGCTACAACTGTTTCAAATCCACGATTCATGGTGCTAATGCACTTAACCCCTTGAACCTTTTCGCAAACTGCTACACAGCGTCGGCAAAGGATGCATTTGCGGGGATCACGAACAATGGAAGGGGAAGAGTTATCGATATCGTCTTTGCTGTGGCTTTGGGCAGGTCTCACAAAACGAATGTCACCTAATGCCATAGCCTCAGAAAGGGCTTGTAATTCGCAGTTGGTATTACGTTGACAGGTATTGCACTCCTGGGGGTGATTAGACTGGATTAGCTCCAGGGTCATTTTACGGGATGCTCTTACTGCTGCGGAGTTGGTTTTAACAACCATGCCTTCAGCCACGGGACTAACGCATGCAGCTTGGAGAGCCCGGGCGCCCTGTACTTCAACTACACAAATACGACAGGCACCGATTGCGTTGATATCCTTCATGTAACAAAGGGTAGGTATGTTTACACCAATCTGCTTAGCAGCTTCTAATATGGTTGAGCCTTGTTCGACTTCAACTTTTACATTGTCAATAGTAAGTGATACGGTTGCCATATGCCTTTTCCCTCCTATCCTCTAGGATTTTAGGCCTTTGCGGGGCATTTTACAAATGCCAGCCGGGCAGGTTTTATCTTTGATGTGAGCTTCAAACTCATCACGGAAATAACGCAGAGTGCTAAGAATGGGGTTGGGAGCAGTTTGACCAAGGCCGCAAAGGGCGGAGGCCTTAATGGAGTTAGCCAGCTCAACCAACAAATCCAAATCGCCTTCCTTGCCAAGACCTTTAGTTATGCGCTCCAGGATTTCCAGCATTCTCTTGGTGCCAATTCGGCAGGGAGAGCACTTACCACAGGATTCGTCCTGGGTGAAACCAAGGTAGAATTTGGCTAGGTCAACCATACAGGTTCCTTCATCAACAATAATCATTCCACCAGAGCCTACAATAGAGCCCAGAGCAGCTAGGTTTTCATAGTCAATGGGAGTATCCAGATAAGCAGCAGGGATACATCCGCCGGAAGGACCACCGGTTTGAGCAGCTTTAAATTCCTTATCACCTTCTACGCCGCCGCCGATATCATAAACTATTTCCCGCAGGGTGATGCCCATGGGAACTTCCACCAGACCGGTATTTTTAATTCTGCCGGCCAGGGTGAATACCTTGGTGCCTTTGCTCTTTTCGGTACCCATGGAGGCATACCAATCTCCACCATTAATAATGATGGGGCAAATGCTGGCCCAGGTTTCTACGTTATTAATCACGGTAGGCTTTTCAAATAGACCCGAAACAGCAGGGAAGGGAGGACGTGGACGTGGCTCGCCACGGCGACCTTCAATGGAAGCCAATAGGGCGGTCTCTTCACCACAAACGAAGGCACCGGCACCTACCCGGATCTCAATATCAAAGCTAAAGTCGGTGCCCATAATGTTATTGCCAAGCAGACCAACTTCCCTTGCCCTGCAAAGGGCTTTGTTGAAGTGGTCAATGGCCCTGGGATATTCCATACGGATATAGGCAAAGCCTTTATTAGCACCTACAGCATATCCGCCTAGGGTCATTGCTTCAACTACGGAATAGGGATCATCTTCCAGAACCGAGCGATCCATAAAGGCACCCGGATCACCTTCATCACCGTTGCATACAATGTATTTCTGGTCAGCCTTTTGATCCAATACAAATTGCCATTTTACACCTGTGGGGAAGCCAGCACCGCCACGACCACGCAGGCCGGACTTCTTAACTTCGTCCACCACTTCTTGAGGGGCCATACCTTGTAGAACCTTGGAGAGGGCCTTGAAGCCATCCATGGCGATATATTCTTCTAAGGAAGTTTGGTTAATTAGACCACAATTGCGAAGGGCATTGCGTTTTTGCTTCTTGAAGAATACCATATCGGATTTGCGAGCTTGAACTGTTCCATCAGGAGCATGGTAACACAAGCGCTCAACAAACTTGCCTTCCTTCAGGTGAGAGTTAATAATTTCCTCAGCATCCTCAGGTTGAACTCTGCAATAGTAGTAGCCTTCTGGGAATATGGTAATTACCGGGCCCATTTCACAAGTGCCCATACAGCCTGTAACCACTAACTTAACAGTGTCTTGTAAGCCATTATTTTCTATGGCCTTTTGTACGGCATCCAGTGTGTTTTGACAACCAACTGAAATACATCCAGTTCCACCGCAGACCAGTACGTGATATTTGAAATTGTCGGTGGGCTCTTCGCCCAGGCGCAACTTAATAGTTTCTTTAGCAGTTGCCCTTAATAATTCGAGTTCAGCAAAATTCATATATTTCACCTCCCTGGAGGTTATTATTCGTATTTGGCTATTATTTCGGATACTTTATCCGAAGACATACGGGGGTAAACTTCACCGTTTACAGTGAGTACCGGAGCAATACCGCAAGCACCGAGGCACCTCACCAGATCTAGGCTGAAACGACGGTCTTCAGTGGTATTTCCAGCTTTTATGCCCATCTCCTTTTCAAGCATAGCTTGAACTTCGGGAGCACCTTTAACATAACAGGCGGTTCCTAGACACAGGTTAACCGAATGCCTTCCTCTAGGACGAAGGCTAAAGGCTGCGTAGAAGGTGGCCACTCCGTAAACATCGCTAAGGGGAACACCTAATTCCTCTGCGGTTTTAACTAAATAATCCTTGGGAAGATACCCTTGGGATTCTTGAATTGCTGCCATAACAACAATCAGCCCGTTGGGATTTCCCTTATTCTGAGCAAACAGTGCATCTAGGCTTTTATCCTGCTCACAGTTACATTTGCACTCTGCACCCATACGATGGTTCCTCCTCTCGTTGGAAGCATATTTTACCGAAACCTGCAAATTTTTAAAAAACAAACTGAATAAACCTTAAGTATGGGACTAGTAAATAGCCTGTCTAACAACTTGATGGTAGGGTAGCATTATTAAAATATGTCTTAGCTACCATACATAAACCCCTGTTACTACAGAAAAATTTAATCATGTCTTGATGTGACTTTAGCCACCACCACCTTTAATTTACGTGTGTATTTTGCCACTCCTTGTCAAAAGGACAATGTTCACAAGACAAGGAATGAAAAAGGTTTTGCATAGAAAGTTATGATAAGTAATGTTTGTATATGACATTTAAAAATAGCTATAAGAAGGCATATTAAAAATGTTATGTTATGCACATTAGTTGTTCGAATAGATCAAAGGACGGGTTTAGTTTTTCTTGCATGGGGGTAGAAAGAAAGATAAATTGTTCATAGGCATCAAAAAATGGGTCAAAGGTTTCTACATAATGATTAGCCTTGCTGATGGAGTATCTGGCAATAGTGGTCACAGTCATTTGCCCGTTGACTAGTTGTTGTGTAAGCAACTTCAACACCTCCATTCTTAAATTATTCTATTGTCTTCCAGTGGTAAAAACTGTCATGCGCATGACAGAATAGTAAATTTAGTTGGACGAGTAAAATAACTTAAAACATTACAAATATTCAAACAATTCAGTTAAGATAATTCTAACTCAGAACGTTCGTAAACGTCAAGTAGTTTCAGAATTTATTATTAGGAAAAATTTCGACATAATGCTGAGACTTGCAGAATTATTTGTTAGCATAATAGAAAAAACAAGGGATGAGTAGGGTTTAAAAGAACTCTACCATCACTTGCTTGCCATTTTCTTTGAGCAGGTCTGCCAATTCTCTGGCAAATCTAGTTTTGACCACAGGCTTTGCCGGCAGGCTCAAACTTCTTTGGGACTTGTTAACGGCCATGCCCACCAGAAGAGAAATGGAATCAGCCTGTACAAGGGCTTGGGCTAAAAGATCAGCATCGTTGTTATCCGTGTCAAGGGAGCCAGTTATGCCTGAGTCGCGAAACATATTTAGCACCTGACTTAGGATTAGTGTTCCATCTGTGACTAATATTAACCCAGTCACTTCTTCAGCACTTATTCCAGCTTCTTTTATTACCCTGGTAACCATGCCTGCTGTACTGGCGCCACATATTATTTTATTTCCTGGTTCAGCCAGGAACATTGACACCATACGGCGGTCATCCTCAGGATATTTGGCAGGCCCAATGAGCAGAGTAAGATGTCTTTTTTGCATAATAATCACCGACTTTATTCTACCATAAAAAAGCAGGTGCTAACCACTGGCAGCACCTGCAAAATAGTTATTTTATAATAATCTAGGAGCAACCGCAGCAACCACTCCCGCTGCATTTTGATTTAAGGGTATCCACCACGTTTTCTGGACTGACGCTCAAGATTTGATCATTAAACTTAACGGATACGCCTTCACCGCAACTCTCCAGGCAGAATACACCCTTAAGTTTTACTGGCATTTCAAGAAGCTTCTCTACTACAGCCAGGGAACCTTTTTTCAGGCAGCCTTCGCCAAGACATACAGTAACTTCTGGACCCTCGGCATCTTTGATAACAATATCGTTACCGGCTATCTGCCGTTTGGGGTGGTAATGGGTATGAAGATCATGATGGGTCTCATGGTTGCAGCAGCCGCCCCAATATTTGTTGAAGATCTTATCAAGATCTTCGTTATCCTGGGCCTTGTGTAGAACCATCTTAGAATCTATATTGTAAATCTCTGTGGCTCTGGTTTGACGGGCTTTAGAATCATTTTGACAGGGTTGACCGCCACCGCCGACACAACCACCAGGACAAGCCATAACTTCAACAGCATGGACATCCAGTTCACCGGACTGTATTTTTTGGATTAAGGCTTCTGTTGCTGCCAAACCGTTAACAACAGCCAGGCTTAGTTTAATATCATTAACCGATAGGCTGGCAATCTTTGTATCATCCATACCCCGGGTAAACTCTACATCTACACGCCCCTGGGCATTTAAGAGCTTGCCTGCCACATAACGGATAACAGATTCCATTACGCCGCCGGTTGCCCCAAAGATTACACCGGAGCCTGTGGCTTGCTCCATGGGCTGATCAAAGGCAGAGTCTTCAAGGGAGTCGAAGATGATACCAGCTTCCCGGAATAGGCGGGCAGCTTCGACTGTAGTTAATACAGCATCAACATCATATACTCCGTCGGTCATGAACTCTGGACGCTTAGCTTCGTACTTTTTGGCGGTGCAGGGCATGATGGAGACTACAAACATATCTTCAGCTTTAATGCCCAGATCCTGGGTATATTTCTTTTTCAATACAGAACCAAACATTTGCTGAGGTGAACGGCAGGTAGAAACATTATTTAGCAGTTCAGGATGGAATTGCTCAGCATATTTAACCCAGCCAGGGCAGCAGGAGGTAAAGAGTGGTAGATTCTTACCTTCGGTAACCCGGCCTAAAAATTCATTAGATTCTTCAATAGTAGTCATGTCAGCGGTAAATACGGTATCAAATACCTTATCAAAGCCCACTTTACGTAATCCGGCAACTAACTTGGCTGTAACATCTACCGAGCCAAGGCCGAACTCTTCACCCAGGGCGGCCCTTGGTGCAGGAGCTATCTGACAAACCACAGTCTTTTTAGGATCTCTAAGGGCAGCCCAAACCTCATCAATGGCTGTGGAATTAGAGGAAAGGGCACCGCAGGGGCATACTGCAATACATTGTCCGCAGTTAATGCAAGCAGATTCAGCTAAGGGCTGATCCATTGCAGCAACGATCTCGGTACGGGACCCACGATTTTTGAAATCCCAAACACCGACACCCTGTTTTTCTTTACAAATTCTCACACAAAGACCACAGAGGATGCATTTATTTGGATCACGTACTATAGATAGACTGCTGTTATCAAGTGCTTCACACTGGCTGCGGCTGGGGAAACGCAGTCTCTTAATACCATAATCATTAGCATACTTTTGTAATTTGCAAGCACCGCTGGCATCGCAAGTGGTACATTCACGGTCGTGGTTTGCTAAAAGAAGCTCTAGAACCATCTTGCGTACTCTGTTTACCCGTCCGGAGTTGGTGAAGACAACCATTCCGTCAATGGGTGCAGTAGAACAGGAGGCTTGCACACCCATTCTCTCAATTTCAACAACACATAGACGACAAGCTCCTACTACTGATAATTCAGGATGGTAACAAAGGGTAGGAATATCAATACCTGCATTTCGAGCTACCGCAAGAATATTTTTTTCGTCAGTAAAATCTATTAATTGTCCATTTATGGTTATTTTTCCACTCATCCACTTCACGCCCTTTCTCTAAATATCAAGCGTACTACCTGGTGCCAATTGCGCCAAACTTACATTTCTCAGCACAAGCGCCGCACTTCAGGCATAACTCAACATTGATGGTATGAGGTTGTTTCTTCTCACCGGAAATTGCACCTGCTGGGCAAATCCTTGTGCAAAGGGTGCAACCCTTACATTTTTCAGCATCAATGTAGTATTCCTTCAGGGCCTGGCAGGCTCCGGCTGGGCATTTTTTATCCCGAACGTGGGCCACATATTCATCCCTGAAGTAGCGGAGAGTAGTAAGAACGGGGTTAGGAGCAGTTTTTCCCAAGCCGCAAAGGGAACCGTCTTTAACATCTTGAGCCAGCTCTTCTAAAAGAACTAGGTCTGCTTCGGTACCTTTGCCTTCGGTAATCTTGGTTAACATGGCTAACATTTGCTTGGTACCTTCACGACAAGGAACACACTTGCCACAGGATTCATTTTGTACAAAGCCCATGAAGAACTTAGCAGTTTCAACCATACAGGTGTCATCACCCATAACTACCAAGCCACCGGAGCCAATCATTGCTCCAACCTTCATGAGTTCGTCATAATCCAGGGGTAAATCAAGCTTTTCTTCTGTTAAGCAGCCGCCCGAGGGGCCGCCAATCTGTACGGATTTATATTTCTTTCCTTCCCTTAAGCCACCACCTATATCAAATACGATTTCCCGTAGAGTCATACCCATAGGCACTTCAACGAGACCGGTATTTTGAATTTGTCCAGCCAAAGCAAAGGTTTTTGTACCTGCACTGGATGCTGTACCGAAGCCCTTAAACCAAGCTGCTCCGTTAAGGATAATAGCAGGTAGGTTAGCCAGGGTTTCGACGTTATTAATAACGGTGGGACAGCCCCAGAGACCTTTTACTGCAGGGAAAGGAGGACGGGGACGGGGCATACCGCGCTCGCCTTCAATGGAGGCAATAAGGGCTGTTTCCTCACCGCATACAAAGGCTCCAGCACCTTCTTTAATGTTTATTTTAAAACTAAACCCTGTTCCTAAAATGTTGTTGCCAAGAACCCCAAGGGCTTCAGCATCCACAATAGCTTTTTTCATACGCTTGATGGCCAGGGGATATTCAGCACGGGCATAAATGTAACCTTCATCTGCCCCTATAGCAAAGCCGGCGATCATCATACCTTCAAGTACAGAGTGGGGGTTGCCTTCCATAACTGAACGATCCATAAAAGCACCCGGGTCACCTTCGTCGCCGTTACAGATAATGTATTTCTTGGGTCCAGGAGAAGAGGCCGCAAAGGACCACTTGCGTCCGGTGGGGAAACCGCCACCGCCACGGCCCCTGAGGCCGGAGTCTAATACTTCTTTGATTACTGCCTCAGAATTCATGCCTGATAAAATCTTACTGAGGGCTTGGTAACCACCGTGGGCAATATAATCATTTATATCATCAGGGTCAATACGTCCACAGTCTTTTAAGGTAACACGAACCTGACGCTTGTAAAATGGGTTTTCGTCCTGGGTTGTTACTTTTTCATTGGTATTAGGATCTGTATAAAGTAAACGATCAATTACTTCATTATTTACTATTGTTGCGTCAACAATTTCTTGGCAGTCAGACTCTTGGACCTTGCAATAGAGAAGTCCGGAAGGTTCAAAGCGAACCAGAGGACCCATTTGGCAAAAACCGTGACAACCGGAGATATTTACGCCGATGCCCTCATGGCCAACTTCCTTAACCAGATCTACCTCAGCCAACAAGCCCTTCTCTTGAACCAGATTTTTTAAACCTTCAAATACTTTAAGGGAACCGTTGGCTACACAGCCGGTTCCAGCACAGACCAAGATGCGCATTTTATTCTCGGACAGTGCAGATTTTGCCTTTTGCTGAAGTTTTATAAGCTCTTCGTGTGATTTTAGCATCTGTGGTCCCCCCTTAGTTTTCACTGGCAGTGGGTGCCAATTTTTTCATTACCTCTAAAATACCCTCCGCAGTCATTTGGCCATGAACTTCCTCATCAGCCACAACTACGGGGGCTAAGCCACATGCCCCTAAGCAGGAGACTGTCTCAACGGTGAACATTAGGTCATCGGTGGTCGGCTTATCGGCGGTAAGGCTAAGCTCTTTACGCAGAGCCATCATGATAGGCTCTGAGCCACGTACGTGACAAGCAGTACCGTCGCAAACACGGATAACATATTTACCCTTTGGTATAAGGGAGAACTGAGCGTAGAAGGTTGCCACTCCTAAAACGGTGGCTGGAGAAATTTTCATGGCTGTTGCTATGTAAGTTAATACTTCTTTAGGAAGATATCCGTATTCACTTTGAGTTTCTTGCAGGATAGCAATTAGGTGAGAGACCTTACCTTCATGACTGTCGATGATCTGCTGCAACTTAAGAAACTTTATATCTGTATTTTCCATCATAAACCCCCCTTTGGTTTAGGGACACCCTACAGGTCCTAGATTAATAGACAGTAATTCATTACCCTTACCTAACAGCAAAAACAGTCAAGAGACTTGTGTCACCACCCCTTTTCATTTTCTTTCTTAGGCAAGGACAAAGCTGTACACTTAAAAATTACGCTGACAATTAAATTGCACAAATGTCTAAAGAATAATACAATTAGTTAGTCAATTATATGATAGTAGTGAACCGTGGCACATAAAAAGAAATAATAAGCTTATAAAAGATAATTGAAGAAAGTAATGTCTTATCCCAGACATTTTGTTGCAATTTTTTATAAAAGTTAAAGATTCTGAATATATTATAGGCTTCGGGTGGAGAACTTGTCAATTAAAGAAATGGCAGAATTTGATTTAAGCGTTCAAAAATTTACACAAATAGAAAGAACAGTATGGCAATAAAAACAAGTATAAATAAGTAATCAAATCAGACAATATAGAAAATTCAAATAAATACATACATCAGAATTGTGAAGTTTTTAATCAATTTGTTTTGGTTTGCACCCTGAGGGAAATATGTGATATTATGAAGTTACTAATGGCCTAGCGGGGGGGTCTGTCTTCATTGAGTGGATTAGCAGACAAGCTGACACTATGGATTAAAGAAGAAATTGAAAAGGCCGGTGCTAAGGGAGCTGTTGTTGGTTTGAGTGGCGGTATTGATTCAGCCTGTGTGGCTGCCTTATGCAAAAGGGCTTTTCCGAGTGATGTCCTGGGAGTAATCATGCCTTGTCATAATTGCCCACAGGATGCGGGTGATGCTAAGCTGTTAGCTGAGCAACTGAATATACCCTATGAAGAAGTATTATTAAATGAGCCCTTTGAATGGTTTGTCAACCGCTTTACCGGCGAACCCTATGATGTTTACAGTAGTGACATGACCATTGCAAACATTAAGCCAAGGTTAAGAATGATAACTCTCTATTATTTAGCAGCCAGACATAACTATCTGGTTGTTGGTACCGGCAATAGGGCAGAATTAGTGGTAGGTCACTTTACTAAGTACGGTGATGGTGGTGTTGACCTGCTGCCAATTGCAAACCTTGTTAAGTACCAGGTGAAAGAGTTGGCTAAGGAATTAGGAATCCCACAGCAGATTATTGACAAAGCTCCCTCTGCTGGACTTTGGCTTGGTCACTGTGACGAGGAAGAAATGGGCATTACTTACAAAGAATTGGACCATTACATTATGACAGGAGAAGGTCCCGAAAGAGCAAAGGGCATTATTGAGGAACTTGCTAGAAAGAGGGAGCATAAAAAACATTTGCCTCCCATTCCCCCTAATTTATAAAGGGTGATATTGCTCTAAGAACGGCAAAGAGCTAATTTGTAAATGATGAACATGAAAAGCTAGGTGGCGCATTAGGTGCTAACCAAGCTTTTTTTGCGGATTATATGAAATTATCAATGCTTCGTAAAGGAAAGAGGGTTAAGCTATGTCGGGACATTCAAAATGGTCAACCATTAAGAGGAAAAAGGCAAAGATTGATGCCCAAAGGGGAAAGATTTTTACCAGATTGTCTAAAGAAATTATAATTGCAGCCAGAAACGGTGGGCCGGATCCGGCTGGCAATATGAGACTAAAAACTGCCATTGAGAAGGCAAAAGAAGCCAATTTGCCCAATGACAACATTCAAAGGGCAATCTTAAAGGGAGCAGGGGGCGGCGATGGTGCCAATTTTGAAGAGTTCGCCTATGAAGGCTATGGTCCGGGTGGAGTTGCCATACTACTTTATGTTGCCACAGACAACCGCAATCGAACCGCCGGAGAGGTAAGACATATCCTTTCAAAACATGGTGGCAACCTTGGTGAGACGGGTTGTGTCAGTTGGATGTTCTCTGAGAAGGGTGTAGTTGTAATTGAACGTTCTGAGTCAAGTATTAGTGAAGACGATTTAATGCTGGTTGCCCTTGAGGCAGGGGCAGACGATGTGAAGGTAGAAGAGGATAGCTTTGAGATTAATACCTCAACGGGTGACTTTGAGGCGGTTAAATCTGCATTGATTCAGCAAGGTATTCCCATTGCCCATTCTGAACTGGCAATGCTACCTCAAACCTATGTGAAGCTTCTGGGTGAAGAGGCTGAGAAGATGAATAAAATGATTGAACTGTTGGAAGATAATGATGACATACAGGCTGTTTATACAAACTTCGAGGCAGAGGAATAAAGATGACCGGATTACCGGCCAGGTATAAGATAAGTAAATAAATGGCAATACTAACCAACTAAGAAGGAGTTGGTTAGTATGTTGAAAAAAATGCTCTGGCTGGGCTTAGGTGCATTCATGGCCATGTTGTTAATTGTTGGTGGATTGATTGGGGGTAAAATATCAGAAGACGGCTCAAATGTTAAGCTAGCAATACTTCAGGTTTTTGCCAGTCCTGTGGAGCCAAGCTTGGCCTCTACCACCATGGTTTTGGAGGATAATCTTTATATATGTGGCAATATTGAGGAATTGTCCAAAAAGCCTTTGAGTGCCTATAACATAAGTACGGAAAAAGAAATTAGGGAAAAATTCTCCGGGCCAGGTATTTCCGTAGATATAAGGCAGGATGAAATATTGGTGCAAAGAAAAATTAATGACTTTTGCAGTTATCATAAAGATTTTAGACATTTAGGCATTTATGACAATAAACTGGCCATTTACCAGGGGCCCGTGGGCTACAACCAGAAATTGATTAAGGTGGAACAAAATCTGCCCCTGGAAAAATTATCTGCAAGTTTCCAGGTTAAGCTTCAGCAATCTATGAATTTTTTTCAAATGACTCCTGAGACCCAGGCCAACATAAGATACGAATTGGAATTTTCAAATGAAGACAGACTTAATGCTGTGCTGGAAAACTTGGATGAGATGCATTAAAATGACCCGCCTCCCGGGTTATTTTTTTGTTGGTTAATCCCATCTACAGAACGCCAGTTTGTAGTATAATATTACCAATGTATTTATTAATTGGGGGTAGGAATGATTATATTAGGTATAGATCCTGGAACAGCCATTACTGGTTTTGGAGTGGTGGAGTCTGTGGGAAATAAATACAAGCCAATTAATTACGGCTGTTTGAGAACCGGCCCTGAGCTTTCGCTGGATCTACGGCTAAAGCTATTATATCAAGGTATTATGGAAGTAATAGTCAAATACCGACCCGTTCAGGTAGCCGTGGAGGAACTCTTTTTCAATAAGAATGCCCGAACTGCATTGGCTGTGGGACATGCCAGGGGTATTGCAATGCTGGCTGCTGCTAACTCAGGCATTGAAGTATCTGAATATACTCCCCTTCAGGTGAAACAATCTGTTACCGGCTATGGTAAGGCTGAAAAGAAGCAGGTTCAATTTATGGTCAAAACCCTTTTGTCCCTAAATGAAATCCCAAGGCCCGATGATGTGGCGGACGCCCTAGCTGTGGCTATTTGTCACGCTCACTGGAGTTCAAACAGAGGAGGCCTTTTAAGATGATTGCTTACGTTAAAGGTAAACTGGCTGCCACTGGTTTAGGCTGGGCGGTGGTGGATGTAAATGGTATGGGCTACCGACTTTATGTGCCAACACAACCGGAGCCGGTGAGCCAGGGCCAAGAGATTAAGTATTTTACCCACATGGCTGTAAGGGAAGATGGTATAACCCTCTATGGATTTTTACAGGAGGAAGAGTTAGAGTGTTTTCTCTCCTTGCTGGAGGTAGCCGGGGTTGGGCCAAAGGTAGCCTTGGCTGTTGTTTCCTGTCTTAAGCCTGAGGCATTAAAGGCGGTAATTGCCTGTGGTGATGTTAATCAACTGGTCAAGGTTCCAGGGGTGGGTAAAAAGACCGCCCAGCGTATATTACTGGAACTGAAGGATAAGCTCAAGGGGCCTGTGGCTGTGGCAGGAACTATAGAGGTAATTAACTCTCCGACTGGTTCTGAGGATGAAGTACTGCTGGCCCTGCAAACCCTTGGTTATGGTCAGAACGAGGCCAGGGACGCACTAAAGAAAGCCAATGATAAGCATTTAGGTGCTGATGTAGCCAGCTTAATAAAAGCTGCTTTAAAAGAACTGGCCCCGGCCAGATAACCGGAGGTTTTTATGACAGATAGGCTGGTTTCACCCTCTAATCAATTTGAAGATAATGATATAGAAATGGGGCTACGCCCCAGGAAACTAAATGAATATATTGGTCAACAGAAAGCTAAAGAAACTATTTCAATATTTATTGAGGCAGCAAGGCAAAGGGTAGAAGCTCTGGACCATGTTTTACTCTTTGGACCCCCGGGTCTTGGAAAAACAACCCTTAGCAACATTATAGCTAATGAAATGGGAGTAAATATACGCACCACTTCTGGTCCAGCCATAGAGCGCCAGGGGGATTTGGCAGCAATTTTAACTAATCTATCTCCTGGAGATGTTTTGTTTATAGATGAGATACACCGTCTAAGCAGGGCAGTGGAGGAAATACTCTATCCGGCCATGGAGGATTTTGCCCTTGATATTGTACTGGGAAAAGGTCCGGGAGCTCGTTCAATACGTTTGGATTTACCCAAGTTTACTCTCATTGGGGCAACCACCAGGGCTGGAATGTTAGCCTCACCCTTGAGAGATCGCTTTGGTATAATCAGCCGTCTGGAGTTTTATTCTACCGAAGACCTGACCAAAATAGTTACCAGGGCTGCCCAGATTCTTAATGTTTCCATTGAAGCAAAGGGAGCTGAGGAAATAGCCCGCCGTTCCAGGGGCACGCCCAGGGTGGCCAACAGACTGTTAAAGCGGGTTCGTGATTATGCCCAGGTCCGTGCAGAGGGAGATATAACCCTGGACGTGTCCATTAACGCCCTGGAGTTCTTTGAGGTGGATCCCCTGGGTTTAGACCATACCGACCGTAGACTTCTCCGGGCGGTAATTGAGAAATTTAATGGAGGACCGGTTGGCTTGGATACCATAGCAGCTGCCACCAGTGAAGAACCTGATACAGTAGAGGATGTGCTAGAGCCCTTCCTTATGCAGCTTGGCTTTCTGGCCAGGACACCAAGGGGCCGAATTGTTACACCCCAGGCTTATAGGCATCTAGGTTTACCTGTAAAGGAAACCCCTTTAGAGAGGGTCGAGCAGGAGAAACTTTTCTGAGCAGGTAACCAGTGAGGAGCATATAATTTATGGAGGATTACGGCCCAATAAAATGTGCATACTGATAAAGCTTATATTACTTTAATTAATATGGAGAAATTTTTATGAAGAAGCTGCTACTGCATACCTGTTGCGGTCCCTGTTCCATCTACCCCCTTCAATCCCTGCAAAATAAAGACTATGATGTTTACGGACTTTTTTATAATCCCAATATACACCCTTATACAGAGTTCAAAAAACGCAGGGATCAATTGGAAGATTATGCCCAAAAGCAAGCTTGGAAAGTGATTTTTGATGAAAACTATGGGCTGGAGGAATACCTGCAAGAAGTGGTACATCGGGAGATCAGGCGCTGCCAGCTATGTTATAATATGAGACTTAAAAGGACAGCCCAAATGGCTAAAAAGGGAAACTTTGATGCCTTTAGTACTACCCTTTTGGTAAGTCCCTTTCAAAAACACGAGCTAATTAAGGAATTGGGAGAAACCCTGGGTCAACAGTATGATGTAGAATTTTACTACGAAGATTTTCGCCCAGGCTTTAAAGAGGCCACAGCAAAATCAAAGGAACTGGAAATGTATAGACAGCAATATTGTGGTTGTATTTACAGTGAAAAGGACAGGTACTATCGCCCGGTAAGACCAAAATCCGATGGGAGGTAAAAATATATGGCACCCTTAGAAACCATGGCCAGAATGCTGGTTATTTTGGGGATTCTTATGGTAGTGGTAGGAGGCCTGCTGCTGCTGGCAGGACGTATACCAGGTGTAGGTAAACTGCCTGGAGATATCTTCATTCAAAGGGGAAACTTTACCTTCTACTTTCCCGTAGCAACATCCATAATTTTAAGCATCCTATTAACCCTAGTACTAAGTTTTTGGTTCAGACGCTAAATGAGTAAAGTGAGTCAGGGAAGGTATCCTGACTCGCTTTTTGTTAATGAAAACCTATTTCAACTAACTAAAACTCTACGAAAGAGCCTCCCTGGCTCAAAAGGTGGAAATGGAATTTGGGGGAAGGAATAAGGGGTAACATGTCGAATAGTTGTATTTGAGTAAATGTGTGCCAGGTTATTTTCCAAATGCAGGAGGTTAGGCCATGCAGCATAGGTCAGGCAGCAGGTTAGTTACTTTTGTTTTAATGGTGCTACTTTTGTTTTCTATTTCTAGTACAGCCTTTGCAAATACAGGTGACTATAGGGTTAGAATTGGATTGGTAACAAACGGAGAAAGCTTGGGTTTTAGAGCTAATGCTAATTTCCAGTTAGTTAACTTATCAACAGGAACAGTTATATCTGAGGTAAAATCCGGTGAACAGTGGCAGATACAAAAATCTAATGATGCCCTTTCCATCATTAAGAATGGCACTCAGATAGGGATATTTGACTCTGCTGTTGCCGTCAGGCAATTTACCGGCAAGCCTGTTACTATCTACTCGGCAGAGAGTGCTGCCATAGCCAGTGGGTCTGAATTGTTTGCTGTGACTGACAATGGAACTGTGACAAATATTGGTTCTAATTTAAATAACTTAAATATAATTTCTTCCCAGGGTATGTCCCAAATATCATCCGGGTCCAGTGAGACAGGTCTCCTAACATTGGAGGGACCTAGTGGGAGCAAAAGGTACCGGGGTGAATTGGAATTTAAGATCGATGGCAATGGTAAGATGCTGGCCATAAATGTAGTTCCGGTGGAGGAATATCTCTACGGGGTAGTGCCATCGGAGATGCCTTCTTCCTTCGGGCATGAGGCTCTTAAAGCACAAGCCCTGGCAGCTCGTACATATGCCCTAAGGGCTACATTGGCCCAGCCAAATAAAGATTATCAGCTGGTTGCCACCGATGCCAGTCAGGTATATGGTGGGTTTGATGCCGAGTCTTCCATAGTAAGCAGGGCCATACAGGAGACTGCCGGAGAAATTATAACCTATGAGGGAAAGCCAATAGACGCTGTATTCTTCTCCTCCAGCGGGGGCTTTACTGAGAATAGTGAAGAGATTTGGAGAAACTTCTTTCCTTATTTAAGGTGGAAGGAAGACCCCTTCGATGCTAATAATAATCACTATAACTGGGTAGTAAATTACACTGCTGATCAGCTTACCTACCAAGTTAATCAGGGGTTGGCCAGGCTTGGTATTTCTCAAGTCTTTTCCAAGGTTAATGAATTAGAAGAGGTGGCCAGAACTTCTTCCGGGGCCAGGGTAAGGGTGATGAAGATACATGGCTACAGTGATGATGGCGGGGATCTTACTTTAGACATATCAAATGCCGATAGTGTGAGAATCGCTCTGGGATTAAAAAGTTCTTTATTCAACTTTGAGCAGCAAATGGATGAGTGGGGTAAATTTTCATCCATTACCATCACCGGTAGCGGTTGGGGCCATGGCATTGGATTATCACAGTATGGAGCCAGGGGCATGGCTGCCCAGGGTTATAACTATAGAGAAATACTGGAATACTATTATACAGGCATAAAGATTCTGCCTAATTATGGATTATAGGTAAAGGAGTACCTGTTTCTTGAAGCTATCAGATTTCGATTTTGAGCTCCCTGAAGAATTAATTGCCCAGGAACCCTTAGCTAAAAGAGATCATTCCAGGCTTCTAGTGGTTCACAAGGATCGGGACAGTTTTGAACACAGACAATTCAAGGACCTAATCGGTTATTTGAAATCCGGGGATGTCCTTGTAATGAATGATACCAAGGTTCTCCCTGCTAGGATATTTGGCACCAGGATTTCCACCGGGGCCAAAATTGAAGTACTACTGCTAAAGCAGGTTAGCGAGAGAAGATGGGAAACATTGGTTAAGCCCGGCAAGAGAGCCAGGGTTGGAGATAGAATCAGCTTTGGCAATGGTCTGATGGACGGGGAAATAATTGACCATACCGATGCGGGTGGACGAATTATTGAATTTTGTTACCGGGAACCTTTTTTGCAAGTGTTGGAGCGTATTGGAACAATGCCGCTGCCACCTTACATTAAAAAACCGCTGGAGGATCAAAAGCGCTACCAGACGGTTTATGCCCGGCAAGAGGGGTCAGCAGCGGCTCCTACCGCCGGGCTTCATTTTACCCCCGAACTACTTGGAGAAATAAAGCTTAAGGGGGTAAAGCTGGCAAATGTACTGCTCCATGTAGGTCTAGGAACCTTTAGACCGGTACAGGTTGAGGATATCACTAATCACCAAATGCATGAGGAATTTTTCGAAATGACACCGGAGTCTGCCGGTATCATTAACGATGCCAGACAAAAAGGAGGCAGGGTCATTGCGGTGGGCACCACCAGTGTTCGCTGTCTGGAAACCTCCTCCAATAACGAGGGTATAGTTATACCCGGCTCCGGCATGACTGATATTTTTATTTATCCAGGATATAAATATAAGTTGGTTGAAGGATTGATTACAAATTTTCATTTACCAAAATCAACTCTCCTTATGTTGGTAAGTGCCTTTGCCGGAAGGGAGAGAATGCTGGAGGCTTACAGGCTGGCTGTGGCTGAAAGATACAGGTTTTTTAGTTTTGGAGATGCAATGTTTATTATTTAGGAGGCTACCATGCCAGTAAAGATTACCGTAGAAAAAGAAGAAAAATATACTAGGGCTAGGCTTGGCAAGCTAAGCACACCCCACGGAGAAGTTGAAACCCCTATTTTTATGCCCGTTGGTACCCAGGCCACTGTAAAGACCATGACCCCCGAAGAGGTTCATCAAACGGGAGGTAGGCTAATACTAAGCAATACCTACCACCTCTACCTTAGACCGGGACATGACTTGGTAAGGGAAGCCGGTGGGTTGCATAAATTTATGAATTGGCATGGCCCAATTTTAACCGATAGCGGAGGCTTCCAGGTATTTAGCCTGGGTCCCCTTAGAACCATTACTGAAGAAGGAGTTACCTTCCGATCCCATATTGATGGTTCTAAGCACCTATTTACCCCTGAAAAGGTTATGGAAATTGAACAAGCTTTGGGTGCAGATATTGCCATGGCCTTTGACGAGTGTGCCCCCTATCCCTGTGATAAGGAATACGCCATTGCTGCCCTGGAGAGGACAACCCGCTGGGCTGAAAGGTGTAAGAAGGTCCATAACAGAAAGGATCAGGCCCTGTTTGGTATTATTCAGGGCGGAGTATTTAATGATCTAAGGGAGCGAAGTGCCAAGGAATTATTAGCAATGGATTTTCCAGGCTATGGCATTGGTGGACTTTCAGTGGGTGAACCAAAGGATTTAATGTATGATGTATTGGATCATTTAATACCCTTGATGCCCAAGGATAAGCCAAGGTATTTAATGGGGGTGGGTTCACCGGATTGTTTAATTGAAGGGGTTATCAGGGGGGTAGATATGTTTGACTGTGTATTGCCCACCCGGATAGCACGAAATGGAACGGTATTCACCCATAAAGGGAAATTAACGGTTCGCAATGCGGAATTTGCCAGGGATTTTCGTCCCATGGACGAGCAGTGTGACTGCTATGCCTGCCAAAATTATTCCAGGGCTTATATCAGGCATTTGATTAAAGCAGATGAAATATTGGGTATAAGACTTACTACAATACATAATTTGCATTTTATTCAACAGTTAATGGAAAAT
The DNA here is from genome assembly GCF_030577015.1 of Desulforamulus aquiferis. Classification (NCBI taxonomy): domain Bacteria; kingdom Bacillati; phylum Bacillota; class Clostridia; order Eubacteriales; family Peptococcaceae; genus Desulforamulus; species Desulforamulus aquiferis. The sequence continues at coordinate 5,539 of NZ_JARPTC010000026.1, read as the reverse complement.
ATAAAGGATGCAATCAGGCAAGATAGACTCCTTCAATATAGACAGGAATTTTTACAGCATTTTAATTTAGGTTAAATTTTCTCCAACTGGCAGGGAAATACTGTTAGAAGGAAGAAACTTGTATTCTATAATATAAAAGGGGGGTTTTGCATTGGATTTTTTCGGTCCGCAAACAGCTTCAATAATTTATATTGTTGCTCTATTTGCTATTCTTTATTTCTTAATGATTAGACCTCAGCAGAAACGCCAAAAACAACATACCACCATGATCAATGCATTGAAAGTAGGAGATCATATTGTAACTGTTGGGGGACTTCTTGGTTCTATTATAAAAATGAAGGATACAACTGTAATCATCAGGGTGGCAGATAAGGTTCATATTGAGATCTTAAAGAATGCCATTTCTCAGGTTACCGAATCATCAGAGGAAGCTTAGATAAGACTTACTGACATTTAAACTAATAAATAAACGTCTGTATGAAGGTTAACTAATGTTGTCATACAGACGTTTGTCGTCTAGGAGTTCTTTAATTATATGCAATTTGTAATAATAGTAGGAAACCTCCTGCTTTAAATTATATTATAGTGTTTATGCTAGTCATAGGGGTGATGGTTACAGTGTCGATAAACCTTGATGACATCAAGGCAAATCCTGTACTGGATGCTTGTATAAGAAAGGGAAATGAATACCTGGGGGTAATGGGCTTTACGGAGCACAGCTACAGACATATTAATCTGGTTTCCAGCATTGCCCGAAACATTTTAGAAAAACTTGGTCATAGTAAAAGGGAATGCGAACTGGCTGCCATTGCAGGCTATCTACATGATATTGGTAATGTGGTAAGCCGCAATGACCATGGTATTTCAGGGGCCAACATTGTTTTTCCTATTCTATTAAATATGGGTATGCCTCCGGAAGAGGTTTGCACAGTGGTTTCCGCCATCGCTAACCATGAGGAGCAATATGGTTATCCTGTTAATGCCGTGGCGGCGGCTTTGATCGTGGCAGACAAATCAGATGTCCACCGTTCCAGGGTTCGCAACCAGGATTTTGCCACCTTTGATATTCACGACAGGGTAAATTATGCAGCTTCCCACGCTTTTGTGTTTGTTAATGATGACCAAAGAACCATAACAATGGAATTGAATATTGATATTGAGATATGTCCGGTAATGGAGTACTTTGAGATATTCCTTGCACGAATGATACTGTGCAGGAGGGCGGCCAGCTATCTTGGCTGCAATTTCGAATTAGTAATAAACGGCTCAAAACTGCTCTAGACATCAAAATAGCTTAATTGACAGTCTGATTTTGGAGGTATATAATTAATTTTGTTTATTTGCAGTATAAAAAGGGGGAAAATTGGACATGAGATGGGGCAGTGTTCTTAGACTGTTTGCAGTTTTGATTGCTGTTGCCGTAATTGCGGTATTTAGCGTACAACCAGTACTACCCAATGTTAGTTGGCTGCCGCTTACCAAAGACATCCCGCTGGGGCTTGACTTGCGTGGAGGTGTCCATGTTACCCTGGAAGCCCAAAGCACACCCGATGCCGAGGTAAACCAGGATAATATGAATCAGCTTTTAAGAACCATTGAGCGACGTGTAAATGCCTTTGGCGTTTCTGAGCCTATTATTCAGCAGGAAGGCAGAAACAGAATCATTGTAGAGCTGGCAGGCATTCAAGACCCGGACGAAGCGGTTCGTTCAATTGTAAAGACTGCTTTTCTAGAGTTTAAGACCGAGGAAGGACAAACTATCCTAACCGGTGCTGACTTGAAAAATGCAATTGAATCAAAGGATTCTTTATCGGGACAAGTGGAAGTGGCTTTGGAGCTTAACGCCGAAGGAACAAGAAAGTTTGCCGAGGCTACATCTGCCAATGTAGGTAGAAGGATAGCCATTATTCTTGATGGACAGGTACTACAAAACCCCATGGTTCAGGAACCTATTACAGGCGGTAAAGCACGTATTACCGGCTATGCAGACCTGCCTGAGGCCCACACAGTGGCAGTATTACTAAAATCCGGTGCCCTGCCTCTAAAAACTGAGGTTATAGAAAAGCGTACCGTCGGTCCTACACTAGGTGCAGAGTCCTTGGACAAGTCCCTTAAGGCCGGTATCGTAGGAATTATTGCCATCGCCTTCTTTATGATTGGCTGGTATCGACTGCCTGGTTTAGTGGCTAATTTTGCCCTGATTGTATATGGACTTATCGTGATGGCTATATTTGCAGGAATGCATGTGGTACTGACACTGCCGGGCATTGCCGCCTTTATCCTATCCATGGGTATGGCAGTTGATGCCAACGTCATTATCTTTGAGCGTCTTAAGGAAGAGCTTAAGAGTGGCAAGACGCTGCGTTCTGCCATCGATTCAGGCTTTAAGCGTGCCTTTGTGGCCATCCTTGATTCTAACGTAACAACTCTGTTGGCGGCAGCTGTACTGTTCTACTTTGGAACTGGCCCCATTAAGAGTTTTGCTGTGGCCCTTTCGATTGGTATTTTAACCAGCATGTTCACCGCCATTACCTTTACCCGGTGGATGCTGCATAACACAGCTAGTACTGGAATAAAGAACTCCAAACTATATGGGGCGTAAGGGGGGAAAGATATGTTATTTCATGTTATAAAGCAACGTAAAAACTGGTATATTATCTCCCTGGCCATTCTTATTCTAGGGGTTGGTTCCCTGTTAACACAGGGTCTGAATCTGGGTATCGACTTTACAGGTGGTAATATCGTTGAATTGAGATTTGATCAACCTGTGGCAGTTCAAGATGTACGTGACACACTGGCTGAATTTAACCTGCAGGACAGCAGGGTGCAAAGCAGTGGGGAAAACACTTATTTAATAAGGACTAAAGTAATATCCCAGGAAGAAAGTGATCAGGCCTTTTCTGCCGTCAGTGAAAAATTGGGCGGAGCAACAGTTCTGAGAAATGAGCTGGTAGGGCCGGTAATTGGTAAGGAACTCACTAAGGATGCCCTTTTGGCCCTTGGGGTTGCCGGTATATTAATGGTTATATATATATCCTGGCGCTTTGAGTTTTTACAAGGTGTAGCTGCCATTGCTGCCATTTTACACGATGTGCTGGTGATGGTGGGTATGGCATCACTCCTGCAAATTGAAATTGAGAGTTTCTTTGTGGCAGCAGTGTTAACCATTGTTGGTTACTCCATTAACGGTACAATTATTATCTTTGACCGTGTTAGGGAGAACCTCCGCCTTAATAGGCGAGAGGATTTGGCAGAGCTGGTTAATAAATCAGTATGGCAAACCATGGGCCGTGCCATTAACACTAACTTAACAGTTGTAATAGTATTGCTAGCCCTAATATTCTTGGGAGGCCATACCATTCAAAACTTTGTAGCATTACTTCTGGTTGGTGTTCTTACAGGGACCTACACTTCAATTTTTATTTCCAGCACCCTTTGGTATGACTTAAGAAACAATCGTAAGAAAAGAAATCGTACTGTAAAATCTCCAGCGTAAACATATTAAGCGCGGGGTTCAGCCCTGCGCTAATTTTTTATTATTACTGGTTCCTGTTGATTGATAATCACCCAGCCACTTTTGTGTTATTGAAGGATAACTATGGAAACAATAGGTTTTAGTACAGGGGAAGTATAGTTAGGAGGTATTTTAATATGCTAGAAAAGATTACCACTGAAATTCAGGGCAATCGTATAATTGTAACGGTAATAGGACAAGACCGTGTTGGTATTATTGCTAAGGTTTCAGGTGTTTTGGCTGAAAACAACGTTAATATCTTGGATATTAGCCAAACCATTTTGCAAGAGTTCTTTGCCATGGTTCTAGTTGCCGATATGGTGAATAGTTCCATCGAGCTTGGTACTCTGAAAGAAACCTTAAATCAGCTGGGAAATGAGTTGGGGGTTAGAATTGATGCCCAGCATGAGGATGTATTCCGTTATATGCATAGGATTTAAGGTGTGACAAAGGGGGCAGTTAATATGTACAGCATGAATGAAGTTCTTGAAACTATTAGAATGGTGCAGGAAGAGAATCTGGATATACGAACCATTACAATGGGCATTAGTTTAAGGGATTGTTCAGATTCCGATTATAAAAAATCCTGCCAAAAAATATATGAAAAGATAACCCGCCTGGCGGGGAATTTAGTCAAGACTGGTGAAGAGATTGAAAGGGAGTACGGGATGCCCATTATCAATAAGCGCATTTCCATTACTCCTATGTCATTAATAGCTGAAGCAAGTAATGCTGATAACTATACTCCCTTTGCAGAGGCCATGGACCGGGCGGCCAAAGAGGTAGGAGTAAACTTCATCGGTGGTTTCTCAGCCTTAGTACATAAGGGATTTACCAAGGGTGACAGGATATTAATTAATTCTATTCCTGAGGCCCTTTCTAAAACAGAGAGAGTCTGCTCCTCGGTCAATGTTGGTACAACCAATGCCGGGATCAACATGGATGCAGTCTATTTAATGGGTAAGGTTGTCAAGGAATGTGCTGAATTAACAGCCCATAAGGATGGCCTAGCCTGTGCAAAGCTGGTGGTATTTTGTAATGTTCCTGAAGACAACCCCTTTATGGCCGGAGCGTTTCACGGTGTAGGTGAGCCCGAGTCCGTTATTAATGTGGGTGTGAGCGGTCCTGGCGTTGTAAAAATTGCCGTTGATAAGGTAAGGGGAGCTGATTTTGGCACCTTAGCTGAGACAGTAAAGAAGACAGCCTTTAAAATAACCCGTATGGGCGAACTGGTTGGACGGGCAGCAGCCAATAAGCTGGGAGTTCCCTTTGGCATAGTTGATCTTTCCCTGGCCCCTACCCCGGCTGTGGGTGATAGTGTGGCAGAGGTGTTAGAATCTATGGGCTTAGAACGTTGTGGAACCCATGGAACCACCGCAGCCCTGGCTCTGTTGAACGATGCTGTGAAAAAGGGCGGTGCCATGGCTTCCTCCTACGTTGGAGGTCTGTCTGGAGCCTTTATACCCCTCAGTGAAGATGCCGGCATGATTCGGGCAGCTGAATGTGGTGCCCTGACCCTGGAAAAACTTGAGGCCATGACCTGCGTATGCTCTGTGGGACTCGATATGGTTGCCATTCCTGGAGATACATCGGCTGAAACCATTGCAGCCATTATTGCCGATGAAATGGCCATAGGTATGGTTAACTTTAAGACCACCGCCGTACGTATTATTCCTGCACCTGGTAAAAAGGTTGGGGATAGTGTAGAGTTTGGTGGGCTTCTGGGATATGCACCCATTATCCCGGTGAAAAACTTTAGTGCAGTGGAATTTGTGTCCAGGGGTGGACGTATACCAGCACCTATCCAAAGTTTAAAGAACTAAAATCAGAAACAGCCCGGAATTTTTCTAAATTCTGGGCTTCAGATTGTTGAAAAAGATACAACTGGGTTTTAATAATCCCGAACAGCGACATTCGGAGCAGTGGAAACAGCGCTTCGCGAAGCTGAGGATGCGAAAATGGGTGCCCGGACATGGACGTCCGGGCAAGCCTGAGGTAAACACGATGTTTACTCGAAGGCGGCCC
>NZ_JARPTC010000025.1:0-63013 GCF_030577015.1 Desulforamulus aquiferis | reverse complement strand
TACATGGTAGATAGGCCGGGGGTGTAAGGGCAGCAATGCCTGCAGCCGACCGGTACTAATAGGTCGAGGTCTTGACCTAAATCAAGAAAATATATACGACGACAAACTTTAATCTGTTCAGTTTTCAGGGAACACCTTGTCACAGGCACCTTGTCACTGGGACGGTTCTAGTGACAGTAATCGTCTCCAACATTCACTGAAAGCTGTCAGGAGAACCGTCCCAGTGACAGGAACATGAAAATTGTCAGGAGAACCGTCCCTGTGACAGGGGATTGTGAGAATTGCATAAGATTTCTGGTGGCGATACCGGAGGGGGTACACCTGTTCCCATCCCGAACACAGCAGTTAAGCCCTCCAGGGCCGATGGTACTCGGGGCGCAAGCCCCTGGGAGAGTAGGTCGTCGCCAGACTAATTTTACAAACCCGTTGTCTTTTGAATAAGACAGCGGGTTTCTTAATGTCTAAATGAGTCTGAGGACGGTTATTTGATTTATAAAATTGTCACTGGTTGTCACTGGGACGGTTCTGGTGACAGCTGGTGACAGGTACATGAAAGCTGTCAGTAGAACCGTCCCAGTGACACTCCCATGAAAGCTGTCAGTAGAACCGTCCCAGTGACACTCCATTAAAATGCAAAATATACAAAGTTAACCATTGACCATTATTATCCATTGTTGCCACAAAATAAACAGATTTATGGAACTAATTTAGTTTAAATAAGGCAGGAGAATTATTATAAATGATTAATTAATATATTTAAGAGGTGCAAAGTATCACATTATGTCATTTTTTAGGGGTGTAGAATTATTTCTGATCATATAATTTTATTTTTTTTACAAAACTGGCCTGAGAGTATTGTAATAATACTTTTTTGCTATTCTGTTTTAGCAGTTAAGCCTGATATAAAAGTAATATTTGCAATAGGAGCAATGCAGGGGATTATTAATTATGTTGCATTATTACCTTTGAGTTTCGGATTTCATACGGCTATTCTTACAATATCTCTAATTATACTTATATACAAGGCTTCAGGTATAAGTCTTCCTAAAGTGACATTTTCAGTGCTATTTTGCTTAATAGTATTTATTGCTCTGGAATTAACCATTTTTCCATATACATTACAAACTACTGGCAAGGATTATTTAGAGGTATACAATGATCCATTTCTTAGATCAGCATTTTCTCTACCTCAAGTGATAGTTCTGTTTATATTGTCATTACTTAGATATAAATTTATAGGGTGGAAAGGCAAAAAAAATGTTACAAAATTTAATGGTCAATTATCTAAAGAAAAATCTTGTTCTAAGTAGAGATCAAGAAGAAATCGTAATATTTGCTATAAAATTAATAGAAAGTACAATTTATAGCATAGGCTCGATAGTACTTGCATCTTTAATTTTAGGAAACTTAAATGAAACTATTATAGTATTAATTGCTGCTGCTGCTATGCGCTTGGCATCAGGTGGTGCACACTGTACTACAGCATTACATTGTACATTAGCTGGGACATTAATATTTCCAACACTAGGTTTTATACCGAAATATTATCACATAGAAAGTAGTATGATATTAATTATACCAATTATTATATCTTTTGTATTTATATTAAAATATGCTCCGGCAGAGTCACCGGGAAAGCCTCTTACTAGTAAGAAATATATAAAAAAAATGTACCGTATTTCAATAATTATTTCACTGATAATAACTGCCTTAGCAATGTACTTATTACCTTTAAGAGGCTATATATCTGTTGCACTAGTTACAGGGTTATTTTGGCAATCTTTAACTATTACTCCATTTGGATATAAAATTATATCTTATCTTGATAGAATAATTTTTAATATAGTAAGGAGGTGAAAAAATGAAAACATTAAGAACAATAATGGCATCAGGATTACTTAGTGTAATGGTGTTATTTGCTCAAATTGGTGTAGGACCAACATGTTGGCTTGCAATTTATCAACCTGAAGTACCACAGTGTCTACGTAAATAAAATATTATTACATAAATAACATATAAACTCCCTGTATTAAGTGTTCGGTATATCAGTATGGCTCAAGTCCCAGTTTTCTTTAATAAATCTAGGGAGGGCCTCATTTATTCCGAGCACTTTATTTTTATAACAAAATGAATAACTTATTAAACAGTATAGGATAATTAGAGAGTGATATTATGATTGATTGGAATTACAGAAGGGATAAAGATTATCATAATTTGTTCGTTAATCTATATACTCTTTGCGTTATAGTATTTTCTACGGCAATAATGCTAAAATTTACGTGGGAATTTGAAAAGTTCCCACCTGAAGATGTATTCTTGATATACACACATTTTGGTCCTATTATAATATTCCTCCTGGCTGCCCTTCTGGGTTGCTACTTAATCATACGCTATAAAGCAATTTTGCCAGGGGTTTTGGTATTGGTAATATTTGTGTTCATATTTATAATTGTCTATCATGACATTTATTTAAAAACTCTGCTCATTATACCTGTTGCTTTTGCGGCCTTTTTTAAGAATAAGACTTTTGGATCAATGGTTGCCCTGGGATGTGGTTTAATATTAATTGTTCTAGATATATATCTGTATGGAACAAACTTTAATATATATTTAGAATCCGATATCATTTTTACCGGGGTTATGATAATATCTGCCTGGCTTACGGGTGGTATTGCGGAGATTGAGCAAAGAACGAGAAAAGTATTACAAGAAATGGCCAACCGTGATGGCCTTTCCGGTGTTTATAATCATAGATATTTTCAGGTTTATTTAAAATCCCAAGTAGAAAAAGCTAAAAAAAATAATAGTTCCCTAAGTTTAATCATCTTTGATATAGATTATTTTAAGTATTACAATGATACATTTGGTCATATTGCAGGGGATCAAATATTAAAGGATGTAGGGGAGATATTATTAAAGGAGATTCCCAGCCCGGCCATTGCTGCCCGTTACGGTGGTGATGAATTTTGCATATTAATACCTGATAATTCAGTTGCTGCTTGTTCATTAGCAAAGGAAATAAAATTTAAAATAGAAAATTTGGTGCTGAAGAATACTGAACAAATTCCCACTGGAAAACTTACCATTACTGTAGGAGTGGCTAATTATCCTGAGCATACTAGATCCGGAGAAGAGTTACTGGATCTTGCTGATCAAGCCCTATATAAGGCCAAGAAAACCAATAAAGATAAAATTGAGCTTTATTTCAACGTTTTAGACTCATTAAAAAGTATCTGTACACAATCTGAAACGGAATTATTGAGTTCTATGAAAACCCTTTTGAGCATCATTAATGCTAAAGACCGCTACACCTATGGACATTCAGAACGGGTGCTGGAGTATTCAACCCTGTTGGCTAAAAGCTATGGACTTTCTGAAGACGAGGTTAGACTTATCCAATATGGGGCCTATCTACACGATATTGGTAAAATAGAGATAGAAATTAATATACTTAATGCCCATGGAGCACTTACAGAGGGTGAATGGGATATATTAAAGCAGCATCCCTACTGGGGAAGTGAGATCATAAGGCCAATAAAATCCCTGATCTCTGTGGCACCATATATACTGCATCACCACGAGAACTTTGATGGCTCAGGTTATCCTATGGGTATCAGTGGAGAGGAAATACCCCTTGGAGCGAGGATTATTCGAATCGCAGATAGTTTTGATGCCATTACCACAGATAGACCATATAAGAAAGCAGTATCTAGACAGAGTGCCTGTGAAGAGATCATGAAATATTCTGGCTCCCATTATGATCCGGTATTATGTAGCCTCTTGGTCAAGGCTATGGGAAACCAGGATGACTAGTTTTAAGCATTATTAGACAGCAAACTTTGAAACCCTCACCATATTTCATTTGGTGAGGGTTTTCTTAGTGTTATTCCGATTTAGGATCCTTGAAGCGTATCATAGGACACTTTTTGCAAACGTCTATACCTGGGAATTCCTGACCGCCAGATCCAAGGAAGGAACTGCCGCCGGATTTTAGGGTTCTTTGGATTAGCCGCTTTGCTAGTTGACCAATGTGTTTTCCAGGAATAAAAAGGTTAACTTCCCCCTTTTCTGTCTTCCCGGAGGTAAAGCTTCCTGCACACATGGTTTTCATTTCCGGGGTGTTTTCTTGGAAACAGCGTACTGAGCCACCGCATACAACGGAATTAATGGTATGGTTAGAAGAAATAGTAGAAATATTACAGCCAGCCATATAATCGTTTAATATGTGATAGGCTTGGAATACATCAACTACAAAAAACACAACATCTGGCTCAACTGGAGTTTTGTATAGAGGGGCTGTCATTATGCCCTTAAGCTGGCCAAGGGGTAATTTAGGTCTAGCATCCATACATTCTTTAGCTAAATCCCAATCCCCTGTATACTTTATCTGCTCATCAACTTCTGCATCAGAGGCCTCCCTAAAGCCAAAGACAGTTTTAGCATTGCCGCAAAATATTTTATCATCGGTAACCTTCACTATATAATTTTCCATCCTGGATGCCAGGGCAGCCTGACAAAAGGTCATTTTACTGGCAGGAATTTTTTCCGGTATAAAGTTATCAAACTCCTCTTGATCGAAAAAGAATTTGATGGCCACGGGATTGTAATCAAGTTTGTATAAAGCTTCCAGGGCCTTATGCATGTCAACGTAATTTAACTCATTCCTGGTGGCTAGTTCCTCAATATTTACTAGTAGCATTTATATCCTCCTGGTTATATTATAGATAACTCAATGCCTATATTATATCAGAAAAATTTTAGTAAAAATAAGACTAGAAGATTAAAAGATTATGTCAGCAATATTAAAAATATGAATAAGTGCCAATATAAGTGTAAAAACCCTTATAGGTAGGAAATCCTATTAAAGGAGTTTAACGTAAGGAGAGAGGAAATGCAGACTCTAGAATTTTTAGCAGTATCTATTACCCAGGAAATTAACCTTAACCAAATTGCCCTTCATTTTGGTATTAATAAAAAATATAAATGGGAAGATATTTTGATATTAAAGGAACCTGAGCTTAAGGGGATTTTAAAAGAAGCAGAGGAAAAGACGGTATACTGTTTTTACTTTGGCTGTTTAGTAGGCATAAACTGCACAAAATATGATTTATCGGATATTTATAATTATCTGTGTCAAATTGATTCTGGAATTGATCGGAAGCCGGATCATCATAAGTATTCGGAGTTTTATAGACTACAGATTAAAGAGAACTCCCAGGTAGAAGTACATAATAATTATTTGGTTGCTCCTAAAAATTTGGACTTTTACCCGAAGATTATAGCCATTGTATTGGCCAGATCAGTTGCCCTTGATAGAATTGAAGACAACTTAGAAAAGGTTTCTGATGATATTGAAAGGGTCATAGAATATCTGGATAAGGGAAAATTCACTATCTCAGATAATAATCTAGCTAAGCTGTCGGGGAAAATAGTTCGTTATAAATATAACACCATTTCATATCTAATGCTGTTAGACAAACCTGATATTACCTGGAACAATGAAGGGGCAGAGATATTATTTTTAGAGCTGGCTGATCTTTTTGACCTGAAGGAGAGATATGAAAGCTTAAGACATAAGACTGAAAATCTTATGGATATAACTGAGGTATTTGCAATGATCACCCATGCAAAGAGAGGCACAAGGCTTGAATGGATGATTATTATTCTAATCGCCCTAGATATAGTAATATCAATCATGGAAAAGGCCTTTTTTTAAATAATGATTACTACATAGTTTCATAAAATAATCCTGCCCGTTGGGGAGGTTTTATTTCATACATTTGGTAATTTAGGAAGGGATATCAAATTAGGAGAAAGAATATAATATTTTTAAGTCGACATAACACATGACCTATATTGGGGGGCAATATGGAATATTATTTAACTAATTATTATAAGCTTCTTAGTTCCCTAAGCCTGGCCATAGATTTTAACTCCCGCGGTATTATGAAACACCACCAAAGGGTTGCCTTGATGGCTTTACAAATAGGGAAACTATATGGCTTAAATCAGGGGCAACTGGAAAATTTATTTAGTGCTGCCATTATGCATGATGCAGGATCAAGTACTTGGGAGGAAAAAGCCAGACTAACAAAGTTTTACTTCCTGGAGACTTCAAATCATTGCATTAAGGGTTATGAACTGTTCAAGGATCACCCACTTTTTGGTGCTGTGGCAGATATAATACTTTACCATCACGATAGATGGGACGGCAAAAACAACCGATCTGGACTTAAATTTAGGGAGATTCCCATTGAAAGTAGAATAATTCATTTGGCAGATCGCGTGGATGTTCAACTTCGTGATGAAAATTACATTTTAGAGCAATCCAAAAATGTATGTCTCAATATCAATAATGAAAAGGGCAAACTATTTGACCCCCAATTAGTTGAAGCCTTCAATGACTTAGCCCAGAGGGAATGTTTCTGGCTAGATTTACAGTCCGAGTTTTTGAATGAAATATTGGCTCACCACTGCCCACTAAAAAGCCATAAGAGTTTAAGCTATTCTGAGGTGATAGCTGTAGCCGAAACAATGGCCAGGGTAATTGACAATAAGAGTCCCTTTACCCATAGACACTCAAGGGGAGTTGCAATAGTTGCTAACTACCTAGCAGAGAATGCAAAACTTAACAAATTAGAGTGTCTTAATATCAATGTAGCAGGCCTTTTACACGATTTGGGTAAACTAGGTATTCCAGAGGCCATCCTAAATAAGCCGGGCAAACTGGATGCCCAGGAATACAATATGATCAAAAGACACAGCTACTATACCTATCATATACTTAATATGGTTGATGGCTTTGAAAAAATCAATCACTATGCTTCCTGTCACCATGAAACTTTAGCAGGAACGGGATATCCCTTTAAACTAGATTCCTCGGATCTGACAACAGGGGCAAGGATTGTGGCGGTGGCCGACATATTTGCAGCCCTAACGGAGGAAAGACCCTACCGGGGCATTATGGAAAAGAACGCGGTTCTTTCAATTTTATATAAACAAATTAAAGGAGGAGCAATAGATCCAGAATTAACACATCTCTTGATAGATAATTATGATCTGGCCCTTGAGGCTAGAAATCAAATAACTGGCTAACAAAAGTAAAGGGCCCGCAGCTATAGTCTGCGGGCTAAGTAGTTCAGCTTATTTTCAATAAGTCCAGGTGGGGACTGGGAAATCTGAATGCCCTGCGTCGGAGGAAAGAAAGTTTTTATACACGAAGCGCCCATAAATAGTAAGATAGACTAATGCCCCGCCCATAAGTAGATATAGCATATATACTCCTCCCTTCACAGTGTAACTTTGCTCTATGTATATTGTATACAATAAATCTTGATTGTTCAATATATCACAAATACATTTTATTTCCGGTGGTTTTGATAAATTGGGCCTAATGTGTTAGACCGATAGTAATTAGGACATAATTTTTAGTTTTATAAGATTCTTAAGTAAAAACTTGTCTTATGAGGAAGAATAAATTAAAATAAATAATCAGTGAGTATTACATGATTTTGGAGGTAATGAAAGTGTCTGATATCAAAGGAACATGGACTGTAAAAAAAGGCCTGGCAGAAATGCTTAAAGGCGGCGTTATAATGGATGTAACTACACCGGAGCAGGCTAAGATTGCCGAAGAGGCCGGCGCTTGTGCTGTAATGGCCCTGGAAAGGGTTCCTGCTGACATCAGAGCTGCCGGTGGTGTAGCCAGAATGGCTGATCCCAATGTAATTACCAGGATTATGGAAGTGGTAACCATCCCTGTTATGGCTAAGGCGAGAATTGGTCATTTTGTTGAAGCTCAGATCCTGGAAGAACTGGGTGTGGACTACATAGATGAAAGTGAAGTATTAACACCTGCCGATGAAGTATTCCATATTGATAAAAACCAATTTAAAGTGCCCTTTGTATGTGGCTGCCGTAATTTAGGAGAGGCCCTACGTAGAATTGGTGAAGGGGCTGCCATGATTCGCACCAAAGGCGAGCCGGGCACAGGTAATGTGGTGGAAGCAGTACGTCACATGAGACAGGTAATGTCTGAAATTAGAATGGTTCAGCATATGCCCAAGGATGAACTGATGACTGCTGCCAAGGAAATGGGAGCTCCCTATGATCTGGTATTGCAAGTACATGAGCTGGGACGCCTGCCTGTTGTGAACTTTGCAGCCGGTGGAATTGCTACCCCTGCGGATGCTGCTTTAATGATGCAGCTTGGTTGTGATGGTATATTTGTAGGTTCCGGTATATTTAAATCTAAGAATCCTGCTGCCAGGGCCAAGGCTGTTGTGGCTGCCACTACACACTATAATGATCCTAAGATTCTTGCAGAAATCTCTAAGGATTTGGATGAAGCAATGCCAGGCATTGAGATAGCAACCATTGCTGCTGAACAGCGTATGCAGGAAAGAGGATGGTAGGAGAAAGACTATGGTTATAGGGGTATTGGCACTTCAAGGTGCCTTCCTGGATCATCAAAAATCCCTAACTGCCTGTGGAGTGGATAGCATCCAAGTTCGTAAGCCTGAACAGCTTGAGGGCTTAAGTGGTCTTATTATCCCGGGTGGTGAAAGTACCACCATGGGTAAATTGATGAACCAATTTAACCTCTTTGAGCCAATCATTAACCTTGGCAAAAAGGGTGTACCCATCTTTGGAACCTGTGCAGGGATGATTATGCTGGCCAAGGATATTATTGGTTCTGACCAGCCAAGGTTATCCTTAATGGATATTGAGGTTGAAAGAAATGCCTTTGGCCGCCAGGTGGATAGTTTTGAAACTGACTTATTTATTCCTGGGATAGATAAGGAACCCATAAGGGCTGTTTTTATCCGGGCACCCTATATTGAGAGCACTGGGGAAAGTGTTCAGGTGTTGGCAAGTTACAGGGATAAGATAGTTATGGCCCGGCAGGATAACTTTCTGGCCGCTGCCTTTCACCCTGAATTGACCAATGATTTAAGAATACATCGGTATTTCCTGAGCATGATTGGTTAAGCTACGAAAGCAGGCTAAAAAGCCTGCTTTTTATTTTTAGGAGGTGATTATTTGCCGGACAGTTTTTGCCATATAGAGATACCAGTAAAAGATATGCTACGGGCCAAAGCTTTCTATGAAAAAATGTTTGGGTGGCATATTAAGGTCCAGGAAGCTGGCAATTATGCCCTTTTTGCCGGAGGAGGCTTCAGGAGGGTAGCGAGTATTGATGCCGGGGGAATAACCCCCTTTATCAGGGTGGAAGATTTAAAGAGGTCAGTTGGGAGGCTAGAGGATCTAGGTGCCATTGTGCTGGTCCCTTGGGAAACTGCCGGTAATGAGGGTAAATGTGCCTTTTTTAAAGATCCGGAGGGGAATGTACTGGGACTTTTTCAAGTCAACCCATAATTGACTATTAGTTCATAGAAAAGTATAATTAGTAGTGCAGATTGTATATATATTAATTAAATAGATGTAAGAATTGGAAAATAATCTGCTCCAAATTGAACAATTTTTAAAGACGCGGAGGTCTTATTCAATTAGTGAATAGGGCCTCTCTATATATTTAGCTTTGATAAGAAATGGGGGTAGGTTATGAAGAAATTTGATCTAGTGATTACCAAGGGCACAATAGTTACTGCTTCTGATATCTTTCAGGCAGATTTAGCCATTCAGGGAGACAAGATTGCAGCTATAGGACCAAGCTTAGCTCCCTTTGGCAATAGACTAATGGATGCCGGCGGGAAATACCTGTTTCCCGGGGGTATTGATGTGCACACACATTTGGATATGCCCAGCGGGGGAATAGTAACTAGTGATGATTTTTATACCGGCACCGTTGCTGCTGCCTGTGGCGGGACCACCACAATTATTGATTTTGCCAACCAAAGTCCGGGTGAATCCCTGGAAGAAACTGTGGATATTTGGCATAGAAAGGCCGAGGGTAAAGCTGTAATTGACTATAGCTTTCATATTACTGTTTGTGATATGAGGGATAGTGTATTTAATGAAATACCTGACATGATCCGCAGGGGCTATCCCAGCTTTAAGCTATTTACCACCTATGATGGTTTGCGAGTTGAGGACGGTGTATTAATTAGGGCGTTAAAACAAACCAGGGAGCATGGTGGCATTGTCTGTGTACATGCGGAAAATCATCATATGATCCAATACTTAGTTAAGGAGCTATTGACTGAGGGTAAAACTGCCCCCCAATATCATGCCCTAAGTAGGCCGGCGTTGGCAGAACAGGAAGCTGTGGCCAGGGTGATTAGACTGGGCCAATTGGTGGAGGCACCCATATATATAGTTCATTTAAGTTCCCGGGAAGCCCTTGGGGAAATTTCCCGAGCCCGCCGGGAGGGTTTGCCGGTAATGGCGGAGACATGTCCACAGTATCTTCTTTTATCGGACAAGTATTATCTGGAACCTGATTTTCAGGGGGCAAAATATGTTATGTCACCTCCATTGAGGCCCTGGGAAAGCCAGGAAGAATTGTGGAAGGGTATAGCCGGGGGAGCGATACAGGTTGTGGCCACCGACCACTGTCCCTATAACTATAAGGGACAAAAGGATTTGGGCAGGGAAGCCTTTAACAGGATACCCAATGGCAGTCCCGGTATTGAGGCCAGAATGAGTTTAATATATAACTATGGAATTAACGAACAAATTATTGATCTCTGCAAATATGTTGAAATTACTGCCACAAACCCCGCTAAGATATTCGGGCTTTATCCCCAGAAGGGGACACTAGGTGTGGGTAGTGATGCTGATATAATAATTTTTGATCCTAACCTGGAAAAAACCATTAGCAAAGACCTGCTCCATGAAAGGGTTGATTATACACCCTATCAAGGAATGGAGGTAAAGGGATACCCGGTGGCAACCATTGCCCGGGGGGAGCTGATTGTGGAAGAAGGTAGGTTCATTGGCAAGCAGGGCCGGGGGAATTTCCTTCGTCGTAGTCACCCGGTGGTGTTATAACAAATTCAAGGAAAGAGGCAAGGGTAGTGAAAACTGAGATAATTAAAATACAAGATGCGGTGGGACGGATTCTCTGCCATGATATTACAAAGATAGTTAAGGACGAATTTAAAGGAACTGCCTTTAAAAAGGGCCATGTGATTAAATCCGGAGATATAGATGAATTTCTAAGACTGGGTAAGGAACATGTTTTTGTGCTGGAGCTGGAGCCAGGTGAAATTCATGAGGATGAGGCAGGCACTAGATTGGGCAATGCAGCGGCAGGTTGTGGCGTGAGTTGTAGCCCCCCAAAGGAGAGCAGGGTAAATCTGTATGCAAAATATGATGGCCTACTTAAAATAGATCTCACTGCCCTTGAAGAAATAAATGACTTGCCTGATGTAATCCTATCAACCTTGTCTAATAATACCCAGGTTAGTAAAGGAGAAATGCTGGCTGGTACCAAGGTTATTCCCCTGGTTGTACCGGAGCAGGTTATCTCCTCTGCTGAGAAAGCAGCCGCAGCATCAATGGGAGTGGTGAAGGTACTACCTTTTCTCAAAAAGAAGGTGGGGATCATCGTTACAGGCAGTGAAGTTTTTAAAGGCAGAATAACCGATGCCTTCGGCCCAGTTCTAAACAATAAGATGGAATACTGGGGCTCGGAAGTTTTAGATATAATTTATTCCCCCGATGATGCAGGTAAAATTGCGGAAAGTATTAAGCATTGCATAAAGATGGGTGCTGAAATTATTCTGGTAACAGGCGGGATGTCGGTGGACCCTGATGATGTTACCCCCAGTGGTATTAGGGAATCGGGGGCAGAGATTATAAAGTACGGCGCACCAGCTTTACCTGGGGCAATGTTTTTAATGGCCTATCATGGAGATATACCTGTCATGGGCATTCCGGCCTGTGGCATGTATTTTAAAATTACCATATTGGACTTACTTCTTCCCAGGCTGTTGGCAGGGGAAAAAATTACCCGGCGGGATATCGTGAAATTAGCCCATGGGGGACTCTGTCGTTCCTGTGAAGGCTGCCGATTTCCAAACTGCAGTTTTGGCAAAGGGGCTTCTGGTAGCTAGCCAAAGGATTAAAGTCACCGGAAGTTAAGTATAACTAAAAAGTCCTTGCCAATCTTTAATATTAGTAATATAATCTTAACAAATGAATAAACAACGTGGTTTTTAGCAAAGATGCTTTCTGGAGAGTAAAAGGTGACTCTCTGGAAAGCTTTTTTTGTACTCTTTAAACCTTGGTCAAAGAAGACAGGGAGGGAATTATATGTTACTGGTGGGCAATGGCAGGCTGATTACAAGACATGATGAGCAACCTTACCTGAAGGATGGTTGTGTGGCAATTAGGGAAAATCTTATTGTTGAGGTGGGCACTACTTCTGAATTGAAGGCTAAATATCCGGAGGCGTCTTTCCTGGATGCAGAAGGCAAGCTAATTATGCCGGGTCTTATAAACACCCATATGCATTTATACAGCACCTTTGCCCGGGGGATGGCCCTCAAGGACGCAGCTCCGGCTAATTTTCAGGAGATTCTGGAACGGCTGTGGTGGAGGCTTGATAAAAAGCTGACCCTGGAGGATGTATACTACAGTGCCCTGGCGCCGCTGATTGATTGTGTTAAGAATGGTACCACTACCATTTTTGATCACCATGCCAGTCCCGGCGCAGTGAAGGATAGTTTATTTACCATCGCCAAGGCCGCGGAGGAAATTGGAGTAAGGAGCTGCCTCTGTTACGAGGTATCCGACAGAGATGGTTCGGAAGTAGCAGACCTGGGGATTAGAGAAAATGTTGAGTTTATCAAATATTGCCAGCAGCAGAATAATCCCATGCTGGCCGGAATGTTTGGTCTACATGCCTCTTTTACCATAAGTGACAAGACCCTGACCCGCTGTTGTGCAGAAAACTCTTCCCTGGGTACTGGTTTCCACATCCATACCGCTGAGGGAATGGAGGATGTCAATGACAGCATCAAATTATACGGCAAGAGGGTAGTCGAGAGGCTGGCTGATTTCGGTATCCTGGGCAGCAATACTATTGCCGTGCACTGTGTGCATATAAATGAGCGGGAAATAGCCTTGCTAAAGGAGAGCGGTACCAGGGTTGTACATAACCCAGAATCCAATATGGGTAATGCCGTTGGGTGTGCTCCGGTGATTAAGATGTTCCAGGAAGGGGTCAACCTTGGCCTTGGCACAGATGGTTACACTGCTGATATGTTTGAATCCCTGAAGGTAGCCAATATCCTGCACAAACATCAGCTGGGGAATCCAGGGGTCGGCTGGGTGGAAGCTCCGGCCATGCTTTTCGCTAATAATACAGAGATAGCGGGGCAATATTTTCAGCGACCCATGGGGAAACTGGTGCCCGGAGCCTTTGCAGATATGATTATTGTAAACTATGATCCACCAACTCCCATGCTTCCGAGCAATTTAGACAGCCATATAATTTTCGGCATCTCAGGCCCCCTGGTGGACACCACCATAATTAACGGCCAGGTGGTTATGTGGAACCGCTGCCTGGAGGGTATTGATGAGGAAAGGATCAAAGCCAGGTCTCGGGAGTTGGCAACAAGGGTATGGAAAGACTTTTAATCTTAAAAGGGAATATTCGTAAGAACTACATAGAAGGTGTTTATTATCTAATAAATTAGTCAGTCAGAATGGAGTTGCTTTAGTTGAAGCTGGAAGTTCAAAAATCCTGGATAGTACAAACCTTAGTATTGCTGGCAGCCTTATTGGCCGCCCTGCTGGTGGGGGCTTTATTTATCTTGCTGGCAAAGTCGGATCCCATCAAGGCCTATGGTGTAATGCTTAGTGGACCTTTCAGCAGTAAATTTGGTATTACCGAGACCTTGGTGAGGACCACACCTTTGTTGCTGGTGGGGCTGGGGATTATTATTTCCTTTCGAAGCGGCATCTTAAATATCGGCGGTGAAGGGCAGGTCTTGATGGGGGCTATTACAGCTGCCTGGGTAGCCTTAGCCTTTCCCAATCTGCCAGGAATTTTGTTACTGCCAATGGTCTTTATTGCCAGTGGCGTGGCCGGTGGAATTTGGGGAGGCATTGCCGGATGGCTTAAGGCAAGACTTGCAGTAAATGAAATCCTCAGTACTGTAATGCTTAACCAAATTGCAGCTCAGCTTTACCTTTTTATGATTAGGGGATTTCTAATAGATCCCCAGGAAGTGGCTTATGGCACAGGGGTTCCTCAGACGGCTCTTATTCCCGATGTGCTATGGCTTGAGCGCTTAATTCCAGGAACACGCCTGCATACAGGTTTTATATTGGCCATCATTTTGGCGGTACTGGTCTATATACTCCTTTGGCGGACAACTATTGGCTACCGTTTAAGGGCCGTTGGGGCTGGGCCCGATGCCGCCCGCTACGCTGGTATTAAAGTAAGGTTTTATTTGATACTTGCCATGGCCCTGGCCGGAGCCTTTGCGGGACTGGCCGGTGCGGTGGAGGTGTTGGGAGTTCATCACAGGGCCCTGGAGGATATTTCTGCGGGCTATGGTTTTAGCGGAATTGTGGCCGCCCTTTTTGGAAGACTGCATCCCCTGGGAATCATTCCGGCATCGATCCTCTTCGGGGCTTTGATTTTGGGCGCCGATATGATGCAGCGGGCAGTGGCGGTTCCGGCGGCCATTGTGCTGGTAATTCAAGGTTTTGTCATTCTATTTGTGGTGGCTGCTGATTTGATTCTGCGCAAGCCCGAACTCCTTGAGAAATTTAAGGGGTTCTTACCAAAGAAATACCGTAAGGGAGGGGAAACAGACTAATGGAAGATATTTTTGGCCAGGGAATAGTTCTTGGCATGCTTGCCACCGGCCTCCGATTAGCTACCCCTTACCTACTGGCGGCCCTGGGAGAGATGTTTACCCAGCGCTCGGGTATTTATAATCTGGGTTTGGAAGGTATTATGCTAATGGGTGCTTTCTTCGGATTCTTTTTAACATTAAAATCAGGCAACCCCTACCTAGGTTTGCTGGCCGCCATGGGAGCGGGAGGTTTGATGGGACTCTTAATGGCTGTAGTAAGTGTAACCCTCAAGGCAGAGCAGGGAATTAGTGGTATCGGCCTGTTTATGCTGGGCTGGGGCTTGTCTGGGCTATTCTACAGGCTTTATGTGGGTGGGGTTACCACCATTGATGGACTAACTCCGGTAGAACTCCCATTACTAAGTGAAATACCTTTTATCGGACCTGTTCTTTTTAATCATAATATTTTAGTCTACCTGGCCTTTCTGTTGGTTCCTGTGGCCTGGGTAGTGCTGTTCAAAACTAGTTGGGGACTAAAGGTTAGGGCTGTAGGTACAACTCCCGAAGCGGCGGACACCCTGGGTGTAAGTGTTGAACGGGTGCGCTATCAGTGCTTGATTGTGGGAAGCATGCTGGCAGGCTTGGCCGGTGCCGCTTTGACTGTGGGAAATACCCACATGTTTGCAGATAATATCACAGCTGGTCGGGGCTTTATCGCTATTGCTCTGGTTTATTTCGGAAGGTGGAGTCCCTGGGGGATCTTAGCTGGTTCATTACTCTTTAGTATGGCGGATTCTTTCCAGCTCTGGGTGCAGGTTCTCGGTATCAACTTCCCCTATGAGCTGGCAGTAATATTGCCCTATGTTGTTACGATCATTGCGCTGGCTATAACCTTTGGACGCGTTTGGGCTCCTGCTGCATTGGGAAGGCCCTTTGAACGAGGTTCCCGGGGATAGTAAATAAAGACCAAGAAATGAGGAGGAAGGAAGAAATGAAAAGTGCTACCATGAAAAGAATGGCCCTGCTGTTAACTGCCCTAATGGTGATGCTGGCATTGGCCGGTTGTGGCTCTCAGCCTGCGGAGAAGGCTCCCGAGACCAACGTGGAACAACCCGGGGAACAAAAGGTGAAAATTGCCCTGGTTCTTCCCAGTACCGTAGATGATTTAGCCTGGGCACAATCCATGTATGAAGAATTAAAAGTATTGGAACAAAAGGGAACCATCGAGCTGGCAGTTAGTGAGCGTTTAGGAAAGGCGGTTGATGCTGGAGCCGCCATTCGTCAATATGCTACCCAGGGCTTTGACATAGTTATTGCCCATGGCGCCCAGTACCAGAGTGTTGTTAAAGAGGTGGCCGTAGATTTTCCTAACACAAGTTTTGCCTATGGCACCGGCTTCCAAACCGAATCCAATATCTTTGCCTATGACCCCCAGGCCCAGGAGGGCGCCTATTTATTAGGCCTACTGGCTGCTAAAATGAGCCAGTCAAAGGTTATCGGCATTGTTGGACCTGTTGAGGCAGGAGACGCTATCAAATATAATAAGGGCTTCCAGCAGGGAGTTCAGGCCGGTAATCCCGATATAAAAATCCAGATTGCTTATACTGGCTCCTTTAATGAAATAGTTAAGGCCGGGGAGATTGCTAAGACCCATTTAGACGCAGGTGCAGATATCCTTACTGGTTCTTCCCAGCAGGCTGTGGGGGCAATTAAGGCCGCCGCAGGCAAGCCAGGGGTTTATTGGATGTCCACAGATATGGACCAGAGTAGCATTGCACCTGAAACAGTGCTGGCAGCCCAGGTCTATAACTGGGAGAAGGTTTTAGAAAACATGATCGAATTAAGAAAACAGGGTATCCTTGGTGACAAGCACCTGACCCTTTCCTTTGCCGATGGTACCTTGGAATTTAAGTATAATCCTCAACTGGAAGATAAAATACCCCAGGATGTGAAGGATGCTGTGGAAAAGGCTAAGGAGGATATTGCCAGCGGGGCATTAAAGATTGATGTTTCTATTTAGGCTAGCTAGCCGGTAAAGGTGGGACCTACGGTGACAGATATTAAAACTTTAGAAATGCGGGACATAACCAAAAGGTTCCCTGGTGTTCTTAGTAACGACAATGTAAGCATTAGGGTTGAATCCGGTGAAATACTGGCCCTCCTTGGGGAAAATGGTGCAGGAAAAACCACCCTGATGAACATTCTATATGGACTGTATCAGCCCGAAGAGGGAGATATTCTTATCAATGGGGAATCAGTTAAAATTAACTCCCCCCGGTATGCCATAGATCTGGGTATTGGAATGGTGCACCAGCATTTTATGCTGGTGCCCACCCTTACCGTAAGTGAAAATGTGGCCCTGGGACTGGAAGGTGGAAGGGGCCCATTTCTGGACCTGAAGTCTGTGGCGGCCAGAATACGTGAAATATCCTCTACCTACGGGCTGGCAGTTAATCCGGAAGCCTATGTCTGGCAGCTGAGCGTAGGTGAGCAGCAAAGGGTTGAGATTGTCAAGGCCCTTTACCGGGGGGCAAGCCTGTTAATCCTTGATGAACCTACAGCAGTATTAACTCCCCAGGAGGCCCAGGAGCTGATCGGACTATTAAGGAAGATGGCTGAGCAGGGTAGATCTATTATTATTATCAGTCATAAGCTTAGTGAGGTTATGGCTGTTAGTGACCGGGTGTCAGTTCTCCGGGATGGAAAACATGTGGCTACGGTAAATACATCAAACACTTGTCCCGAGGAATTGGCCCGGCTGATGGTTGGACGTGAAACCTCGGTACTATCCAGGGAGTCCAGAACCTGTTTTGGTGACACTGTTTTGGAAGTGCGGGATTTAACTGTTACAGGTGATAAGGGTACTCCAGCCCTTAAGGGGGTTTCCCTTGGGGTCCAGTCAGGGGAGATTTTAGGTATTGCCGGGGTATCTGGAAATGGACAAAAGGAATTGGCTGAAGCCATCAGCGGTTTGCGCCGGGTGGACCGGGGTCAGATTAAATTAAAGGAGCAGGAAATAACCAACCTGCATCCCAAAAGGATTATACAGCAAGGTTTGGGCTATATCCCGGAGGACAGACTACACGTGGGAACCATAGGGTCCTTCTACATCTGGGAAAATTTGATTTTAAAGGATCATCACCAGACCCCCTATGCAAAAAGATTTTTTTTACAGAATAAGGCTATTCGCAGCCGCAGCAGTGAATTAGTTGCCAGTTATGGGGTTAAGACGCCCAACCTGGAAACATCCACGGGAAGGTTATCCGGGGGGAATATACAGAGACTGATATTAGCCAGGGAAATTACCCGGAAGCCGTTGGTGCTGGTGGCTGCTTACCCAACCAGGGGTCTGGATATCGGAGCCACAGAATATGTGCATTCCATGCTGTTAAAGGCCAGGGAGCAGGGTATGGGTGTAATATTGATTTCCGAGGATCTGGAGGAAGTAACCAACCTTAGCGACCGGATAGCTGTATTTTTTGAAGGACAGGTTATGAAGATATTACCCTCGGAGGAAGCCAACGAGAATAATCTGGGAATGTTGATGGCGGGCATGGATGAGGCGGCTTGTTAATATTACAGGCTGCCTCAGAAGGTTTTAGGCAAATAAAGTGGAATTATAAATATATAGTATAAGTAAACTTTTTAAGCTTGACCAATATTTAGGTTAATTTGAGTTAGGGGAGATTTATTATGGCAAAACTCAGCGTAGAATTTTGCGGTCTCAGCTTTAGCAATCCGGTGATGCCGGCAGCTGGCCCTCCGGTAAAGGATGGTGCCATGTGTCAGGCTGCTGCCCTGGGTGGTGCAGGTGGCCTTGTAACCAAAACCATTTCTGTTCAACCGGCGGAGGTTCCCCGGCCATGTATGGCGGAGATTAAGGGGGGCTTTTTGAACACCGAGCTGTGGTCAGAGCTGCCCAAGGAGCAGTGGATTGAAAAGGAATACCAAATGGCCAAGGATACGGGATTGCCTGTGATAATAGGTCTTGGCTATACTGCTGAGCAAATTGGTCAACTGGCTAAACTAGTCAAGCCCTATGCCGATGGCCTGGAGTTGTCTACCCACTATGTAGGCAAGGACATCACGCCTATTGTCGACGCCCTCAAGGCAGCAAAGGCTGCGGTGGATGTGCCGGTATTTGTTAAGCTTAGTCCCCATACCAATATTCAAGAAATTGCTGTGGCCCTGGAAGCAGCTGGGGCAGATGGATTAGTGATGATAAACTCCTTCGGACCCTGCCTGGGAATTGACCTGGAGACCGGTCTCCCCATGATGGGCAGCAAAGAAGGTTATGGCTGGCTGTCCGGCGCAGCCATTAAACCCTTGGCCCTGCGCTGCATTTTTGATGCTGCAAGGGCTGTAAAGATTCCCATCATTGGTGTTGGCGGTATTACCAATGGCCGGGATGTGGCAGAGATGTTTATGGCCGGAGCTTCGGCGGTGCAGGTATGCACGGCGGCAATCTTACAGGGGCCGAAGGTTTACGGCAAGATAGTTAAGGAACTTAATGATTTTCTAGACAGTCATAATTATCAATCGGTGGAAGATATTAAAGGACTGACAATTCGTAAGCTGGCTGAGAGGGTAACCAGAAGCACACCCCTGGTTCCTGAAGTAAACTATGATAGCTGCAAGCTATGCGGATTGTGTGCAACCAGCTGTGCCTACGGGGCCATCAGGGTGGGTGATAGGCTGGAGATTGATTCTGAGAAGTGCTTTGGCTGCAGATTATGTGTTACCCGCTGCAAGCACAAGGCCCTAAGCATGCCGTTATAAAAGGCCAAGGAGGAACCATGGCAGATTTATTAATTCGCGGGGCAAAAGTTGTTGATGGAACCGGTGCACCCTGGTATAAGGGAGATCTGGCTGTTGCCGGGGATACCATTGTTAAAATGGGCCGGATAACAGATAAAGAGGCTTATAAAAGAGTAATCGATGCCGACGGGCTTATCCTTAGCCCAGGCTTTATTGATATGCACAGTCATTCGGATTTAATGCAGCTGGCAGACCCCCTGGGCTCGGCTAAGATAAGACAGGGGATTACCACTGAACTCCTGGGCCAGGATGGACTAGGGGTTGCTCCCATGGAGGAAGGGGTAGCTGCAAATTATCGTCAATATCTCACGGGCTTACTGGGCAACCCGGCCATTGATTGGTCCTGGGGCAGCTTTGCCGACTATTTGAAAGCATTGGAGGGACCCGGAACCGCAACTAATCTGGCAGTACTTGTCAGTCACGGTCCCCTGCGGCTGCTGGCGGTGGGAATGGATGAACGACCCGCCACCACTGAGGAATTGAACAAGATTGACCAACTGGCGACCCAGGCCATGGAGCAAGGGGCCTTTGGCTTTTCAACGGGGTTGATTTATCCCCCCTGTGTTTTTGGAAATGATCAGGAGTTATCACTACTAGCCAGGGTGACCGCGACTGCCGGGGGCATTTTTGTGGTTCATGTTCGCAATGAGCGGGATTTATTGGAGGAATCAATCCAGGAAATATTTGACCTTGGCAGACAAACCGGGGTGGCGCCGCATATTTCACACCTTAAAGTAATGGGTAAGGAGAACTGGGGCCAGGCTGGAAGGATATTGAATCTCTTTGAGGAGGCCCGCCGGGAAGGCTTGGAGGCCGCCTTTGACCAGTATCCATATCCAGCAGGCAGCACCATGCTGAGCATTTTAATACCCGCCCATGCCCATGCCGGGGGGCCAGAGGCTCTGCTTGCAAGACTTAAGAACCCTCAAACCAGGGCGGTTTTGTCCAGGCAAATGGCAGAGGGCTTACCCGGCTGGGAAAATATCGCCACAGCTGCTGGCTGGGACGGCATTTTGGTAACTGGTGTGCCAGAAGGCGCCAATAAAAAATGGGAAGGTCAAAGCTTGGCCAATATAGCCCTTAAAAGGGGCTGTTCCCCCCAGGAAGTGGTTTTTGATCTACTGCTGGAAGAGCGTCTGGAGGTTTCTATGGTCAATTTCAGCATGCATCCTGAGGATGTGGCTGCCATTATGCAGCACCCCATGGGCATGCTGGGGACTGACGGGCTGCTGGGAGGAAAACCCCATCCCCGGGCCTACGGCTCAACGGCCAGGATCTTACAAAAATTTGTTCGTGAAGAGGGGATTTTAGGCCTGGAACAGGCGGTGTCCCGCATGACTTGCCGGGCTGCAGCCAGACTTGGCCTTTACGACCGGGGACTATTGCGCCCGGGCCTGAAGGCGGATTTGGTCCTCTTTGACCCTGATGCAGTGGAGGATCGGGCCACCTTTACAGACCCATGCCAGTTCCCCGGGGGATTTGAGTATGTCTTTGTTAATGGACTTCCCGCCCTGGAGCGGGGACAGGAAACAGGTGTCCTTTCGGGGCGTGTGCTGCGTAAAAACCGTTAGTAAACCGGGAGGTGTTTGATGTGGCTGAATTTTTCCTGAACGGCAAACAGGTCATTGCCCGGGAGGGGATGAACCTGTTGGAATATTTAAGGGAAGAGGCCCGATTGACTTCCGTTAAGAACGGTTGTGCCGAAGGGGCCTGTGGAGCCTGCATGATCCTGGTGGATGGCCAGGCCAAACGGGCCTGTGCTTTAACTGTGGATAGGGTTAGTGGTAAAAGTCTTGTTACCGTGGAAGGACTTTCCGAAAGGGAAAAGCAGATTTACAGCTGGGCCTTTGCTGAGGCCGGGGCGGTGCAGTGCGGCTTTTGTACCCCCGGAATGGTTATCAGTGCCAAGGGGCTGCTGGATCTTGAAGCAAAGCCTTCTCCTGCACAGATTAGAAATGCCTTGAAGTTTAATATCTGCCGGTGTACCGGCTATGTAAAGATTGAGCAGGCTGTGCTTCTGGCAGCCAAGGCTCTGGGGGGAGAAATTACTCCTGCCGCCGGGGAAGAGGCCCGGATTGGAGCACGCTATCGCAGAATTGATGCAGAGGAAAAGGTTTTGGGGACAGGTCTTTATGTTGATGATTTAAAGGTTGACGGGATGCTTTATGGAGGGGTGCTGCGCTCTAAATATCCCCGGGCCGTCATAAAGTCCATTGATGTAAGTGCCGCCAAAGCCCATCCAAAGGTGGAGGCAGTATTAACGGCGGCAGATGTGCCGGGTAATCGCTATTGGGGGATGATTTTTAAGGATTGGCCTGCCCTGGTGGCCATGGGCGAGGAGACACGCTATGTGGGAGATGCCCTGGTCTTGGTGGCGGCCCGTTCCAAGACAGCGGCCAGAGAGGCTTTAGGGCTAATCGCCGTTGAGTATGAGGAATTGGCAGCGATTACAACCACGGCGGCAGCCATGTGTGAGGATGCCCCTTCCATTCATCCCCAGGGAAACATTCTCAGTACCACTGTGGTTAATCGTGGAAATGCAGCGGAGGCGGTGGCCAAGGCCAAATTTACCGTCACCCGTAAATATACAACTCCCCCGACGGAACATGCCTTTATGGAACCGGAAAGCGCCCTGGCTGTTCCCAGGGAGGATGGGGGATTAACGGTTTATGTAAGCTGTCAAAGTGTTTATGAGGATCAGCATGGAATTGCTTCTATACTGGGCGTTAGCCCGCAAAAGATCAGGGTTGTCAGTATGCTTGTAGGGGGGGCCTTTGGGGGTAAAGAGGACCTCAGTGTCCAGCACCATGCAGCCCTGCTGGCCTGGCATACGGGTAAACCGGTGAAGCTAACCCTTAGTCGCCAGGAAAGCATATTGGTTCATCCCAAACGCCATGCCATGGAGATGGAGGTAACTACCTCCTGTGATGGGGAAGGTAAGCTAATGGCCATGACTGCCAGATTGGTGGCGGACACAGGGGCCTATGCTTCCCTGGGGGCCCAGGTGCTGCAGAGGGCCTGTACCCATGCCGGTGGACCCTACCATATACCAAATGTGGATATCAAGGGCTGGTGTGTTTATACTAATAACCCTCCGGCGGGTGCCTTCCGGGGCTTTGGGGTTACCCAATCCTGTTTTGCCCTTGAATCAAATCTGGATTTATTGGCGGAAATGGTGGGCATATCACCCTGGGAAATACGTTACAGAAATGCTCTGGAACCAGGTGTGGCCATGCCAACGGGACAAATTGCAGATGCCGGGACTGCCATTAAAGAAACTTTATTGGCAGTTAAGGATATATATGAGGCCAACCCATTGGCAGGCATTGCCTGCTGCCTGAAAAACACCGGACTAGGTGTTGGAGTGCCGGATACCGGAAGAACTCTGCTGAAGGTAGAGGCTGGGAAGGTGCATGTTTTAACCAGTGCAGCCTGCCTGGGTCAGGGGCTGGCCACGGTTATGATTCAGATGGTCAGTGAAATTACCGGGGTGCCTGGGGGATTAATACTGGCGGGAGCACCGGATACGGCCGTTACTCCTGATGCAGGCACCAGTACCGCTTCTCGACAGACCCTCTTCACCGGTGAGGCTACCCGCCGGGCTGCTTTGGCCCTGGCAGATGATCTTAAAGGTAAATCCCTTGAAGAGCTGGAGGGGCGGGAGTTTTATGGAGAATATACCGGTGTTACAGATCCCCTGAATGCACCCAAGGAAAATCCGGTGAATCATGTGGCCTATAGCTATGCTACCCAGGTGGTTGTCTTAGATGAAAAGGGTAAAGTGAAGAAGATTGTAGCGGCCCATGATATTGGTAGGGCCATTAATCCCACCGCCATTGAAGGTCAGGTTGAGGGTGGGATTGCCATGGGGTTGGGCTATGCATTAAAAGAGGACTTTCCTTTGCTGGATGGGGTGCCGGTGGCCCGCTATGCTACTTTGGGTTTGTTTAGGGCTACGGATATGCCTGAGATAGAGGTTATTTTAGTCGAAAAGAATGATTCGGAGTTGGCCTTTGGGGCTAAGGGTGTGGGGGAGATTGCTGCTATACCTACAGCTCCTGCTGTTAGTTTGGCTTATTATCGGTATGATGGGAGGTTTAGGGGGAGTTTGCCTTTGGTGGGGACTCCTTATCGGGGGAAGGGTAAATAAGTTGCTATTAATCGAGGGACTAGTCTTTTAGGGGGATTAGCTATGTTGTTACCGCTTCACCGAGTTTTCAAAGTGAGGTGATTAGATGGAGTTTAAGTGGATAAATAAAGCCGTAACCAGGCAGGATGCCAGGGGGAAGACCACGGGGGAGACTCGGTATATGAGTGATTTGAGTTTTCCTGGGATGCTCTGGGGAGGTATATTGCGGAGTGAGTATCCCCACGCTTTGATTAAGGGTATTGATTGCTCTGTTGCCCGGGCTATGCCGGGGGTGGTGACGGTTTTGACCCATGAGGATGTACCGGGGCTGAATGGCTATGGGATTACGGTGCAGGATCAGCCGGTGCTTTGCTGGGATAAGGTTCGCTACTTAGGTGATGCGGTGGCAGTTGTGGCGGCGGAAAGCCGGGAGCTGGTGCGGGAGGCTTTGTCTGCCATCAAGGTGGAATATGAGCCCCTTCCCCTGGTTTTAGATCCTGTGGCTGCGGTGGAGAATAATCCTGCACTGGTGCATGAAAAGGGCAATGTATTTAGATTAACCAAGGTGGAGACGGGAGCTGTGGATGAGGCCTTTGGTAGGGCAGATATTGTGCTGGAGAACACCTATACCACCTCCCGGCAGATGCATGGTTTTTTGGAGACCGAGGCTGGGGTGGCCACCCTTGATCAGGATGGAATGCTCACTGTTTGGTGCGGGTCCCACTATCCCCACCGGGATCAGCTGCAAATCTCCCGGTCGTTAAATTATCCCCGGGAAAAGATCCGGGTTGTATCCAACCCGGTGGGTGGTGGCTTTGGGGGCAAGGATGAGATTACCATCCAAATTCACTTGGCCTTATTGACCTTGAAGACCGGCAGACCGGTGAAGATTGTACTTTCCCGGGAAGAATCTATTGTGGTGGGCTGGAAGCGACACCCCATGGTAATAAAGTTAAAAACGGCAGCGACCAGAGAAGGGGAGCTGCTGGCCAATGAGGTAACCCTGTATTCAGATACCGGAGCCTATGCTTCACTGGGTGGCTCAGTTTTGAATGTGGCCATTGAAAATTCCAGTGGCGCCTACCGGGTGCCTAACGTTAGAAAAATCGGCTATTGTGTATATACAAATAATGGGGTGGCTGGAGCCATGCGTGGTTTTGGGGACAACCAGGTAACCTTTGCCATGGAGACCCAAATGGATTTGCTGGCCCGGCAGCTGGGCTTGGACCCTCTGGAAATACGGCTGAAAAATGGACTGCGCCAGGGAGATACCGCCCCTTTGGGACACACCATGACCCAGAGTGTGGGAACCATCAAAACCCTGGAGCTTGCCAGCCAATGGGAAGGGTGGCTGCAAAGGGAAAAGTGGAAGGCAGGGACAGAAAAGCCTTGGCTTAAGAGGGGTATCGGTGTTGCCACAGGACTTAAGGGTGTGGGTCTGGGCAGGGGCCTTACGGATATCAGCCGGGCTACCATAACACTGCATATAGATGGTACCTTTACCGTAGCCGTGGGTTGCCCCGACATAGGTCAGGGCAATAATGTGGCTTATTCCCAAATTGCCGCTGAAGCACTGGAATGTGATATTAATGAGGTTACAACCATCAACGGAGACACATTATTGACGCCGGATGCAGGCAGCTCAACCGCTTCCCGGTCCATCTACGCTGCCGGCAATGCCATCATCAATGCCGCAAGCACTATGTTGGATCTGTTAAAGCAGGAAGCTGCTAAAAGGCTGAACCTTAATATTGGGCAGTTAACTTGTCAACTAGGACGGGTTACCTCAAGGGAAAACTCCGGTATTGGCTGCAGTTATTCAGAATTAGCCGGGGAACTTATCGGGCAGGGCATAAACTGTGTGGCGGGCAGCTTTGTAGTCCCTGTACCCGAGCGGGATATCCAAGGGGCCGCCGGATTGCCCCACCTGGTCTACAGCGGCATCAGCAATGTGGCAATGGTGGAGGTAAATATGCATACTGGAGAGTGCCAGGTTATAAAGGTATTAAGTGTCCCCGATGCGGGACGTGTCATAAATAAGCAGGGCATTGAGGGGCAGGCTGATGGTGGGGTCCTCATGGGCATGGGCTATGCCCTCTGTGAGGATGTGGTGATGGAAGGGGGCAGGGTTCTAACCCCCAACCTGAGCACCTATATTATGCACACAGCCCTTGACGCACCGGAAAGCGAGACTCACCCGGTGGAGGAACTGGAGTCCAGCGGTCCCTACGGGGCCAAAGGTGTCGGGGAAGCAATTCTGATCGCCGTTACACCTGCCATTACCAATGCTATTTTAGACGCCACTGGTGTTGCTGTAAAGTCTCTGCCGGTAACCCCTGAAAAGCTGCTGGCGGAATTGAGGCAGGGTACTCAGCCAGGGGTCTAAGAAGTTTATTGTATTGAAGGAGGCCCGGAATGACAACAATCCTATTTAAAGATGCCATTATTGTAACAATGAATCCCAGCCGGGAAATCCTTCGGGGTAACCTGCTGGTTGAGGATAGTTGGATTAAAGCCATTGGCACAGAGGACTATAGTGCTGATCAAATAATTGATGCCAGGGGGCAGGTGCTGATACCGGGACTTATTCAAACCCACATTCACCTTTGCCAGACACTGTTCCGGGGCCAGGCCGATGACCTGGAGCTGATGGATTGGCTACAGAAACGCATTTGGCCCCTGGAGGGGGGCCACGACCAGGAGTCCTTATATTACTCAGCCATGCTTGGCATAGGGGAGCTTTTAAGGGGAGGAACAACTTCCCTTATAGATATGGCAACGGTAAATCATACTGAATCGGTCTTTCAGGCCATAGTAGACTCGGGAATTCGGGCCGTAAGCGGTAAATGTATGATGGATTGGGGTCCAGAGGTGCCAGGAACCCTTTTGGAAGGGACCGAGGCATCCCTGCAGGAAAGTGTCAAGCTGTTGGAAAAATGGCATGGGCAGGGGGAGGGACGGTTAAGCTATGCCTTTAATCCCCGCTTTGCTGTGTCCTGTACTGAGGAATTGTTGATCAAGGTTGGGGAGCTGGCCAAACAATACGACGTATTAATCCACACCCATGCTTCGGAAAACCGGGATGAAATTGCCCTGGTACAGAGGGAGCGGAATATGCGCAATGTGGCTTATTTCGAACATCTGGGTTTGGCAGGTAAAAACCTGGTCTTAGCACATTGCATCTGGCTGGACGAACAGGAGCTGGAGATACTGCAAAGGTATGAGGTGAAAGTTGCTCATTGCCCTTCCTGCAATCTAAAACTAGGCTCAGGAATTGCTCCTATTCCGGAAATGTTAAAAAGAGGCATACAGGTTTCTATAGGGGCCGATGGGGCACCCTGCAATAATAATTTGGATATCTTTACCGAGATGAGGACAGCTGCCTTGATCCAAAAGGTTATGCATGGACCAACGGTACTGCCTGCCCAGCAGACCTTTGAACTGGCAACCCTGGGTGGTGCCTCGGCCATGGGTCTGGAGGAACAAATAGGCTCCCTGGAACCAGGTAAGAAGGCGGATTTGGCATTGATTGACATAAATAAGCTCCATTGTTCCCCAGGGGAAGGAGCCGATATATATGCCCAGCTGGTTTATCAGGTGCGCTGCAGTGACGTGACATTGACCATGGTAGACGGAAAAATACTTTACCAGGACGGGCGCTTAAGGAGCATGGAGCAGGAGAACATAATTAAACAATGCAGTCAGGCCCTGGTAAGAGTACGAAGCAGGGCTGGTATTTAGTCTAGATATGGGGGAGCAGGTATGGCAATTTATGAGTTTACTTTGAACGGAAAGCCTGTTAAGGCGGATGTTCCGGAGGATACAACCCTTCTTCAGACGATCAGGGAGCATTTTGGCCTGACTGGGACCAAGGAAGGGTGTGGTAAGGGGGAATGTGGGGCTTGCACGGTGATTGTGGACGGCAAGGCGGTCAACTCATGCCTAATCCTTACTGCCCAGGTAGCCGGAGCCAAGGTTAATACTATCGAATCTCTGGCTGTTGGGGAGAAACTAGATCCCCTGCAGGAGTCCTTTATTCAGGAAGGTGCGGTACAGTGTGGCTTTTGTACACCGGGGATGATTATGTCGGCCAAGGCTCTGCTTGATAATAATCCAAATCCCTCCAGGGAAGAGATCAAGGTTTGTCTATCGGGTAATCTTTGCCGGTGCACAGGCTACAGCAAAATCATTCAGGCGGTGGAAAAGGTTGCCGTCCGGCCCCCTGAGAAGCTACGGGAAAGGGAGGGCTAGGGATGGAAGTTATTACACCTGCCGACCTGACCGAAGCAGTAAAGTATATGAACCAGCACCTGGATACCAAGGTGTTGGCCGGCGGTACCGATTTGTTGGTTAAGTGGAAAGAGGGTAAGGTTAAACTAGACCGTGTTTTAAATGTCCAGGGTCTACAAGAATTAAGGTATATAAGGGAAGAGAATGGGTATCTCTTACTAGGGGCTCTCAACACCCATGGGGAAATTGCTGCAGCCGAGGCAGTGTGGGAGCATGCTCCTATGCTGGCAGAGGCCTGTGCCCAGGTGGGCTCAGCCCAGATACGCAACCGGGGAACCCTGGGGGGGAATCTGGTAACAGCCTCACCTGCCGGTGATACATTGCCGGCCCTCAACGTATTGGGAGCTACAGTTAATTTAATCAGCTCCCGTGGAGAACGTCGGGTGCCGGTGGGGGAGTTTTTCCTGGGGCCTGGTCAAACCAGCCTGCAGCCGGGGGAGCTGGTAGCCGGTATTGCTATACCGATTTTTAAAGCCGGGGAAACTGGCTTTTATAAAAAGCTGGGACAAAGGAAAGCCCTGGCCATTGCCGTGGTTAGTGTGGCTGTGAAACTAAAGCTTTCTGCCGGGGTCATTGAAAGTATTCGCATTGCCTGCGGTTCTGTTGGTCCTAAGGTGGTTGAGCTGCCAGAAACTGCAGCAAAACTTATGGGCTGCTCCCTGGATGAAAGGGAACTCTGGGAAAAAACCGGGGGAGCCGGTGAAGAAACAAGTCCCATTTCAGATATTAGAGCCTCCCGGGAATACCGGCAGGAGATGGTTCGTGCTTTATTGTATCAGGGGCTTTATGACCTGAAAAATAAGGAGTGAATGCTGTGGGTCTTGCTGTCGCCCTTGAGCTTGGGCCAAGGGAAATGATTTCCTTTGTGGGTGCCGGGGGAAAAACATCCCTGGCCCTGGCTCTGGCCCAGGAATTGTTTAATTCGGGTGCCAGGGTGCTGGTAACTACTACCACTAAAATGTACCTGTGGCAGTTGGAGAGGGTCGGGAGGCCCATCCTTGAAACAAATCCACAGAAATTAATACCGGCTTTCAGGGATGCCGGCCAAGGACCGGGGCTTATGGCAGCCGGTGCTGGCTTGACGGAGGAAGGGAAGGTAGCAGGACTTACGGGTGATTGCTTAGATTATATATATATGTCTGGTTTGTTTGATTATATATTGGTTGAGGCTGATGGGGCCAGGGCAAAGGACCTGAAGTTTCCCGGTGAAGGGGAACCTGTGCTGCCAGGACAAACTACCTTGGTTATTCCGGTGGTAGGTATTAACAGCCTGGATTGCCCTCTGACGGCACAATATGTGCACAGGGAAAAGTTGCTTGTTCGGCTTGAGGTGTGTGCTCCCGGTGAACTTGTGACACCCGAGGTCATAGGTCGGGTTGTCTCTGAATATGCCAGCAGGGTCGGCAATTTGGCTGCTGCAAGGCTTGTACCTGTGATTAATAAGGCGGACTCCCAGGAAAGTATAGAAAAGGCCCGCCATTTGGCAAAGTTTTTTTTGTTAAGCCGCCAGATACCAAGGGTAGTGGTAACCTCCACGATTAAGGAGAACCCCGTTCAGGAGGTGATGCGGTGGTTTCAGCAGTAATTTTGGCAGCGGGACAATCCCGCCGCATGGGGCAGCCTAAGCTGCTGCTCCCCCTGGGTCAAAAGACCGTCATCGAACATGTGGTGGACCAAGTGGCCAGGGCGCAAGTAGATGAGATTATAGTTGTTTTAGGTGCTGTAAAAAAAGAGATAGCTCAGCTGTTATCTCATAGAGATGTAAAACTCTGCAATAATCCTCGGTATGCAGAGGGTCAAGGAACCTCGGTGGCAGCCGGAGCCAATTCTGTCAGCGAGGAAAGCCAAGGAATTATGTTCTTACCCGGAGATCAGCCCCTTATTTCACCGGAATATTTGAACTTGCTAATTGAGGAATTCTACAAAAGTGGAGCCTTGATAGTCAGGCCTCCCAATGTGGGAAGCCCGGCGATTTTTAGTATGAGCTTACGGCAGGAATTAATAGGACTGCAGGGTGATGTAGGGGGAAGGCAAATTTGGCAAAGACATCAGGAGAAGATTGTTACCCTGAAAATTGATCCGGGACCAATGGCACTGGATATCGATACTCCCGAGGATTACCGGAAGGTTTTACAGATATTTAGGGGTCAGCATAAATAAAGACAAAGGGGGGTTAATCATTGCTGGGGGAGAGAATTCGCAACAAAAGAATGGAAAAGAAGTTAACCCTCAAAGAGTTAGCCGATAGGACAGAGCTTACCCAGGGCTTTTTAAGCCAGGTAGAGCGGGGTTTAACTGATCCGTCCATTACCTCCTTAAGGAGACTTGCCCATGCCCTGGATGTACCCATTTTTTACTTCTTAATGGACGAGGCTAAAACAAACCCGGTTGTTAGGAAACATGAACGACAGAGCTTAAAGTTTCCCGAATCTCATCTTACCTTTGAACTGCTATCTCCTGATTTAAACAGGAGCCTGGAGATGATGATGGCCCGCTTGGAACCGGGTGCTGTAACCTGTGAGGACCTCCTGACTCACCCTGGGGAGGAAAATATTTTGGTTTTACAGGGAAAAATGAAAATCCAAATCGGTGAAGATATTTACTTGTTGGAGGAAGGGGACAGCATTTATTATTTCTCCAGTATTCCCCATAAGATTTGGAGCACAGGTGAAGAGGATTTGGTTTTCATCTCTGCAATTACCCCGCCGGCTTTTTAGATGATTAAATTTCAACAGCGATTGGGGTGTTTTAAATGAATTATGTAATGGGATACAGGTGCACCCTGTGCGGCAAGGAGTATGAGGCTAATTTGATGGATTACACCTGCCCCGCCTGTGGACCTAAGGGTATTTTGGATGTGGTATATGACTATTCCCAGATGAAAAAGCAGATAACCAGGGAGTATTTTAGGGACAATAAGAATTTTTCTATGTGGCGCTATGGGCCAATGACCACGGTGGTGCAAAATTCCCTTTTGGAGAGAACCCTGCGGGTGGGCTGGACCCCAGTTTACCTGGCTAATCAGTTGGGACAGAAGCTAAACTTGAAGGAACTCTACATCAAGGATGACGGCATTAACCCCACCTCTTCATTAAAGGACCGGGCTTCGGTGGTGGCTGTGGTAAAGGCCATTGAAAATAAGTTTGATACCATTTGCTGCAGCTCTACCGGCAATGCCGCCTCCTCACTGGCTGGCAATGCCGCCCGCATGGGACTTAAGGCGGTAATATTTGTGCCAGACAGGGCTCCGGCCGGAAAGCTAACCCAATTGCTAATCTATGGGGCTAAGGTGATCAGCGTGGCGGGCAGCTATCAGCAGACCTTTGAGCTTTCAGCCGAGGCAATAAGCCGCTGGGGTTGGTATAATAGAAATGCCGGTATCAATGCACACCTGGTGGAGGGCAAGAAAACCGTTTCCCTGGAGTTTATTGAGCAGCTGAATTGGGAGGTTCCTGATTGGGTTGCAGTGTCCGTAGGGGATGGCTGTACCATCGGGGGAGTTTATAAAGGCTTTTATGATTTGTTAATGCTTGGTTTAATTGATAGAATGCCCAAAATCCTAGGGGTACAGGCAGAGGGATGCTGCCCCTTTGTGACGGCCCACAGGGAAAACAAGCCCCTTGTACCCACTGAAGAAAACACCCTGGCCGATAGTATTGCTGTGGGTGTACCCAGGAATCCCGTTAAAGCCCTTGAGGCGGTTAAAAATACCCAGGGTGAATGGATTACAGTATCCGACGACAAGATTTTAGAAACCATGAAATTGCTGGGCACCACAGAGGGAATCTTTGGGGAACCGGCCGGGGTTGCCGGCTTAGCCGGCGTGGTTGAGGCCATAAATAAGGGCTTAATTAAAGCCCATGAGCGGGTGGGTGTAATTATCACCGGCAACGGGCTAAAGGATATCAACAACGGGCTAAAGGCGGTCGGTGAGCCCCTGAGGGTGGAACCGGAAATAAGCCAATTGGAGCAGATACTAACTAATTAAAGGGGGCAATGCAATTGAAAGACCGAATGATTGATTTTTGCCGCCGGTTAATTCAAATCCCCAGCATTTCCGGCCAGGAGCAGGGTGTGGCAGAACTGATTGCCCAGGAGATGAAGGCTCTGGGTTTTGACCGGGTTTGGATTGACAAGTACGGCAGTGTTATTGGCATGGTCCAGGGCACCGGGGGAGGAAAGGCCGTCCTCTTTGACGGACATATAGATACGGTGCCGGTTTCTGACAGCCATCAATGGACTAAGGAACCCTTTGGCGGGGAACTTTCTGAGGGACGGATCTATGGCCGCGGTGCCAGCGATATGAAGGGTGCGGTGGCGGCTATGGTTTATGCCCTTGGGGCAATTGCCCAGGGGCAAGAGAGACCCACCGGGGATTTATATGTCAGCGGTACGGTACAGGAGGAGAACTTCGAGGGAGTAGCCCTGGCCAGCATTTTAGAAGAGGTAAAGCCCGAGGTGGTGATTATCGGAGAGGCCACGGAGCTGCGGCTGAATATCGGCCAGCGGGGCAGAGGAGAGCTGGCAGTGCATACCTACGGAAAATCTGCCCATTCCGCCAACCCCCAGGTGGGCATAAATGCCATTAGCAAAATGCAGCCGGTGATCAAGGGAATAGAGAAGCTAAAGCTTAATAGTCATGCCGTATTGGGCCAGGGCATTGGTGTTGTTACCGATATTATTTCTACTCCCTACCCAGGCAGCTCGGTGGTACCAAACCACTGCCGTATAACCATTGACCGACGCCTTCTGGTGGGTGAAACAGAGCAAAGGGTTTTGGCTCAATTTGAGGAATTATTAGACGAAATAAAGGCTAGTGACCCTCAATTTTCAGGCAATGTAGAGTTTGTTAAAGCAGAGGCCCAGTGCTATACAGGGGTCAGCATCGAAGGCTTGAGATTTTTCCCGGCCTGGCTGATGGACCAGCAGGGTCCGGTGGTTCTTAAGGCCCAGCAAGCCATTAAGGAAGCGGGTTTGCCTGTGGTTTTAGGCACCTATTCCTTCTGCACCAACGGCAGCCAGAGTGCCGGGGTGAAGGGCATCGCGACCCTTGGCTTTGGTCCCTCCCGGGAAAATTTAGCCCACTCAGTGGATGAATATGTTGAGGTGGAACAATTGGTAGGTGCCCTTAAAGGCTATGAGGCCCTGGCCAGAGTTTTATCTGAAAAATAAAATTTCCAACTAGTTTAAGGAGAGAATTAGACATGAGCGAAAATAAAATCCCCTTTGGCCCAACCTATGAAGAAATGCTGCACCCGGAAACCATTGCCCCGGAAATTCGTGCCAAAGCCCTTAAAGCCAAGGAAGCTGATGAACTGGACCCAGTCAACCTTTTTAATATTACCTGGAAGGATGAGGACAACCAGGTTCGTAAAATTGTCTTGCCTAAGGAAATTACCGGCGTGGATGCAAACATTGTAGTTATGCTTGGCACCTATTTCCCCTCAGGCTCCCACAAGGTGGGCCCCGCCTATTCAACCTTGATTGAGGGATGTGTGGACGGGGAGATTATACCTGGAGAACACACTATCCTTGGACCATCCACAGGTAATTTCGGTATCGGTGTAGCCTATATCTGCCGCCTGATGGGCTATAAGGCAGTGGTCATCATGCCGGATAACATGAGTAAAGAAAGATACGAGCGGATTCAGGCCTATGGAGGTGAATTAGATTTAACACCGGGCACAGAGTCCGATGTAATCTTGACCCTGCAGCGTACCTATGAATTAAAGAAAAATCCTAAAAATAAACCCCTGGCCCAGTTTGAACTGCTGCCCAACTATCGTTTCCACCGCTACGTCACCGGCAACTCGGCCATTGAAGCAGTAAAGGGCATAGGCAACGGACGGATCGCTTGCTTTACCTCAGCTCCAGGATCAGCCGGCACCATCGCGGCAGGAGATGAAATTAAAAAGGCCTTCCCGGAGGCTAAGATTGCAGCCCTGGAGCCCTACGAGTGTTCTACCCTGGCTACAGGAGGAAGGGGACAGCACCGCATTGAAGGAATTGGCGATAAGATGTGCACCCTAATCCACAACGTGCTGACCA
The DNA here is from genome assembly GCF_030577015.1 of Desulforamulus aquiferis. Lineage (NCBI taxonomy): Bacteria > Bacillati > Bacillota > Clostridia > Eubacteriales > Peptococcaceae > Desulforamulus > Desulforamulus aquiferis. The sequence continues at coordinate 29,011 of NZ_JARPTC010000025.1, read as the reverse complement.
CAGACTTTGTTACCCTGATCAAGGACGAAGACTGTGTCCGGGGTCTTAAAATACTCAAGGATGGCACCGATGTATTAATTAAGGCCGGGGTAGCCCCCGAGGTTGCCCAGTCCCTGAAAAATCTATTTGGTGTTTCCGGCCTATGCAATATCCTTGGGGCCATCAAAATGGCCAAATTCCTACGCCTTGGACCGGAGGATAATGTGGTGACCATCGCCACCGACGGCTTTGACAGATATAACTCTGTCCTGGACGAACTGGCCCACCGCACCCTGGAGATGGAAGATTTTGTATTGGAGCGCTGGCTTAAGGATATCTTCCTGGATGCAGATGATAAGCATGTCTATGACTTTAGAAGGATGGATCTTAAAGAACAGCTATTCCAGCAAAAGGAGAAGGATTGGCTTCCCTTTGGTTACTCCCTGGAGTACCTCAACTCCATGAGAACCATGGAATTCTGGGATGGCGAGTATGAAAAGTACCGGGAATATGATGAGAAGATTAAGCAGATGAGATAAGCTAACGGTTCCAAAGGCACTACTTTTGTAGTGCCTTTGGCTTTGAAGAAGGGGTTGTTAAAGTGTTTGGTTTTATTGTTTTTTCAATATTAGTGATTGCCTCCATTGCGGCTTGGATTAACACGAAAATAATTTTAGAGGAAATAGAAAAAATTAAAAAACATATAGGTATGCCAGAGGATAAAACCGATTAAGGACATTGAAGCCTTTTGGTAAGTAGTAGTGGCTCCTTTTCAAAAGAATTTTATTGTTAATATATGGTAAAGGGGTTGACTAAATACCAAAATATGGTAATATTTGGTTGAATGCTAACTTGGCGGCGTTCAGGAGGTGAGCTAAATGAAGTTTATCAACCTGAACAACCTTGGCAAGTGGGTTATAACCCTGGCGGTGGCACTGTCCTTTATGTTTGGCACCCTGGTAGAGAATAGATTACAGGTGGTGCACAATATCAAGTATGCCGTAGAGAATACCAGTGCTGTAATAATACCCGCCGGCAATAAAATTAAAGAAAGGTTTGATAGCTACTACAAACAAGCAGACAAGGCCTACAATGCTCTGAAAATCGGTACGGCAATAAGTTTAGCCATTATGATTAGCTGGCTCCCACAGAAAAATAACCGGGGGCCCTGATGAAAGGGAGGGCAGTGAGAATAAAAGGTTAACAAAATTTTAATAAATCCACTGTTGACAAACAAATGTCTCCTGTGTAAAATCAGATACATGACAGGCAACATAATTAAACCCTTAGATGGGGAAAAGTAGTTTGGCGAATTCTTTCAGAGAGCCGGTGGATGGTGCGAATCGGCAGAAGAGCCAGGTGAATTCCTCCCCGGAGGGGATCTGCCGAAACACAGCGAGATATAAAAAAGAGCTGTACTGCAAGTAGGTAGATACGGGATGATACCCGTTATAACGTTTAAGAGGGCCGGAAGAGTATCTCCGGTCAACAAGGGTGGCAACGCGGGAGAATAACCTCTCGTCCCTAATGGACTGATCATCCGTTAGGGGCGGGAGGTTTTTATATTTTCCACCCCGGCGGGCAAGTACTTTTATTATACTGGAGGCATCGACTATGATGAAAGACAAAAAGTATCTTTTAATTCCCGGGCCGACTCCGGTACCCCCGCGGGTGGTAGAGGCCATGTCCAGACCTATCATCGGCCATCGCAGTGCAGAGTTTCAAGGTGTCATGGAGCGGGTTACCGGCAAATTAAAGAAGATTTTCCAAACTGAGAACCATGTTTTTGTTATGGGCAGTTCCGGCACAGGGGCTTTAGAGACAGCAGTGGTTAATTTGGTCAGTCCTGGAGATAAGGTCTTAGCCCTCTCCGGTGGAAAATTTGGCGAGCGCTTTGCTGAGCTAGCCAAACTCTACGGCGGGGAAGTTATCTTCGAGGATTTTGGCTGGGGCTATGATATTGACCTGAATGTTGTAAAAAAGCAGCTTGATGCAAATCCTGATATTAAAGTGGTTTTAGCCACACAAAACGAAACCTCCACCGGTGTGCAAAACGACATTAAGGCCCTTGGCAAATTGGTAGCCCAGTATGACGCTGTGCTGGCAGTGGATGCGGTGAGCGGATTAGGGGCCATTGACCTGAAGACCGACGAATGGAATGTTGATGTGGTTTGCAGCGGCTCCCAAAAGGCCTTTATGCTGCCACCAGGCTTAGCATTTATCAGTGTAAGCGATAAGGCCTGGGCTAAAATAGAGAAAAACACCACTCCCAATTACTATTTCAGCCTCTTAAAGGCTAGAAAGAATATTGCTAAGTGGAACACCACCTATACAACTCCGGTATCGATGGTTTACGGCCTAGATGCAGCCTTAGACATGATTCTGGAAGAGGGTTTGGATAATGTATTTGCCAGGCATGCGTTACTGGCTAAAGCAACAAGGGCAGGTATTCAGGGGCTAGGGTTAGAGCTCCTTGTGCCGGATGAATACGCCTCCTTAGCAGTGACAGCAGTGCAAGCACCAATGGTGGTTGATGCCGATACCCTGCGCAAGGTGCTCTTAAAGGAATATGGAGTTACCTTCGCCGGTGGTCAGGACATGATGAAGGGGAAAATATTCCGTATAGCCCATATGGGCTATGCCGACAAAATGGATGTAATTATCGCCCTGGCATCCCTGGAAATGGCCCTGGGCAAATGTGGCTATAAAGCAGAACTGGGTGCAGGTGTACGTGAAGCTCAAATGGTATTTGTAGGAGGGGAACACGCATAATGAAAGTATTAGTAATGGACGGCGTTTCGGAACAGGGTTTAGCACCGCTGCGCCAGCAGGCAGATATAGAAGTTGTGATCGGCGAAAAAATGACCGAAGATCAATTGGTTGAAGTAATTGGTGATTATGACGGCATGATTGTTCGCAGTGCCACCAAGGTAACAGAAAGGGTAGTTGAAGCGGCTAAAAAACTTAAAGTAATCGGCCGGGCCGGTGTTGGTGTTGATAACATCGACCGGGCAGCGGCCACCAATAAGGGTATCCTGGTAGTAAACGCCCCGGACGGCAACACCATTGCAGCAGCGGAGCATACCATGGCCATGATGCTGGGTCTTGCCAGAAAGGTTCCGGCTGCCTGCGGCAAACTAAAGAACGGCTGCTGGGATAAAAAGGCCTTCCTGGGTGTGGAACTGAGGGGAAAAACCCTGGGTGTAATCGGCTTAGGACGTATAGGCTCTGCTGTGGCCAAAAGAGCCCAGGCTATGGAAATGAATATCATCGCCTACGATCCATACATTTCTGAAGAACATGCCAAGAAGATGGCCATTGAAATTGTGACGCTGAATGAATTGTATGCCAGGGCGGACTTCATTACTGTGCATATGCCTAAGACCAAAGAAACCTATCATATGATCAACAAAGAAAGCATTGCCCTAATGAAGGAAGGAGTTCGTATTATCAACTGCGCCCGGGGCGGTATTGTTGATGAGGCGGCTCTTTATGAAGCAATGATTGCCGGCAAGGTAGCCGGGGCGGCCCTGGATGTGTTTGAAACTGAGCCTAATACTGACAGCCCCCTAATCCAATTGGATAACTTCATTGCCACTCCTCATCTGGGGGCATCCACTGCTGAGGCCCAGATTAATGTGGCGGTGGATGTGGCTGAAGAAATTGTGGCGGCCCTGAGGGGAGAAATTGTTAAAAACGCAGTAAACATGCCATCCATGAGTCCTAAACTGCTGGCTAAAATTCGTCCCTTCCTGGATTTGGCAGAGAAGCTCGGCAAGTTCCAGGCCCAAATGCTTAATGGACGGGTTGAAAAGGTTGAGGTGGTATACAGCGGCGATTTAGCTAGATATGATGTAAACCCCATTACCACCATATTATTAAAGGGACTGCTTGATCCCATCCTCCAGGAAAATGTAAACTTTGTAAATGCACCCCTGGTGGCTAAGAACCGGGGCATCACCGTGGTTCAAACAACCACTGATAATGCTGAGGACTACAACAACTTAATTACTGTTACCATATATACCGATAAGGGCAAGAGAATTCTGGCAGGCACTCTGTTCCAAAACAATGATTCGAGGATTGTAAACATTGACGGCTACCGCATCAACGCAGCTACCACAGGTCATATGCTGGTAGTGCCCCATATTGATAAACCCCGTATTGTTGGCCGGGTAGGTACCCTGGTGGGCGATAAGGATATCAACATCGCCGGGATGCAGGTGGGTCGTATCGAGATAGGCGGAAAGGCTATCATGGTCATGATGGTGGATAACATCATTCCCCAGTGTGCCTTAGATGAGTTAGCTAAAATTGATGGCGTGCTGGAAGTTAAAATGGTAAGCCTATAATAAAATGCTTAGTGGGGAAGTGAGAAGAAAAGCTCACTTCCCATTTTATTAAATATAGTAGAGGTTCAGAGAAAGCCTGGTTTTACAAAGGGATAGGTATGTAGTATAATACTTAAGGCAAAATATGATTATAAATGGCAATATTTCCACGCTATGAATTAATTGCCTACCGTGGGGGTCAAAATTTATGCTAGACATTAAATTTGTTCGCAGCCATCCCGAGCTGGTTATGGAAGGCTTACAAAAAAGGGGCTCAGATATATCTCTGGAAGAGTTCCTGAAGCTTGATGCCAAGCGCCGGGAGAAGCTGGTGATAGTGGAGCAGTTGAAGAATACCCGTAATGTTGTTTCTGAGGAGATTGGCAAGCTCAAAAAGTCGGGTCAGCCAGCTGAAGATAAAGTACTGGAAATGCGTCAGGTTTCCCAGCAGATTAAGGATATTGACGATGAAGTCAAGGCTGTGGAGGATAGACTGCAGGAGATCCTATTGGCCATTCCCAATATTCCCCATGAGTCTGTGCCCGAAGGCAAAGAAGAAAATGATAATGTAGAAATTCGCCGCTGGGGTAAACCCAGGGACTTTAAATTTGATGCCAAACCCCACTGGGACCTAGGTGAAAACCTGAATATCCTGGACTTTGAACGGGGCGGCAAGGTTACCGGAGCCAGATTTTCCTTCTACAAGGGTATGGGGGCAAGGCTGGAGCGGGCTTTATTTAACTTTATGCTTGATATGCACAGCAGGGAGCACGGTTATACCGAAGTCTTCCCGCCCTTTATTGTAAATGCCGACAGCATGGTGGGCACAGGCCAACTGCCCAAATTTGCTGAAGATATGTTTAAGTTAGAAGGCTACAACTATTATTTGATTCCCACTGCTGAGGTGCCGGTGACAAACCTGTACCGGGATGAAATACTGTCCGACGACCAGCTGCCCATTTACCACTGTGCTTACAGTGCCTGCTTCCGTGCTGAGGCGGGTGCCGCTGGAAGGGATACCCGTGGCTTAATCAGGCAACACCAATTTAATAAGGTGGAACTGGTGAAGTTCAGCAGACCAGAGGATTCCTTTGATGAATTGGAAAAACTAACTGAAAATGCCGAGAAGGTTCTTCAGGCTTTAGGCTTACCCTATCGGGTTATCCTGCTTTGCAGTGGAGATATGGGCTTTTCCTCAGCTAAAACCTATGATATAGAGGTATGGCTGCCCAGCTATAATGCATATAAAGAAATATCCTCCTGTAGTAATTTTCAAGATTTTCAAGCCAGACGTGCAAACATTAAATATCGTCCGGCACCAAAGAGCAAACCAGACTTTGTTCACACCCTAAATGGATCTGGAGTAGCCATTGGAAGGGCGCTGTCAGCTATTCTAGAAAATTACCAGGAAGAAGACGGCAGTATCACTGTGCCACCTGTACTGGTACCTTATATGGGTGGGGTTGAAAGGATTACCCTCTAAATACAATCAAAAAAAATATGCAAATTGACAACATGTATTCCCTGTGATATACTCTATCTTGCTTGGGAATACATGATCTAATTGGAGGGTAGTCCTCCGAATTCGGAGGGGTGTCCGAGCGGTTTAAGGAGGCGGTCTTGAAAACCGTTGAACCTTTGCGGGTTCCGTGGGTTCGAATCCCACCCCTTCCGCCATTTAAGTTTAATAGTAATTGTGGAGAGCTGGCCGAGTTGGCTGAAGGCGCTCGCCTGCTAAGCGAGTATACGGGCTTAAACCTGTATCGAGGGTTCGAATCCCTCGCTCTCCGCCATACAATTAGCAAAACCAATGTCTTAGGAAACTAGGACATTGGTTTTTTTATTCAAGGATACTTTGCATTAGCGTGTTCTAGATAAAAGTATGTAAAATAAAAGAAGGAGTTGCAATGAGGAAAACGGTGTTAATTACAGGGGCTTCACGGGGCATTGGAAAGGATATGGCAGAACTCTTTGCCGCCAATGAGTATAATGTTGCAATTAATTATTACAAAAGCGAAGAAGAGGCGGAAAATTGCACCGCCAGTTACTTGATAAAAAGTACAATTGGCGCCAGGTGTTATTGAAACGGAGATGAATTTACATTTAAACACATCCACAATAGAAGAATTAAAGAGCAATACTCCATTAGGGGTATTAGGCTCTGGGAGAGATATTGCTGAAGTGGTTATATTCCTTGCGTCAAGCAAGGCAAATTTTATTACTGGGCAAGTTATTAGTCCTAATGGTGGATTTGTTATTTAAAAATGTATCAATAATTGAGATCTTAGCCATAGTAATTTCTCGTAAAGGGTTTTAGTTAGCCTCAAACAAATGGGAGCGCTGAAACGCCCCCAATTTAATAAAATCTTGACTTTATGATTTTATCTATTCGAAAGTGGTTAATTTTTAGTCTTTTTTAAACTGCTCAATCAACAATTTTAAAATCCGGCTGGAATTGATTGAGCCTATCATGCGTCCTTCTGCATCGATAACAGGAATTGCCGAAAGTTGATTGGTGTACATTTTAGTGGCTACCGACAGAAGATCTTCCCCCAGCACCGCTCTATCCGCAATTCCTGAATATATTCGCTCCTTAACCAGAGGGTGAGCAAAGAAGCTCTCTAGGCGGCAATCATCGCCATAGCAACCGTTTAGGAAAGACTCCATTGTAATATAACCTACCAATTGGCCGTCCTTATTAACCTCAGATAGGATGCCGTCTCTCACCAGCTCTCGCATGTTATCGGGGTTCAAAACTATGCTGTTATCCGGTCCCATAAGCTTATTTGCCCCGCCAGAGCCGGATTTAATATGCTGAACACCAATGAAATTAGGATTGACGGATATCTCGTTATTGCCAAATCGCAGAAAAAAGCTGGAACCAAAAATAACCACAATAACCAGGGCTGAGAAGGCAATGACACCTGCTAAAATGTTTGACACGGACGGGTCCAGGGACACTGCAAGGCTATGGGTCCCTGTCCGGGACTGGATTATTTGACCTATTAAAACAGTTAGGTTTTTAAAAAAGAAATGTAAAAATACTAGCACAGCTATTAAGGATAGAAGTTTGGAAAGGGCATCAATATTTTCCGGCACCTTAATATTAAGCTTCATTATAATTATCACCACCAATATCATCATATGCTGGGTTAATGTAATAAATAATCTTGTCTGGAGCATAATTACAGTTGCTTTGTTGACAAGAAATGATATATAATTATTTTCGTGGCGACAACATGTCCTGCAAACATAATATGTGCCCGTGGCTCAATTGGATAGAGCACCTGACTACGGATCAGGAGGTTAGGGGTTCGAGTCCCTTCGGGCACGCCATGTTTTACTTGACATCTTGCCTACAGTATGATATTATTTTTCTTGCCTCAATATGTGCCTGTGGCTCAATTGGATAGAGCACCTGACTACGGATCAGGAGGTTAGGGGTTCGAGTCCCTTCAGGCACGCCATGTCGACAAGTTGTTAGTTCTTAATAAAATTTTGGGCTAACAACTTAATTTATATGCGCCCGTAGCTCAGGTGGATAGAGCAACGGTTTCCTAAACCGTGTGCCGGTGGTTCGAGTCCTCCCGGGCGCACCATTTTTTTATTTTAAGGGGTTTTTTTATTTGTCCCATGCTTCCTATATGCGAGAGGCATTGCTTGAAGCAGAAAAAGCTGCTGCAAAGGGTGAGGTACCCATCGGTGCCGTAGTGGTTGCCGAGGGAGAAATTGTAGGCCGGGGCCACGACCTTAGAGAAAGCCTATGTGACGCATCTGCCCATGCAGAAATATTAGCCATGCGCGAGGCGGCAGGGCACCTGGGTGACTGGAGATTAAACCATGCCACCCTTTATGTAACTGTGGAACCCTGCGCCATGTGTGCCGGTGCCATTGTGCAGTTCCGGGTGAGGCGACTAGTATACGGAGCACCAAATCCCAAGCATGGTTCGGTGGATACCATCCTAGACATAGTCAACCAACCCCGGTTTAACCACCGGGTAGAAGTAATATCCGGCATAATGGAAGATGAGTGCCGTGAGGTAATACAGAAATTTTTCAAATCACTAAGAAACAAATAGAACACGGAGAGTTGGCCGAGCTGGTCGAAGGCGCTCGACTCGAAATCGAGTAGGCGTTAACAGCGTCTCGTGGGTTCGAATCCCACATTCTCCGCCACTTGAGGGCCGCTTTACTTAACTAAAGTAAGGCGGTTTTTTAATGCCATTTCACAAAAATTTCACATAAAATTTCACAAATCAAAAATTCATTTCACATTAATCGAGTAGCGTTTCACAGAAAATCGAGTAGATTAACTTCCCCAGATGGCTTGATCAATTTTCATTGCAATTTGTTCTTGTACTGATCTTTCGGTGTGACCATAAAGATCATTAGTAATTTGAATGGTACTGTGTCCTAATCTGTCACTGGCCCCTTTCAAAGGAACGTTTTGTGCAATCATTAGGGCAGCGTTGGAGTGGCGTAGGTCGTGGAACCTGACAACTGGTAGCCCAAATCTTTTTAGCCGTGCTCTGAAGAGATCGGACAAGTATGATGGATTGAAGGGCTTCCCATCGGGCCAGGTGCATACATAATCTGACTTATGATATAGTTCGCCGTGCTGGAGTTTCATTTCTTTTTGCTTTAGCTTATGGTCCTTTAATGTTTTAATTAATCTGTCTGTGACTACGATTACCCTGTTCGAAGAATCAGTTTTAGTTTTTTTCCTCAGCACAGGGGTACCATCATCAATAATTAAATTGTGACGGATATGAATCAATTTGTTTTCCATATCTACATCGGTCCAGTGCAGGCCTAAGACTTCCCCACGGCGGGCCCCCAGGACCACGGATAAAAACACAGGCATGAATAAGTCATCTTCCCGGAATTTATCCAACAGTTCTCTAATCTGCTTGGTTGTCAGAAAACCTGCCTCGAATTTGGTTCTGCTTGGAGGGGTAACTAGTTTAGCAGGATTCTTTGGGATTGTTTCCTCCCTATAAGCATCTTCTAATGCCTTAGAAAGCACTCTGTGGACATAACGAATGGAAGTGCCGGAAAGCGGCTTGAAGGATCTCTTTTTACCATCAACTTTAGCTTCCCTGGCCTTTTGCAGCTTGGAATATAACCCTCTGATATGAGCAGCCCTTAAATCTGACAGCTTGATGCCACCGATGTAAGGATTTATATGGCAGCGGATGTTAACTTCATATCCACAATAGGATGTGGGTGAGATAGTTTCCCTTTTCTCCTCCAGCCAGTTATTCAGGTACTCAAATAAAAACATTTTGTTGGGCTCTATGTGGGTACCTTGGCTGATGTCTATTGTAAGTTTGGCAGCGAAGAGCTTTGCATCTTTCTCCTTTTTAAAGCCACCCTTATATTTTTGTATTCTATTCCCGTTGCCATCAAATCCGGCATCATAGCGTACTTCATAATAGCCTTTCTTTTCATTAAACCTAATTGTGGCCATACTTCACCTCCTTTCACTAGTTAATAGAAGTCAACCTTGGCAAAAAACATATGTTCTGCCAAAGGGGTAAAAAAATTTGCATTATAACAAATCTAAAAATATGGCAACATTTCTGTGGGTATATAATTTCTTCTAAATACATTTTCCAAGGTTTCACCAGGGTGAATTTTTGTTTTGGATAACAGTAATCTAACTGCAAACATATTTGCCTGACGCTCATATTTTCCGGGGTTAAATAAGGAGTGCTGATCCAACCAGAAGCGACTAAAGCCTGGATGAAGCCTATCATGTGCAAGTTCGTGGGCGCAAATAAACCTTTGCCAGTCTTCTGATAGATCACGATGTATGACAATGTATCTTCTGCGGAGTTTTTTGTAATAGAGCCCCCTGGTTCCCACACCCAAATCCTCAAACCAAACTTCAATGTTTAGACCACTTGCTATGGTGAACGGATCATTTGTCTTAAATTTACGAATCAATTTATTTATGACTTGGTCCATTCGAATCATCCTCGGCCTACTTTATTTTTTCTTACGTCCGTAGGTTTCTTTATTCTTTTCCTTAGCGTCCCAGAACATGGCCTCCATGACACGTTTGATTTTCTCTTTGTCGCTCCTGCTGAGTGGAACACCGTCAAACATTACCGGGGCATCTTCCTCAAGCATCCTTTTAAAGTCGCGTTTATCTTTAGATGTGGCCCAGGTGGGGAGGGCAGCATCCCCCTGTTCGTTATCAATCGGCAGCTCGTCCTGGCCTAATAAATAATCTATTGTGACATTAAAAATCACAGCAAGCTTAGCTGCCATCTCCGCACTTAATCTTTTCTTGCCCCGCTCAATTTCATAGAAATAGGTAGCTGTAATACCTAGTTCTTTTGCTAACTTTGTACCGGATATATTTCTACTCGTCCTAAGTTCTCTAATTTTGTTATCCAAATAAACCACCATCTTCCCAAAGCTGTTTGCTTTATATTAACAGCTATTAGCTTGAATTTCAATCAGCAAATAGATAAATTTTTTATAAAACTCTACGATTTAGAGCAAATAGCTATAAAACATACTAATTCTAACACAAATAACGCTAATAGCTATATTTAGTCTTTGTAAATATAGAGCCATTAGCTTAATATTATGCTTAGGAGGTGGTAAGATTTGGACTTTTCAAGAACAATTAAGCACGTTTTGGTTGATAAAGGACTCAAAGCCTCTGATTTAGCCAGAATGACGGGCTATTCCTATCAATATGTCCTTGACGTACTTAAAGGCAAGAGACGCTGGAATGAAACTATGATTGAAAAAGTCTGTGAAGTTCTGGATTTGAAAGTAAAAGTGGTACCAAAAGACACTGACATAGGGGCCAGCTAAATACTTCACTTTATTCAGATTCCGGAAGCCTTAAAATAATGTTTTTTACAAACACCTAAATTTCTACGGAAGGGGTGAGGAAATTCAATGAAACGAGAAAGGCTTGCGTTAATACCCAAAGCCAGGTACTGCCAAGAGTGTGGAACTAAGCTGCTTGAAAATGCAAAGTTTTGCTTGGAGTGCGGGTGCAAGCTGGCTGGGCTTGATAATTTCCTAGAGGACAAACCAAAACGGGTGTACACTGTGCAAACTGCCTTGAAGGAATATTTTCAGGGTACCATCGGTGAAACAAAGCTAAGGAGTGCTATTAGGCAGGGGCAAATACCACATGTCCGAGTTGGTGTCAAAATTCTGCTGAGGGAAGAGGCCTTGGATAAATGGATGGTAGCACAGGAAAATGCTAAGCAGCTATCTAGTTAGAAGGTGCAAAAACTGTGGAAGCATTCATGGTAAGAGCTTTGGGGGAGGTGATCTGATTATTAAGGTGGTGTTCACAGGCAAGGGCAGTGACTGGTCAAGATTCCTGCGGACTATGCGAAAGTGGTTGACTCATAATTCTTGCGGCACACATTACTGGGAAAACGACAGTAAAGCCTACGGTGCTGCCAGGGTAGAAAGCAATGATTTATTAAAGGTGAAGGAGGCTATTTAACATGCTAAAACTAAATGCTGCGCTGTTAAATCTGCAGCAAGCACTGGAAGAGTGCGGCATTGGCAAGGCAGAGGTTGTTATTAACTGCCATCAAATGACACCGGTACAATGCATTACTGTTGCCAGGGATATCGCCATTAGTGGTTTTGGCAAAAGGATGATTGAAGAGGATAAGATACACCGTTATTCCCATCGGAAAGGTGGCTTTTCCTGGGTACAGTTGGAGGCAGAAGAGGCAAAGATTAATCTTTTCTATAACCTGAAACATTGCTAACTGGTTTGTGAAGGAGGAGAATTTAATGCCAGTACAATTTCAACGGGCACAGCGGAAAAGAGCTAAATTACGCCTGGCCCTGGCCGGTCCCGCTGGAGCTGGAAAAACCTATTCTGCCCTGTTAATTTCCTTTGGTATTGGCGGAAAGGTAGCAATGATCGATACCGAACGAGGTTCCGGTGAGTTGTACTCCCATCTGGGCGAGTACGATGTCTGCACCCTTGAGGCACCCTTTCTCCCGGAAAAGTACGTGGAGGCCATTAAGGCTGCCGAAGGTGCGGGCTATGACATTATCATTATCGATAGCTTATCCCATGCCTGGGCAGGGACCGGCGGGGTGTTGGATATTCATGGCTATGCAGCGGATAAATCCGGTAACTCCTGGACCGCCTGGCGGCAGGTAACCCCTCGTCATAACGAACTGGTGGATGCCCTGTTGCAAAGTAAATGTCACATCATTACCACCCTTCGTACAAAGATGGACCACATCCAAACCACAGAAAACGGTAAGACCCTAGTTAAGAAGGTAGGCATGAACCCTATTCAACGGGATGGTATGGAGTATGAGATGACCGTTTTTATCGATATGGATCAGTCTCACATGGCCAGTGCCACCAAAGATCGTACAACCCTGTTTGATGGACAGGTCTTTAAGCCCTCTAAGGAAACCGGCAAAAAGCTGGTTGAATGGCTTGATAGTGGAATCAGCAACAGTGCTGCAGTTATTGATTTTCCTCCCACTGGCCCCCTTCCAGCACCTGACCCGAACAGCCCTGCCTGGGAAGCTCTGTATGGAGAAAGAAAAAAAGAAGCACCACAGGGTACCACCCAGAGGGGAAATGTAAACCAGCAGATTCAACAGCAAAAGCCTCTTACCAGCCAGAAAAACCAAGCGGCTAAGTCACCGGTAAACCCTAACCAAAACAGTGATGATCCCTTCTGGAATTCAATTAATCAGATGACTCCCCCAGCCACGGCAGCGGGAAGCGGCAGAAGGAGGCTCTTCTAGTGAGGGAGCTAAAGGTACTTTATCCACTGGCTGTGGATAACCGTAAATAAAGAAGCCGCTCTACAAGACGCAAACTTGTAGGGCGGCCAACAAAAGAAAATTTCCAATTAATATTATGGAGGCTGGATCCGTGAAAATCAATACACTAACGGTAGAAAATTTCCGTAACCATAAACAGACCCATCTTAAGCTGGATAAGATAAACTTTTTTGTGGGGCATAACAATGCCGGTAAATCTTCACTATTAGCTGCCACTGAATGGGGCCTTATGGGCAAATGTGTCTGGACAGATAAGGGAGGCAGAGGGGCAGCGGAATTGGTTCGGCAAGGAGCAAAGCAGGCAGCGGTGGCTATAGAGGTTGAGGGTTTAGGTGGTATTGTGAGAACAATGCCACCCCACACCCTGCATGTGGGCAAAGTAATGAATACTGTGGAAGGGCAGGCTGCCATCTTAAACCACCTATCCACAGATGAAGACAAGCTGCACCTGGCCCTTAGTGCCGGAGCATTTCTTTCATTAACACAAGCTGAGCAGAGAAATTTTCTCTTTAATGCATATGGGCTTAGCTTTACCGCCGAGTTAGTTGCCAATAGGTTAGCCACCTGGTTGAAAGATAGAGGGCAGCCAGAGGATAGGGCAGAGGCTTTGGCCAATAAGGCACGACATTACTACCCGGCTAATATTACAGGTGGACCAGAAGTGCTGGATGTAATGGAGAAAAGGGCCAAGGAACTGCGCCGGGACTTAAAGAGAGACAAGCAGCAGTTAGAAGCAGCCCTGGCAGAAATGGTAGAACCAATTGGGGAGACCCGTTTACCCGGGCAGATAAATGATATTAAAGTGCACCTTAGTCAATTAAGAAGTCAAAGGGATGAATACCTACGCCTTAAGGGAAACACCGCAGCCCGACAGCAAGCCCTTAAACCGCAGCTAGACTCACTGGAAGCCAAGCTTAAGGACAACCAGGATAAAGTATTAGAACTAAGCGAGAGAACCAAGGAGTATGGAACGATTGTTTCCACAGAGAGTGATGACCGGACAGAACAGCAGGAAAATGACTTAATAGATAGGCTTAATTACCTTAACGACCAATCATCCGCACTAAAAAGCCGGGCTGAAGGGCTTAATAATCGACTAAGCACCCTAGGAGAAGCTTGCAGTGCTTTAGGCAGCCGAAACCGCCGCTGCCCATTGGCCCCGGAGCATATCGACTGTGCCATGAGCAGCCAGCAAGTAGAGGAATTACTTGACCAGTTAAAATCCGAGTATCAGCTGGCCAAAGATGAACTAACAGGGGTTAAAGCCAACCTCAGACGTGTTCAGGAAGAACTTAATTTAACCAGCGGTGAACTACAAAGGCTAAGGGCTAAGCAACAACAGGATCAGGAGAAGAGCAGGCAAGTGATGGCCCTAAGAAACCAGTTACATACCTTGCAGGCAATGGTTAAGCAACTAATGACAGACCGGGATAACCTAGCTAAGGAACTGGCTGAAGTACCCCAAGAACAAGGGAACAGCACAGAATTAGCTAAGGAAATACGAGTCTTGGACCAACAGATTGCTAAAGCCGAGGAGCAGCTAATTAAGGCCGGAGAACTTTCTGCCTTGGCTAAGCGGCGAGAAGAAATGAAGCAGAATTTGGCCACCCTGACCACGGAGGTCGAGGACATGGAGGTACTGGTCAAGGCCCTGGGCCCGGAAGGTGTTCGTAAGAATATGTTAGCCAGCTTGCTGGATAGTTTCCAAAGCCGGGTAAATGACCGCCTGAACAGGCTAACTGAAGGGGGCTATCAATTATCTCTAGGCGAGAATATGGAACTCCTCTGCCGAACCAATGGTGGACCGATGCTGCCACTAAAACTCCTATCCAAGTCTGAACAGCTAAGGGTAGGCATTGCCGTACAAGAGGCCCTTAGCCATGCCGTCGGTCTTTCCTTCCTGGCCATTGATGAGGCAGATATGCTGGATCAGGAAAACCGGGATTTACTTACGGGTATGTTGCTGGACCTGGCCGAGGAATATGACCAGGTGCTGGTGTTTACCACCGTTGGTGAGGTACCACCCCAAAATCCTAGTATTGAAGGAGTTAAGCTGTTCTGGGTGGAGGAAGGGAATGTATCAGAGATTTAAATAACCAAGCCGACAACTGAATAACCCCGCTCCATTCCCTAAACGAGGGCGACTTTTGGAGCGGGGTGCTCAGTCTTAAATATTCAAGCCTGTATATTTATCAAAATAAGTATCGCTGTTGAAACTATAAAACCCAATATCAAGTATAGTAATATTTTGACTCCAAATAAAATTTGGGTTTTGTATTGTTCATCTTTATTTTTCAAATCTCGGTTACCCATTTGTACCTCCAATATATTTATAGAATGAACTACTTAATTCATGATTTCAAGATTCTGCAAAGGCTCTTTTATCAAATACTGAAATTAATAAATAACCAAATATGATACCGCTAAGTTCCTGAGGGAAAATTGAATACATTATCATGATATTACCTAAGGCACTGGGTAGATACTGCCCAAGATTAGAAAAATAAGTAGCCGGAAGTATAGCTAGGTAAAGGGTAGGCAAACCTATGGCGGTGAATTTTATCCAATCAAAAGACCATAAACCACTCTTCTTTAATACTGCAATAAGGTGTGGTGATGCAAGTAGAATTCCTATTGTGATTGGGAAGAACGACATAAAGAGGAATTCAGGATATGCATGATAAGTCATTAGTTTTTGTTGTTTTAGGTAATGTTGGTATTCAGTACCCTTGAAAACAATATAGCCTAGCAAAATTACATAGGTTAAATAACCTAAGAAACGTATCAAAGACTTGTTCATATATATCACTTCCTAAACCAAATATATTACATTACAGTATTACATCTATTTTCCTTACGCCTTAGCAATTGTATAGCTATAAGTAAAGCAGAGATGATCGGGAGAAGTATTAATAAAATGCTATAAATATCAGCTAACCCAAAGGTGCCTATAAATCTCCAGGTAATAGAAGCATCGGAGGTTAACTTTTTGTGCAAAACAAAAAATATTGCTCTAAATATTAGTAATGGCTGGGGCCAGAAAATGAAGGCATTTAATATCATTAATATCCATGTAACTAAAAGAGTCTGTGTTAAATGTCTAAGCATGATTATCAACTCCTGTTTTAAGAAGTGTTATAGATAATACTTAAACTTATTTAAAAATCATTCTGTATATTCTAAATTATACCTGCTTTAGAGATCTGAAATTTAAGAAAGGAGTGTCTGCACGGTGGCCAATCCCCAGCCAGAGCAATTTACCAGGCTATCTAACGAACTATACACAGCCATAATGCAGGCTAACTTCAGCAAAAGACAGCGAAAAATACTAGACCTGGTTATTCGCATGAGCTACGGCTGTGGTAAAAAATTTGCTCTCTTACGACCAATGGATTTTGAATTGGTGGGGATTCATAAAACAGATATTGGGCAAGAATTGGCCCATTTATCCCAGGCTGAGGTGCTCTTTATTGACGGTGAGCAAATTACCCTAAACAAAGACTATGAATGCTGGCAAGTGGGACTGGCTCACTCCATTAGTAATGAAAGATGGAATGAGGTATTAAATAAAAATTTAGGTCAGTCCAGAGTTGGCAAAATACTAACCACTAAGGATTCTAAAGGTGGCAAAATACTAACTACAAACGATATTCAAGTTGGTAAAACACCAACTAATGACGGCTCTGAAGTTGGTATTTCACCAACAAGCAATTGGTGTTTTACCAACCAATCAATAGGTAAAATACCAACCACCAGGGACCCGGAGGCCAATCATTACAAGACCTCCCAGCTCCCTAAAGAAAAGGTTAAAGAAATTATTAAAGAAAAGGGGATAACCCCCCAACCCCCCCTTAGGGGTAATAATGGACAAGAAACAATTAAAGACATTCTCACGCGGTTTCCCAGATACACCAGAACGCAGACGGATAAGCTCCTGAACTACTGGCAAATGATTAGCCGAACACATAAGAACAGGACTATACCATCTACCAACGTCGCAAAAGAAATGAACTATTGGGAACGGTTTCCTGTGGGGATTGTTATGGAAGCCATTGAGCTTCATCTATGCAAATACCCGGGTAAGAACCAAGATTACACAGCGGGAATTATGCGCCGCTTATTAAAAGAAAAAGGAGGTTCAGAGAGTGGAACCAATAGCCAACCTGATCAAATTACCAACATCGACTGGAGCAAATTCCTCTGGAACGGTGGCAAATACCTATAAATGTGACAAATGTCAGGACAGGGGCATTGTGTTTATTTCTGATAACTTGGTGGAAACTTGCCCCTGCCAGCAGCAAAGAAAACTGGAACGGTTAATTAAAAGCTCACAAATTACCCCTGCCTTTCGAGCCAAAAGCTTTACCAACTTTAAGTTTGAAGGCAAACCACAGATTATCTGGGCCATGTATCAGTGTGCCAAGGACTATGCCGATAGCTTTAATGAGTTGCAGCACCTGGAAAACAACTGGCTGGTATTTTTGGGTGAACCGGGCTGTGGCAAAACGCACCTTAGTATGGCCGTGGCCAATAATTTGCTGGCTAAGCCAATACCGGTTCTATATTTCCCTCATGTGGAGGGTATTAAGGAACTGCTAAAAAACTTCCAGCAAAAGAGTGAGGACAGCATTAACCAGAAGGTGGAGAAGATGAAAACTGTGCCGGTCTTAATCTGGGACGACCTTTTCAAAGGACGGGAGAAGCCCAGCGACTGGGTGATGGAACTTGTTTTTGAAGTGATCAACTACCGGTACCTAAACCTATTACCCACTATAATAAACAGTGAGCGGCTAGGCGATAAGTTGCTGGAACTAGACAAGGCCCTAGGCTCCCGCATCCTGGAGCGGGGTAAAGGACACACAATAATTGTCGAGGGCCAGGAATATAACTTCCGGCTGCAGTAAGAGGGTGAACCTATGAAAGTTTCCTTTAGCATTCCGGGTCGACCGGTACCCAAGCAAAGGCCCCGGGTAGGTAAAAACGGCAGCATATATACCCCAAAGAATTGCAAGGAGTATGAGAAGAAAGTGGCCGAAGTTGCCTATACAGTTTTCCGCAGGCCCTATGCCGGGCCGGTTGCCTTGGAGATAAATTTATTCCTAACTTCCCGTCCCGGGGATTTGGACAACTACGTTAAATCAGTCAGCGATGGCTTGAACAAAATAGCCTACCTGGACGACCGGCAAGTGGTGGAATTAAAGGCGAAGGTAATAGTACAAACAGGCATCACTGAGCGGGCGGAGGTAACCATTAAAGCCCTGCCCCTAGCTTTATGATTAATTAAGGAGGTATAATTTACCATGAGACAAGCTGACTTTAAGGCCAGAATAAAGAAAATAGAAATAGCCAACCGAACCCTGACCGATGGCTGGGCTCAATCCATCAGGGTAATCCTGGATGATATTGAACTAACCGATGAGAACCTGCTTGAGCTAAAACAATTCCGCCCCAACGAGCCCATTATGGTGGTTATCACACCGGTGCAGGTAAGCTTGGCCGACTGTACCACCGATAAAAAACACCTTTCACTTGTAAAGTCAGAAGGGGAAACCATAGATGACGAAGAAGAACCGGAAGAGGATGACTATGCTTTTCAGATGGTGGAAGGAGAACCCCAAGACCTAGCCCCGGGGATGGTGGCAAAGGAGTGGAAGTTTAGTGATCATTGATTTAACCACTGAGGAATACGCGATGATGATTACAGCTGTAAATACAGCGAGGTTTTTCTATGAACAAAATGGTAATACGGTTCAGGTAGGAAACTGTAATCATCTAACTAAAATTCTGATGGTGGCTGACAAGATCAGCTTCGAAGTAGGCAAGGGCATCACAGAAGGTGGATGGAAGGACTTGGAGGAATTCCTTAGGGAAAGAAAGCAGATGAACCAGGATGAATCCAAAGTGATCAAATTTCCGGGCAGATAATCAAGTAATAATTCCCTGTTACCCCCTCACCGCGAGGGGGTCTTATTATGCACCTTAGCTAACTAAGAAAGGTAGAAGCCGAAGCTACGGTCAAACCGATAATCTATCATTGTTGAACATTTGCTAAGATGTGCAGCTAATAATTAAATATAAACATTTATATTTAATAACAACATTTAATCATTTAATAATGCACAATTTTAAATAAGCGTGTCAATTAAGTTTTTAAAACCAAGTTCCCTTGCGATATTCACGGTATACTTCTCCGTAACGTGATTCCAGTTCATCTTCCTCTAGTTGCCGCCAATAAAGGATGTTACCGATACCAAAGAGCCCTGCTACTAGGCTGATGATAGCACTATGATAAACCGCCCAACCTATAATCCAGAGTATAAATCCGGTATACATTGGGTGGCGGAACTTTAAAAACAACCCGGTGGTTACAAGATGATTAATGTTTTCCAAGCCCCTTAGCTGATATACAGTTCCTAGCGCCAAGCCAAACCCAATCATGGTTAGACTAAAGCTAATCCATCGTAGAACATCAGGCAAGATGATTTGTATGGGATCTTGAGGGCACATATTGAACCAACTCATCCACAAAATGAACATAACCACAAAAATAATGGCAAAAAAAATCATACTTCCCGTATTAACCTTACCGGATTTTTTAAGCAATTCATAGCCTGTACGGATAATTAGACAAACTAAAAAAAGACTGAGAAACACAAGGTAATCTATATTCAACTTTAACTCACTTCCATTTAGTATAATTTACTTTTTATAAATAATTAGAGTGTTCTAATTCATTGACTTTTTAATGAAGTTCCTGATAATAGGCAAATTTTAGATTTGAATAGGTGAAGATTTTTGTATGTATGTTTATTGATGTAATATATTTCCACAAGATACCAAGTACTCCTCTTTGTTGTTTATCTAGGAATAAAAAAAATACCCATGATTATAAGTAATTCATTAATATTGTTCAGTGGATAATAACAGCAAATTACTTCACCTCAACCCGGCCATACTACTCCTGAGGTGATACCTTGCTTACCTTCCCCGTTAAACCAATGCTGCTGGAAAAGGTAGAAATCCCCTTTAATTCCGATGACCACATATTCGAATGGAAGGTTGACGGAGTTCGCTGTATCATGCACTATTCCCAGGGAAACGTGCGCCTGCAATCGAAAACAGGCCGGGAATGTACGGCTGCTTTTCCAGAGTTACATAATCCATTGTTAAATGCCAAGGAGGCCATCCTTGATGGAGAAATTACGGTACTTACCAATGGGAAACCTGACTTTGAAGGGGTTATGAGCAGATACTTGGCTAGGCCAGGCAGGACATCTTCACTAGTGGAAAAGAGGCCTGCCTTTTATGTGGTTTGGGACATACTGTGGCATGATAATCAAAACTTAACAGGCCTGCCGCTGCTGGAACGGAAAGAAATCTTAGCCGGGGCACTGGAGGACAGCGAACATATTACCAAAATAGACTGGATTGATGGCAGAGGCCAACTACTCTGGGAAGCTGTAACGGGAAATGATTTAGAGGGTATGGTAGCTAAAAAGAAAAACAGCCGATACGAACACCGGAGATCAAGCAACTGGGTAAAGATTAAGGACTATAAAGAGATAGTAGTCAATGTACTGGGTTATAAACCAAAGGACGGTTATGTCTTGGTAGGCACTGACGACAGAGTTCAGGGCCATGCCCTTGGCATAAATAAGACAGAAAGAGCAGCTCTCTGGGAAATCTTATCCCGTTACGGAAAAGAGGATGGCCTCACCATCTGGCTGCCTAAGGGAATTAGGGGTAGAGTGAAATTCACCACCTGGACACCAGCGGGAAATATGAGGGATTGTTACTGGGCTAGGTTTGAAGTATAGGAGATATCAATGCTTGAATTTCTCTTTAATCTTTTTATAGAGTTCCTATTATGGCTTCCTTTTAGGTGGTGGCCTTTTAATCAGCTAATTAAACTTGAAAGAGTAATTAATGAATTATCACAGGAAGAATGGTTTAAAGAACTAGATGATGACTACAGATATTCATTTATTCTTCGTAATAATAAAAAAGTAATCAGGACACTCCTAAAGCCAGGAAGTGCACATGCATTAAAATACGATATACAAGTCCAAGAGCAATTTATCAAAATGGTTAAGGATGAGCATGTAAAATTTGTTGGTCTTTCGTAGCATCTTAAAGTGGAGTATCAAGTAACAGCGGAGGGATGCCAGAATTGGCCAAGCAAAAGAGAAAAGGAGTTGTAGTTGGAGATATCTTTACATTTAAGATCAATTACGACTCACGATGTTTTGGGCAAATAGTAGCCGCAACCGACTTGGTGCAAGGCTCTGTGTGATATTTGATTATGTGTCTACTGGCATACCTGAATTAGAAACGTTAACTAATAAAGGCATAATAGCCATCGCCAATATATTTGATGCAGATTATCCGGACATAGAATGGGAGTATATTGGACATGCGCCGGTTAAGGTCAAAGGAATGAGACTTCCTAATAAATTAAACGGTGAAAATGTAAACCGCTTTGATGGAAAGCTTATTAGACCTGCAACGGAAGAGGAATTGGAACTGGTAAGATTAGAAAGCGACAAGGCTAGAGAACCATACCTTTCTTACATTACTGAATATACTTCCGGCTCATTAATGGCTTTCACAAAATTATATTTTGAAAACCGTCAATTCGAACATTACTATGACCATACATTTACAGGAAGCAAATGGGATGCCGCTGCAAACAAAGAAGGTATTCTGCTAGAAGAAGATACATATACAAATGACTCTAATAACTTACTAGATGATGAAGCCACAGAAGAGCAGTACTACCAAATACCTATAGAATTCAAGTTAGAAAGCGATGGGTTTGGTACATCAGAAAATCTTGATACAAGATACTTCATAGAAGATCTGCTGGATAGACGACTACAAAATGAAAACGCTGGATTTTGCGATGGTGGCGAAATAGGTGAGGGTAAGATGTTTATTTTTTGCTATTCCCAAAGTCCCGAAAGAGCTGTTGAAATTATAAATGATGAATTAAGGAAACACGATTTTTTAAGATAAAGAAATGATGCTACTTTATAGACCGCTCTGCTGCCTTGTAAGCCAGCTCTGCCATTGTCACAAAAGCAACGTGCTTGCAACGGCAAAGGCGAAGTATAATGGGAAGGCATGGGAGGCATGACTTCAGAGTTTGCCGCGAATCATACAACGGTTGCTTAGAATGGGAACACTAAAAGCCTCCCGGCCCCATGATTGGGGCGGGAGGTTGGAGGGCTGGGGTAGAAGGACACGCGAAGACCAGCGAGCACTCTGCTGGAGCCCATGACCCCAAAGTACTGTCACGAAAGCGGGCTGCCAGCAGTGTGCGGCCTAGACCCAGAGGAGAGGCAGGGTGCCGACCCAAAAGGAATGCATATAAGCATGGCACGCTGCCGAAGATGACCTTGACTGTTATGCCTGCCATAAAAAAATAAACCTTCCCTTTATGAAGGTCTATCAATAGGTTAACTGAAAGGTCAATATTCAATAGAAGACCTTCTGACTGAAGCAGGTAAGTGTATCATCTAATACCAGTCCAGTTTTCGTGGTCCTTTTCTTGTAATTGAGCACCGCATTTTGGGCAATGAACAGTTCGACTGAACTCAAACCTCATATCTTGAACTTTTCCACAGGCAGGGCATTGATATTTGTAACAAAAGAATAATCCTAAAACAACCAATAGAAAAAATAATATATAACCTAAATTCTGGGTTACACTATGTTCTGAATATATTAAAAACACAGTAGGAATTGTAAGAAAAATAGTTATTAGTGCTAATGTTTTGTACTTTTTTACCATTTTAAATTCTTCAATTGTGTTCACAAAATTCACCTACGATCATTTTCTACTTATGTGACACTTAAGAAGCCACCTATGGTTAGGTGGTCTCTGTTTATCTCATTTTTACATCTATAATTATTGTTGGATTAAAAATACTATAAGTATCAATAATGGTCTTACCATCGGTGGCATATACATTAATTTTATTAACCTTTGGCCTATTTCTCATGTACACCAAAGCTTCCTCCGGTGTATTAGGTTCTGGTCCATAAAAGTCTTGTTTTAGAGCATAACCACTTTTACCGTGATCACCTAATACCGAAATTAGGTCTGGTTCTTCTTCTGGAGAATTGGCATATAAAGCAGAACCATATGTTTGACCATTGGAGTTTTTCGGATAAATGGAGGCATTATTTTTAGGTGATAAGGTATCAGATATATAAGGGCTAGAACCAATTGTTCCTATTGTTAAGCCAACAACAATGGTGACACCAATCATTGCTGCTCCAGTTTGTTCCTTAAAAAGTTTAAACCACATTTCATGCCCTCCTTGTTTTCATGGTTTAGATTCCTATTAGACCTCTCTATTGATAAATTTAATTCTGAGTTTTAGATACTTACCCAAGTCATAACCAACTAGAAAAATTACTGGTAGTAAAAGCAAAACCAGTTGTTCTAGAGCTGGCATTTCGTAACAAACACCTTGGATTGGAACTTTCCAATAGTGAGGAATTGTTATTAGTACTACTAAGGGTGTCCAGGCGAAGATTGATCCTACAAATACCCCGGCATAAGGCATGAGAGAATATATTATTGCAGCTATCAGTGCCTCCTTATGTTGCCAATAGCCGCAAACTACAGAAAGGGCTAACCAACTTATTAGATAAATAATAGAAGCAAAAGTATTCTCTGGAGTTATATCCCCAACTTGTCCACCTATTGTTAGAACCGGTTTAAATCTATAGTTATAAATAGTCGTTACACCAATCATTATCATTAACCAAAAAGTAGATTTTAGATATTTCATAATGCTCCTTTAATATGCTGGAGGTATCTATATTCTTCGACTTCCTCCGGAAGTAAAGGGAACCTCTTGACCTCTTATTACAATATAAGCACGTATTTTATATGCTAAACTCGTATTGTCTACTTCAGGAACCAACTTTCCCAGTGCACCGTTATTATCAATCGAAGTAAATGTGATCTCCTCACCTGGCCGTAAATCCCTAAAAGGTAACTGAGTGCTTCCCTCTAGCCAATAAGGTAATTCTTCTATAGTCATGTTGCCATTAGGATAAGTAATAGTATTGTGACCTATTAGAACAGTCAGATGACGAATAGGATATTCACATATATTTTTAATTTTTAGGGAGTAAGCTACTGTTCCATCATTAGAAATAATTTTTTTACTCACACTTTCAATTTTAATTACATTGTTTACCGGTGGAGTGGGAACTGGCTTTAAATAATAAAAAATACCTGTACTAAAAATCAATAAAATGATAAAAGCCATAGGACTTTTAAGTAGTTCTAATTTCAAGTGGTAAACCTCCACTTTCAATATAGTTAAATTTGTAAATAGTTCTTTAAATAGGTTTGAAGTTACTATTTATTAATCTCTTTATTTTGCTGTTTAACTTTATAATATTTTTCAATTAGCCATAATCCCCCAATTAAAAGGATTATTAATCCAAGCCGAATGGTTGCATCGTTATAAATTAATCCAAGAATAAATAAAGAGATGACATAGCAAAATTCTAGAATTAGAAACCTTTTGGGCAAGGTATCTACCATTAAATCAGAAAACGTTAATATAGACATACCAAGAATAATCAAAGCAACCCCAATGTTTTTCGCGGGGCTATATATTGGAACACTTAATAAAATAAGGAATCCTATGATCTTCAATGCATAATGTAATAGTTTTTTATCGTTCATTTATTTCATCTCCTACTGTAGAGAAAGACAGAGGACATATTTTTTTGCAAAAAAGCTAGAACTAAAACCAACCCATATATAAGAAGACAAATCCCACTACTACTCCGGGTAAGCCTATATAAAAGAACATACTTGCCCATCTTGACCTTTCTACTTGCTCACGGTCTGGGGAGTAATTAATTGTTCTAATTCTGTCGCCTAAATTTCCTATTGCTCCACCTATCAATGCAGAAATTGCCCAGAGGGCGAGGCCCATAAAGAAAGAGTATCCTGCGGCAGTACTGTTATCTCCAATTAGGACTACAATAGTTAATAGAATTAAAATACCAACCATCAATGATGCTTTAATAGATAATGGCTTCCTCATTGGTTTCCTCCTTAAACCTATTTTGGATTACCTCAGAACTGATTAGCTAACGATATTTAGCGTATCTTTAAGAATAAATAATAGGATAAGAAGTAGAGATATAATTGAATATTTCCTATTTCCCTTAGAGTTCGGTAAGAAATTAAACCAATCAGCCAGCAAAATGGAAGAACCAAGGAGAATGGCTAAGATTATTTGCCAGTCCATGAATGCCTCCGAAAGAATATTTATTATAAGCTTATTCAATCCGGATGAAGTATTTCCTGTATAATAATTCAAAACAAATAGCATGACTTATCAAAAATAAAATGTTGTATAAAATTAATTATAAAATTTACTTTACTATAATAGGAAATAAATAAATATCTTGCATATAGAAGTTTGAAATATGCAAGGGAAAATCCTGAAGGGTAGAGAAATATCAAGAAATACCAAAAAATATTACTTAGGAAGTGTGTTAGTTGAGTAACTATAAACAGTTTATACCTATTGCGTTTGGCATCCTATTGGGCCTATCAGTCTTAATCTCACAATCTGGTATTTTTAAAGGGGTGGACATAAGAGCATACAACGTTATTAACCAAGTGACGTTCTTACTAAACGTTCTTATAGTAGTTCTAGCTTGGCGTCACTATAAGAGAACAGGTTACCACTTATTTAAGTGGATATCTGTTAGCATAAGTATCTCAGTCTTCTTAAAAGTTAAAAACTATTTATATAGTCATTATATCTGGGCTAATCAGGCTTCCCTAAACCCCGAATTACTCAACGTTATTCAACAAATAAATGCCTCTATAAACCAAGGTTTTAGAGTAATTATCGCTCTTTTGTTAGTTTATTCTCTTTACAACTATCCCATAAAAACAACTTTTAGCAATTTCATTAAACCATTTTGGTTAGCAGTTATTGTATTAATTTGGGTCGGTTCAGTGATAGTCACACAGGTTAAATTACTCAGTCAGTTCTCTTACTTACCCATACAAATAGCAACTGGTGTTATCAACTTCTACGGCATTAAGACATCAATTAAAATGTACAATCTTAACAAAGATAACCTCTTCAGGTGGTTCACCTGGATTTTTATCTTTGATCTAACTCCAATTATCCTAATCATAATCAGTCTTGCCTTTATCCCATTTTCTTTTATTTTAGAAACCAGTTTTTTTGCTTTTTATAATTATCTTATAATGTTCTTCAGTTATGGCAGTCTCATATTAATGACAACTTTTCTAATAAGATATAGGGTTGAGGATTCAGTTGGAATGGAAAGTAATCCAATACGTAAGGAAATCTAATTACAATAGGGATGCGGGGTTGGTGGCAAAGGAGTGGAAGTTTTAATGAATATTGACTTAACTGACGATGAATACATGATGGTGATAAAAGCGGTAAATGCTGCCAGGTTGTTTTATGAGGAGAAGGGTAATCAGGCTGAGGTTGCAAACTGCAACCACCTCACTAAAATCCTGATGGTGGGTGACAAGATTACCTTTGAAGTAGGCAAGGGGATCACAGAAGGTGGCTGGAAAGACTTAGAAGAATTCATGAAGGAAAGAAAAAAAGAAGAATTAGAAACGGCCAAGGTTATTAAGTTTCCTGGAAAATAAGATAAAATTAACACTTCACCCATCCACCAGGATGGGTATTTTTATGCACTAAGCTTCTTAGAAAGGTATCAGGTAAAGCTACGGCCAACTGCAAACACCATTTGATTTAATTTTTCTTTATTTGGCTCTAGACATGGATAATTAATAATGTAAACTGATAATCAAAAATGCCTCAATTTTCGTCAAACGTTATAGAATACTTTATCTACAGAATTAGTTGAAAGGAATACTTAAATGAATATTTCGTTTTGGTAGAGCAGGTTTCTCGGTGAATTAGAGCACCGGTCACGGCCAAATTGAGCACTTGTCTCGATTAATAGGACACCTTGGCAATTCCAGTATTATCTACTGAGGATATGCTGCCGAAGTAGCATATCCCCAGTTAGATGCTAACTTCGATTAGAAATCAACATGTTTGGCTGGAATTTCTATGCCATACTTGTGCAGAATCCCTTTGAGAATTTCATTTTCTGCTCGCAGTTCGCCAATGCTTTCTAAAACTAGTCTATGGCCGGATAAGAGCTCATTAAAAAGATCATGCAATTCTTCATACCGTTCTTTGTAATTCTTCTTTTTCATAAGTCGGTTCCTCCCGACTTGTTGGATTTTATGCCGTGGCGCTCACGCATGGATATATTTCCATCGATTAATATTTCAAAAGAATTGTGCTTAATGCGATCAATAATGGCCTCCGATACGGTTCCATCTTCGGCAGTGCCGATACGATCATACCAGCCGCGCGGATCAAACTGTGTACAAAATATCATGGAGCCCCCTCTGGTTCGTGCTTCCACAATTTCGAACAGTTCCATCGCCTGGTCTGTAGAAAGTGGCTTAAGGAGCCACTCGTCAAGAATCAATAGATCTACTTTTTGGTATGCTTTGATTAATTTCTTGTAGGTGCCTTCTCCCTTGGCAATGACAAGATCATTCAATAGTTCGGGGAGTCGGATATAGCGGACTGTTAGAAAGTTTCTACAGGCTGCGATGCCAAGTGCACAGGCAATATAGGTTTTGCCATTTCCCGAAGCCCCTTCTAGCAGGATATGATGGCCGTCATGAATATAGCGGCAGGTTGAAAGCTGAAGAATCTGGGATTTGTCCAATTGTCGATCGACATGGTATTCGATGTTTTCAACACATGCATCTGGATATCGAAATGTGGCCGCTTTAATAGACTTTTGCAGTTTGCTTGTGCGGCGTTTCTGGTACTCCATATCCACAAGCATCCCAAAGCGGTCATTAAAAGACAGTGCATCATAAGAATGGTCACCATCCTGTGACTTGAAGGCATCAGCCATAGCACTAAGCCGCATTGCGTGCAGTTTTTCGATGGTCGGTTGGTTAATCATTAGATTCACCTCCGCCAAAGTATGCGGCACCTCTTGTGAAACCATAGTGCCCACTTGGCTTAGAAGCCTGGTTGGACTTATCTGGTTTTACCCGGTCCTGTCCGGTCTTTAGAATCATTTGGATATTCTTTAAACTCGGGGTTGGGGTGTAAGCAAGAGCCCTGCTACAGGCATCTTCAATACGTTCAATGGAGTATCTGTCAGCCAACTTCATAAGCGTCTTGCAAGACGGATAGGATTGTTTCTCGACTTTATTGGCAGTCAGTAGAACTTTCATGACCGCCTCGGTTGATCGGCCTACTCCAGCTGCCCATTCAAGAAAGTTTGTAGTGGTATAGGCAAGATATTGTCTGTGGTTCTCAGGCATATGTTCCGGCAGTATGACCGGATCACAGATACCAAATCTCCGGACATGTGAGGCAATCCGGTTGTTATGAAAAAACACCTCTATGGCTTTGCCAGTGTAACGGATGTTAACTTCCTTGCCAATAAATTCATAAGGTACCGAATACTTGATTTTATCCACAGTTATGAGATAATCGGGCTGTATGGTTGCAGTTGCCCAGACGGCAATCTCATACGTGGAAGCAGGTAATGGCAGGAGATAGGATTTTTCCTCATCTTCGAATGCAGAAAGCCTGCTTCCGTTCTTTTTCTGGAAGGGTTTCGCATTGAATTCTGCCAGCTTTTCCTTAACGGCACTATTCAGCGGTTTAACCCCCTATTGTTAGAGCCATCTCCCATAATCTCATTTTTTCATTGAATTTCATAACAGCCAGAAAAGGCTAAGTTATACAATGATGGTCCGGCGGCCTTGACAGCCCTAAGGGCTGCGGAATGATTTAACTACCGAC
>NZ_JARPTC010000024.1:0-67945 GCF_030577015.1 Desulforamulus aquiferis | reverse complement strand
TAAGCGCGAAGCCTCCTTCAAGATGAGGTTTCCCACTACGCAAGTAGGTAAGACCCCATGAAGACTACATGGTAGATAGGCCGGGGGTGTAAGGGCAGCAATGCCTGCAGCCGACCGGTACTAATAGGTCGAGGTCTTGACCTAAATCAAGAAAATATATACGACGACAAACTTTAATCTGTTCAGTTTTCAGGGAACACCTTGTCACTGTTGTCACTGGGACGGTTCTAGTGACAGTAATCGTCTCCAATACACTGAAAGCTGTCACTAGAACCGTCCCTGTGACAGGAACATGAAAATTGTCAGGAGAACCGTCCCTGTGACAGGGGATTGTGAGAATTGCATAAGATTTCTGGTGGCGATACCGGAGGGGGTACACCTGTTCCCATCCCGAACACAGCAGTTAAGCCCTCCAGGGCCGATGGTACTTGGGACGCAAGTCCCTGGGAGAGTAGGTCGTCGCCAGAGTAATTTTACAAAACCCGCTGTCTTTTGATTAAGACGGCGGGTTTCTTAATGTTTGGACTGTCTGTAAATGTCACAACTGTCACTAGAACCGTCCCCGTGACAGTCGAACCGTCCCCGTGACAGTCCCAATGATAACACACATATTACAAGGGAATTTTTTGGTTGCTGCTGGAGGTTTTTGCTTTGTGGGTTAATAAGAGACCGGCTGCAATGGCTGTGAAAGGGGCTACTGCTACTAGTCCGAAGCTCCCTATTACTGTATGCATTATTTCTTTAGATACATATTTTAAGTTGAGTATATTGATTATGGGAGTTCCCTGGGCCATAAATACCATTAATAGTGCAATATAGCCACCTGTATAGGCAAATAACAAAGTAGTTGTCATGGTGCCTACCACAGCTCTGCCAACATTAAAGCCGGATTGTATAGCTTCGGCAGTTGATATATTAGGGTTGTTTTCTACTACCTCGTTAACGGCGGCAGCAATGTCTATGGCCAAATCCATAAGGGCACCAGCGGAAGCTATAAAGACAACAGCAATAAGGATATCGGTGAGATTTAGGTGTGCATACCCGGCATAGAGCAAGGTTTCTGAGTGGGGGAGTACTGCACCATGAATCTTAAATAAGCTGCCAAAGATAATTGCCAGTAAGCCTGTTAGTATTGTCCCCGAAAGGGAGCCGATTATGGCCGCAAGGGATTTTTTATTAAAACCTCCAACTAATAGAACAACAACCACGGTGATTATAACCACAAAGGTCAGCGAAATAGTTATAGGGTTCCAGCCCTTCAGTAGTAAAGGTATTAATAACTTCCAAATCATTAAAACTGTCAAAACAAATGAAAGTAGTGCTTTGACACCGGTCCATCTAGCGAACAAAACTAAAAATATGGCAAAAAGGCCAAATAAAAGGGCTTCTAAATTAATACGGTAATGGTCAATGATAGTTACATGCCTGATATTATTATCAGTGTAATCAATAACCACAAGGGCTTTATCACCTTGTACAAAAACCTTATCCACTTCTAGTCTGCCAACAAATCTGTTGTTAGCCTCTGTTATTTCCCCTTTGAAGGGACCATCAAGTATCTCTATTTTGCAAATTTGCTCACCCTGGAAAACAAAACCAATTGTACTTGAAACATTATCATTATTAACATCAAGTATCTTTGCAGCAGATCTAGTACTGTTAGGGTAGGCATTACTGGGGAACCCGGTAGGAATCATGATGAGAATTATTATAGCAATAGCAACAATAATATTAAAGATAAGCTCAGGTTTAGAAATATTCTTAAGCATAGTTTTGCCTCCAGCGAGATAATAAAAAACTGAGCGAGATAAAATCCCGCTCAAGGATAAATATAATGTACTTAGAATACCTGGATAAGCTTGAAATTAGATACCGGCTGCCTTCTTTAGTTGATTAAGCTTGGTTATAGCGGCCATTTTAAAGTAAATGTCGGTGTTGTCATAAAAGCCGTCGAATAAGTTGGCCCCAGTTCCAATGGCATATACTGGAACAGGAAGACCGGTATGTGAATAGGTGCTGAAATTTAAGCCTGCCCTATTGTTTACAATGTGCGAAAGGGTAACTGTAAGGGGTTCATATCCACCATATAGAACCATTTCTTGGTCAGTCATTTTCTTCTCGGTGGTGGGAATCATAGTTCTTTCTAGGGCTGCACGGAGTATGCTCATTTCATAATCTGTAAAGTTAGATATGCCATAGGCTTTTTTAATATCAGCCATAAGGTCTTCAAGCTTAGCATTCTCGCGGGTTGTGTTGTTTTTATAATTGTTAACAACCTTTTCGAATTCTACATAAGACATGGTGACCGGCTCAATTTTATCAAAGAAAGTGTCATAGCCTGTTCCGGCAAAGCCAATGCTCATGCCACCGCACTCATGGTCACCTGTAACGATAATAAGTGTGTCATTGGGATACTGTCTGTAAACCTTTAGGGCTTCTTCAATGGCATCAGCAAAAGCGACAGTGTCATGGATGGAAGCAGCCGCATCATTAGCGTGGTTGGCCCAGTCTATTTTCCCGGACTCAACCATCATAAAGTAGCCCTTTGGGTTATCTAGAACTTCAATACCTTTTCTTACGAAATCGGCCAGGGAAAGTTCGCCAGCTTGTTTGTTGCGGTCTAATTCGTAGTTCATAGCGGCGCCGTCAAGGACTGGATTGATAGCAACGGTTTTGCCCGAATTGTTGTTTAAAGCCAGTATTTCTTCCCTAGTATTTGCAACTTTATAACCGGCTTCTTTTACGAATTCTAGAACATCTTTATCTTCACCCTTTGGACCATATCTTTGCTCAAAGGATCCACCACCAAAGAAGTCGAAGCCGCTGGCAGCCAATTGCTGGCCAATTTCATAGGCTAAACCTCTGTTTGGCACCTTAGCATAAAAAGCCGCGGGTGTAGCATGGGTAATGGGAACACTGGTGATAATCCCGACTTTATAGCCAGCTGCTTTTAAATCTTCAGTAATGGGACTGTATTTAATGGTTTTTGTTATATCCATATTAATTACGGCTGACAGTGTTTTATTACCTGTCGAGAGGGAAGTGGCTGTAGATGCTGAATCAGGAATGAAAGAAGTGGAATCATAAGTTGTTGCTGCTCCATGGATAGGGAACTTTGAGAAGTTGAGTTCCTGGGGGACTACTTGTCCCGGTTTTGACTTGTTGCCAAGGTACATTTCTGCACTACTGACTTGGGCGTAGCTCATACCATCGCCAATGAATAGAAAAACATACTTGGGAGCTTTACCGTTATAGGTCTCTCCCTTGCTAGAATTGGCCACCCCTACTGTTGCTGGACTTGTCACTAGGGTTACTAGTAGAGCTACCACCACTAAAAGTGAAAGGATACCCGTCCAACGTGCTTTCATGGACATAATAGAAACACCTCCAATAATTATATGATTAGATATTAAAGGTCGGGGGTTAACCGGGCTTTAGATTCTAATTAAAATTATTAAGATGTTTATTAAAGTTTTGTTACCTTAGAAGTAACTTAAATAACTGCACTAAAAGTATTGAATAAACAAATTAATTAATATAGGATAATAGCTATAGATAAAAACATAAAAAAAATATAAGGCGGGTAATAACCATGGATCGTCAAGAGGGTAATAATTCATTATCCTATACTGAGAAGGCCCTTGAACACTTTTCTAATCCAAGAAACGTCGGTGTTGTAAAAGATTTCAATGGTAGAGGAGAAATTGGTGAAATAGATTGCGGTGATGTCTGTGAGGTTACACTATTTGTAGAGAATGAGATTATTAAAAGGATTAAATTTAGAGTGTATGGCTGTGCTGGGGCAATAGCTACTTCTAGTGCAGTTACAGAGCTGGCCAAGGGTAAGTCCTGTGAAGAAGCATTGCAGTTAACTGATAATGATGTAGTAGAATATTTAGGGGGATTACCGGAACAGAAAAAACATTGTTCCTTATTAGGAATACGTGCTTTAAAGCAATCTATTTATGACTATTGGCTGTACAAGCAGTTGTTAGAAACTGGCCAGGTTGCCAACCGTGCTGAACATGAGAAGATAAAAGAAGATCTTTTTCAGCAATTTGCCGATAAATATTAATTACAATTAAATATAGTAGAATGGATGGTGTGTTAAAATGGGAAAGGTAGTTTCAATTAATATCAGTTCGACCAGAGGTATAGAAAAGAGTCAAATTGAGTCAGTTAATATAATTAAAGGATGGGGCTTAGCAGGGGATGGGCATGGGGGTAATTGGGAAAGACAGGTGAGTATATTTCCTATAGAAGCTTTAGAATTGGTGCCGCCTGATAAAAAAGACGAGGTTTTAAATGGCGGTTATACTGAAAATATTACTATTGCTGAAGTTGACCTTGCTCATTTTTGTGTAGGCAGCAAAATAAAGATAGGAGAAGCAATAATTGAGATACTTCATATTGGTAAGGAAGAATATAAAGAGCACGGACGACCCTATATTGTTAGCCGGGAGGGGCGCTTCGGAAAGGTTGTTGATGGAGGTTTGGTTAGAGTAGGCGATGATGCCAGACTAATATAAAAGCCAACATTTGGGACTCCTCAATTGATTCTGAGGAGTCTCAATCATTAAAGTTGTCATAGTGGGATATCATTAGGATTAAATATATGATATGGTTATTTAAACAAAAAGAATTACATACTTAAGGAAAGAAAGATAATATAATCATCAAAGTTTATTGAACAGGCGGAAAGAAAGATATAAAATATAATGGTGAGAAAGTGTTGGAGACTTAATCAGGTCTTTTAGGAGGGACGTTGCCTACATGGAAAGCTTAAATTATGAACCTTTGGCTTTAGAAGAACACGAGAAAAACCTGATAAGGGAATACGGAACGGTAGTCAACTACCCTAAGGGTCAGATCATATTTGCAGCTGGTGATACTGCTGATCGTATTTATTTGATAGAAGAAGGATTTGTGAAAATATATCGTATAACTGCAGATGGCAGAAGGGTTACCGTTGGCAGCATGAGGCATCCAGGAGAGTTGATGGGCCTTGCAGAAACCCTTTACCATGGCGAAAGAACCTGCTTTGCAGGTGCAATCAACGATGTTACATTAGTTGTTGTCAGAAAGAACAGATTTGAAGAATTATTAGAACAGCATCCGACAATAGCTATAAAGGTTGCTAAAACCCTTGGGGTAAGAATGAGGGAAGCCGAAGGTATTATTCATGAGATGGTTTGTTGGCAAGTTCCTGGCCGATTAGCCATGTTATTAATAAAGATGGCTGAGCGGGCGGGTGTTGAAACGGTAAGTGGCACCAAAATTGATTTACGGCTAACCCACGAAGAGATTGCCTGTATGATAGGGACCTCAAGGCAAACCGTTACCTCCCTGCTTAATACATTTAAGCAAGAGAAAAGTATAGCAATAGAAGGTAGAGAAATGTATGTAGTGGACGTAGAAAAACTCAATAAATGGATAGTTTAAGCATAATAAAAACAGTGGTTAGAAGATAAATCTAACCACTGTTTTTATTATGCTTAAGAAAAAAATTAAGCTATGTTGATAATATGAGTTTGAATAAAGATTTAATTATAACTAGATACATATTAAAAAGAAACTGTCCTATATAAGACATAATTAATGTAAACAAGACGACTAAAATTATGTAAAAACAATGACAAAAATATAGTCGCAAGAGCGACATGAACAACTCGGGATATTTGATAAATTAATAACAAGCAAATTGAGCGAAAAACATTTGAAGGGAGGACTGAAGTAAAGTAGACAAGGTGGTGTAATGTCAATAATGCTTAAAGTTATTCAGTACTTAAGAGATCCCCATAGCAACAAAATCAAGAAATTAAAAAAAGAATATCAGGAACTTGATGAGTTGTCAAACATTGCAGTTGAGATTGGTGATGTAGCGGCATATAGGTCACTGCAAAAAGAAATGCGTGATGTATATTTTGATTACTTAACTGCAATAGTAGTTGACGCACTATACAACATAGTGCCACACGTGCTTATTATATGGCTTATTAGTATTAAATTTAAAACAGTAACAATTCCTATTATTAAATATGAGACCAGTGTTTTTGCTGCATACATGGTAGGGTACCTGAGTTTCATGTTGGGGAGATGGATGTTCAATTATATTAAACCAAAACTTTGTGCAAAAACAGACATTGTAGGTTTGGCAGGTCTACAAAAAATAAAATAATACGGAGGGATTATTGATGCATTTTTCAATGGCAGGTGTAGATGCTAGTCCGATAGCATTAATTCTCTGGGGTATGTTTGTAGGTTATGTTTTTACAACAGTAGGTGCAGCTGGCGGTATTCTAGCTGGTGTAGGGCATATGAGTATCTTCGGTATTAAAAACGCAAACATGGTAAAACCCATGAACCAGGTACTGACTCTGGTTAGCCCGGTTGTAGGCACTCCCCTTTACTTGAGAGAAAAAAGAATTGTAGTTCCAACAGCCATTGCCCTAGGACTCGGTGGAATTATAGGCGCATTAATAGGCTCATCACTATCCCATACTTATCTAAAAGATATGGCCACATTCAAGCCTTATTTCGGTTTCTTTACCCTGCTCATTGCCGTGAGATTATTCTACGAGTGCAGCCGCAAATTTATTGATGGTCAGAAAAGTGTTAAGCAAGCTAACCAGGCCTTTGCTAAAAAGGTTAAGGAACTTAAAGAGAATGGCAAGCTGAACGAATTAAAGGAAATCGGCGTTAATTTTAATCAAGTTGGTTTACAAAACTCCTTTACCTTTGCGGGTCAAGAATTTAAATATAATGCACTAACCCCTTTCATTGCCGGCATAATTGTTGCTATTATATCCGCTTCCCTGGGTGTTGGCGGAGGATTTCTGCTAGTACCGTTTATGACTAGCATTATGGGTTTTCCCATGTATATTGTTGCAGGAACTTCAGTTTTATCCATTCTAGTCAGTTCCTTAACTAGTATTGGTAACTACCTCAAGATGGGTAGCCAGATCGACTTCTCCTTCTTGGGCTTCGAATTAATTGGTGTGGCTATCGGAACTATTATAGCTGCCCACCTCTCCAAATTTATCAACGCTCGCAAACTAAAGTATTTCCTAGCCTTTGTACTTTTCTATATTGGTATCAAGTATATGTTCGGTCCCATGATTCAAGCTGCCACTGGTATCTCTATCTAGGTTGGGACCAAACCAGTAAAATAAAGGGGGTCCCATTAATGAAGTGTGCTTCTTGTAAAATGCAACCAAAGAATAGGTGTGATAAGGATGGATTTGACTGCACGGGAGGAAAATTTAGCGCGGAAGAATGTTTTGAGAGCAGCAATAAGCCATATCATCGCCTAAGTGGTCATTTTCAGGCGGAACATGGTAACAACCTAACTCGTTTGGACGAAGTTATAATGCTGTCAAAGAGAATGGGTTTCAAGAGAATAGGCTTAGCCTTTTGTGTTGGCTTAGCCGATGAAGTAGCTGTATTAGAACAAATTTTATCCCAACACTTTGAAGTATACTCGGCCTGTTGTAAAATTGGTGGTCCAAGGAAAGAGGACTACGAGGTTCCTAAGGTAAAGGAGGATAAAATTGAGGTAATTTGCAACCCTATTCTACAAGCAAAGGTGCTCAATAAAAAGGAAACAGACCTCAATTTGGAAGTGGGACTATGTGTAGGGCATGATATTTTGTTCAAAAAATACTCAGATGCTCCGGTAACAACCTATGCAGTAAAAGATCGTGTTCTCGGGCATAATCCTTTATCCATTGTTTACTCAAGTTACCTGCGTAATAAATTTATGAATAAAAAATATGAGTAAAAAACCGGAGCTATCATTAATTTGATAGCTCCGGTTTTTTATTGGTATTCTCTATGACAAACAACAATGTACAAAAGAGGAAAGGTTAAAGGCTTTATGAATAAGCTATTATATATTATTTCAATAAAATGGAATGAAAAATGATGGTGGAAACGGGAAAAATAGCTTTAAAACTTTAAAGTTATAAGATTTTATACATTATTGAAGGAAAGTTAAGGCTAACCGAGAATTATGTTAAACTGAAGTTAATATGCATTAACTAGGAGGAAGTTGTGAGTCTTTATTCATTTGACGGACAGGGTCTTAAAAAAATGATCCTTGGTAGCACAAACCTATTAGCACTGCATAAAAGCGAGATAGATGCCCTTAATGTGTTTCCTGTGCCAGATGGAGATACGGGGAATAACATGTATTTAACCCTTCTGGCAGCAGCTAAGGAAATTCAGGAATTGGAAACTGTGCATATTGGAGAGATGGCTGAAGCAGCAGCCCAGGCATGCCTTATGGGTGCCCGGGGGAATTCTGGGGTCATCCTTTCACAACTTGTGCGGGGGTTTTCCAAGGCATTGGCTGGAAAGGAACGTGCCAATGCCATTGAGGTTGTGGAGGCCCTTGAAGAGGGTGCTAAACTTGCTTACCAGGCTGTAATGAATCCGGTGGAGGGCACAATACTTACTGTTATGAGGCGCAGTGCAGAGGCTGCCCGGAATGCAGTGGCGAAGAATTATGATTTGCTTAGAGTCATGATCATGACTTTAAAGGAAGCAAGGATGGCCCTGGCAGAAACGCCTGATCTTTTACCTGTTCTAAAAGAGGCTGGTGTAGTTGATGCTGGTGGTAGAGGATATGTAATAATATTAGAAGGCATTTTAAATGGGTTAAAACAGGCTGAGGATATTGGGCTCCTGATGGATTTCAAGGCCAGGCAGGAAAGTAAGTTTACTCAAGTGTTAACAAGGGAAGTAGATACCGAAATTCACTTTACCTACTGTACAGAATTTCTGGTCAAAGGGACGAATATTCCCATAGAGACCATAAGGCACGAATTGGCCCCCTATGGCGACTGCCTAATGGTAGTGGGTACTGAGCAGGTGGTTAAGGTGCATATTCATTCTAATCATCCTGGAATGGTACTGGAAAACTGTTTGAATTATGGTTCCCTCCATGAAGTAGCTATACACAATATGAAGGAACAAAGCCGAAAAATAAAGGATGAAAGTGATACATTAACCAAAGAGATCGGTGTGGTGACAGTAGGTACCGGTGAGGGACTAATGGATATTATGTATAGTCTAGGGGCTGACTCAGTTATTGTTGGGGGTCAGACCATGAATCCCAGTACTGAAGAAATTATTCGCGCTATAAAATCTGTACCAGCCAAGGGTATTTTACTTCTTCCTAACAACAAAAATATAATTCTGGCAGCAGAGCAGGCTGCTAAAATGGTACAGGATAAAAGGGTGATTGTAGTTCCGACCCGTACCATTCCCCAGGGAATGGGTGCACTTCTGAGTTTTAACCCTATGGTTAACCTAGAGGAGAACTATGAGAATATGGTTAGTGCTTCAGCATCTGTACTAACAGGTGAAGTTACCAGGGCTGTTAGGGAAACCAATTATA
The DNA here is from genome assembly GCF_030577015.1 of Desulforamulus aquiferis. Classification (NCBI taxonomy): domain Bacteria; kingdom Bacillati; phylum Bacillota; class Clostridia; order Eubacteriales; family Peptococcaceae; genus Desulforamulus; species Desulforamulus aquiferis. The sequence continues at coordinate 58,545 of NZ_JARPTC010000024.1, read as the reverse complement.
ATGGCTTTCAGATTAACCATGGAGATTTAATTGCCATTGCAGAGGGCACCATAGTGTCGGTGGGGCTTGATTTAAAACTAATTCTAACGGATATGTTAAATAAAATGTTAGAAGAAGAACATTCTTTGGTAACCCTTTATTCAGGTGAGGAGGTTATGGGGCAGGCTGAAGAAATTGTAGAATACTTGCAGGAAGAGTTACCTGATATTGAGTTTGAACTTCACCAGGGAGGGCAGCCCCTATATCATTTTATTCTTTCAGTTGAGTAAATTAGGGCAGGTGATGTAATGCCTCCGGTAAGGATAGTTACCGATAGTACTGCAGATTTGACGGATGATTTGTTAAAGAGGTTTAATATAAGTAGAGTTCCCTTGAAGGTTTTGTTTGAGCGAGAGGTCTATAAGGATGGGGAAGAGATTAAACCGGATGTTTTTTATGAGAGACTTAAGAAGGGTGAGTTTGCCACTACTTCTCAGCCATCACCGGGTGAATTTGCCAAAGTCTTTCAGGAATTAGTTAAGGATGGTTCAGAGGTTATTTGCCTAACATTATCGGGACAATTTAGTGGCACATATCAGTCTGCTCAGGTTGGAAAAAAGATGGTTACTGGAGATATTGAAATTGTTGATACCATGTCAGCCTCCTGGGGAGTGGGATTGATGGCCATTGCAGCTGCCAGGGCAGCTGCCGAAGGAAAAAGTAAACAAGAGATATTAAGGCTACTTAACTCCTTAGTTAGTAAAATGAAAGTTCTTTTTTTAGTTGACTCCCTGGACCATCTAGAAAGGGGAGGAAGAATAGGAAAAGCTCAAGCTTTTTTAGGTACCTTACTGAGCATAAAGCCCTTGCTTTGCATAAATGATGGAATTGTATGCCCTTATGAGAAAATTAGGGGTAGGGATAAAGGGTTAGAACGTATGGTTCAAATAGTAGAACAGCAGACAAAGGGAGCTAAAATAAACTGTGCTATTATAAATGGCGGTGACCCAGAAGCTGGTGAAGCATTATATAAAAAAGTAATCAATAGATTAGAATGTCAAGAGGTTTGGCAAGGGGATATCGGATCGGTTATTGGTTCCCATGTGGGTCCGGTAAGTGGTATCATTTATTATTCTTTATAATATTTTTTAATAATTATAATGAAAGCAGCCCAGGGGCTGTTTTCTATTTGTAAACGTGGTAAACTAATTTAGTTGTTTTTCCTGGATACCGGAGGTTATAAAATGGGTAGCTTTGTAGCAAAATCATGGCAAAGGGTATTAGGATCACCGGCTTTAGCTGCTCTTAGGCATCGAAATTTTAGACTATTTTACTTTGGACAAATCGTATCCCTGATTGGATTTTGGATGCAAAATGTAGCCTTAGCGTGGGTTGTCTTGGAATTAACCAACTCTCCCTTTTTGCTGGGGGTGGTTACCTTTGTTCAATTTGTTCCTAACCTGTTGTTTTCACTAGTTGCAGGTGTAATTACTGATAGATGGCCTAGAAGGTCAATTGTTATAGGAACCCAAGTTTCCTTTATGTTACTTGCACTGGTCTTAACCCTGTTGAGTTTCAATGGTCTTCTCAATTACTGGCATATTATTGCCCTAAGTCTATTGATGGGGATATTTCATGCCATTGATATTCCGGCCCGGCAGTCCTTCCTTGTAGAGATGGTAGGGAGGGAAGATTTATCCAATGCCATTGCCTTAAACTCGTCCATGTTTAATTCTGCCAGGATCATTGGTCCTGCCTTGGGAGGAATAATCTTAGCCCACTATGGAGCATCAACTTGTTTTCTCATAAATACCGCTAGTTTCTTCTTTGTCATAGTTGGTCTTATGTTAATGAAACTTGAGAAGATTAAACGGGTTATAGATAGTAAGAATATAATCGATCAAATTAAGACTGGAATAAAATATATTTTATCTACACCTGGGGTATATATTCCCATGGGACTTCTAGCATCCCTTAGTATATCAGCCATGAATTTTGGAGTATTGATTCCTGTGTTTGCCAGGGATATATTATTTCAAGGTCCAGAAGGTTTTGGTGGCTTGGTTTCTGCTTTAGGGGCGGGTTCTTTGGCTGGGGCAATAGGTTTAGTTATCCTATCGGGAAAACAGTACCAATTAAAATTTCTTTGGTCTGGTGCGGTGGGTTTAGCAGTTTTTGAATTGTTTTTGGGGTTTACCAACTGGTATTGGCTGGCTGCCTTATTTCTAATAGGAGCCGGGTGGAGTATGGTTACCGTCTCCGCCTCTGTAAACAGCATCATACAAGCCCAAGTTCCTGACAACTTGAGGGGCAGGGTTATGAGTGTATATTCATTATCCTTTATCGGGTTGTCTTCCCTTGGAGGAATGCTGGCAGGGGCAGTGGCCAAATTATTTGGAGCCTCCTTAGCCTTCACGGTGAGTGGGACCTTAGCCCTGACAGCTACTCTAGTTATGGCCAGAAAGTGGCACCTATTAAAGGCACAGCAGGAAGTTTAGGGACGTGGTTTAACTTAAAACCAGAAGGTATTTTAAAGTTAGTAGAGAATACCTCCCTATAATTATTATATGGAGGTGTCATATGAAAAGGGTTGCTATTTTTACATGTAAAAAAATTAGAGACATTAGTTGTGTTGCCTGTTTGAAGTGCTTTAAAGCTGCGGAACAAAAGGATGGGGAATTCGCTCGCTATGATGATGAGGTGAAAATTGTGGCCATGACTAACTGTGGCGACTGTCCTGGGTTGATTATGCCAAGGGCTCAATTATTAACCGAGCAAGCAGATTACCTGGAGCGGGATATTGATGCTGTACATCTGGGTACCTGTATGGTAAAAGCTGTTCAAACTGCTGCCTGTCCCATTGATTTGGATGGCATTAAGAAAAAGTTAGAAAGCAAATTCAAAGAGGTTGTAATCGGTACTCACAATTACTAATAATATCACCTATAATAAATCAGGAGACCCTATCACTTAGTGTTAGGGTTTTTGCTTTTCCAAGGTTATAGTTTATAATCTTATTGTATTATCATTTATGCCAATGAAATTGGAATTTCATAAAGTTTACACACGAGGAGTGTTTAATATTGATCGTGGGACTAATGACGGTAGAGCTGTTTATTGGAGGCTCCAACACACTAAAGGATAAAAGGAGGGTGTTAAAAAGCATCATTGATAGGGTGCGTAGCAGATTTAATGTTTCCATAGCTGAAGTTGGCAACCAGGATCTCTGGCAAAGGGCAACCCTAGGGGTGGCAGTGGTAAGTAATGAAACCGCCCATGTAAACCAGATGCTAAATACCGTTATTAAGTCAATTGAAGCCAATGGAGAGGCCGAGTTAATTGATTTTTCCACTGAAATATTATAGATGTTGCAAATCTACCATAAATGAGATATTCTAGCAGGCGAAGGTAATGGGAGGGACATTGCATGACCAAGGTGGAGGAACTGGTCAAACAGATTGAGGAACTGCCTTTAAAACAACAAAAAGTTCTTTTTGATCTTCTTGCGGACAATCTGGATACCCTTGGTTGGTTTAAACTAAACGATATTGTTTTTTTCGGGGATGAAGACGATTAAATATACAAGGAGGGAACCATTTTGGCTTCAAAGGTATACTTTGCCGACACAAGGGCCAGTGTAAAACAAAACCTCATTGACAAATTACAAAAACTATATTTAGTATCAGGTATCAAAGATATCGTAACCCCCAAGGACTTGGTGGCAGTCAAGGTTCATTTTGGAGAGAGGGGCAATACTGCCTATATAAGGCCCCAATTTGTCAGGAGGCTAGTGGATAAAATTAAGGAGCGGGGGGGAAAACCATTTTTAACGGATGCTAATACACTATATGTGGGCAGTCGTTCAAATGCCGTTGATCACCTGCAAACTGCCATTGAAAACGGCTGGGGCTACTCTGTTGTCAATGCACCGCTGGTTATAGCTGACGGCTTGACGGGAAAAGAATATACCAATGTAGAAATAAATCTTAAACACTTTAAAGAAGTAAAAATAGGGGCCGGTGTGCTTCATGCGGATGCTTTTATCGCCATAAGCCACCTTAAAGGGCATGAACTGACCGGGTATGGCGGGTCATTAAAGAATATAGGTATGGGTTTAGGTTCTAGAAGTGGTAAACAAATGATGCATTCGGATGTCCGTCCATCCATTGATCTAGAAAAGTGTACAGGTTGCAGTAAATGCCATAAATGGTGCCCTGGTGAGGCAATAGCTGCCGGTGAAGGAAATAAATCTTTTATATTAGAGGAACATTGTATAGGCTGTGGTGAATGTACAGTCAGCTGTCCCTTTGGTGCCATTGCGGTTAACTGGAAAACCGAGCCAGACGTTATTCAAGAAAAGATTGCTGAGTATACCTTTGGCGTTTTGAAACAGTTTTCCGGCAAGTGCGGCTTTATAACCTTTGTAAATAACATTTCCCCTGAATGTGATTGCTGTGGTTGGAATGATGCTCCCATTGTGAGGGACATTGGCATACTGGCCTCTTTGGACCCTGTGGCCCTGGATCAGGCCTGTATTGATTTAATCAACCAAGAACACGGGTTGCCTGGATCACGTCTTGAGGGGCAACCAGGTGGCTCGGACAAATTTAAAGCACTGTGGCCCCATGTTAATTGTCAGCGCGGACTTGAGTACGCGGAAACCATTGGGCTGGGCACTAGGGAATATGAATTGATAAAAATATAAAATGTAAGAGGGACACCCTAGGGTGTCCCTTGAAAATTTGTTTAAAACTCAGTATCGTAATTTTCACTTATATATTTTCTTGCCTCTTCCTCGGATTTAAAACCAGAAACCCGATGAGTATCCAATACATTTTGCCAGGTTTCCACTACGTCTTCTAAAGAACTACCGGCTGGGCATATCTGGCATTGGTAATTCAGGTGACCTTTCAACCGATAACAAACAATATCAAACAACGCGCAGCCCCCCTCTCAGAAAATTATACCATAGGGAAGGGTTATTGTAATGTAATGGTTTTAGATAAATACATTATTTTACTTTCCTTCCACAAGGTATCTATAAAATAAGTTATATTATTCCTGAACAATATGAAAATACGTGATAAATCATATAAAGGAAATTTTGATTTTAACCCATAAATATATTATTAAGAATAAAATATTTGGGGGTATCTATTTTGCGACCAGAAAGCATGAAAATATTTGACGAGCTACGTAATCTAAATGTTCTTACAGTACAAAATGCTAAGCTGCAGGGAGAGAAGGTGGTAGGCTGTTACTGTACCTTTACACCCCAGGAGTTAATACTGGCTGCCGGTGCCCACGCAGTAACCCTATGTGGCACACGTCAGGAGCCGGTGGCTGCCGCAGAGAGGGATCTTCCCCGTAACCTTTGCCCGCTTATTAAGTCAAGCTACGGTTTTGCCATCACTGGAAAATGCCCTTACTTTGAGGCAGCAGATTTGTTGGTGGCAGAAACCACCTGTGATGGAAAGAAAAAGATGTATGAGTTAATGGGGAAAATTAAACCAATGCATGTAATGAATTTACCCCACAATAAATCAGAGGAAGCTATGGAAGCCTGGACCAGGGAAATGAGCCTGTTAAAGGATTGGTTAGCTGATAAATTTGGTGTAGAAATTACCGAAGAGGATATTCGCAAAGCAATTAAGCTCATGAACCGGGAAAGGGATGCCATGCGGAGGTTACATGAAGTAACCAAGGCAAAGCCTGCCCCTATTACCGGGGTGGATTTACTTGTGTCTGTTTGGACCAAAGGTTTTAATGTAAATAAGGAAGATGGCATTAAGCTGGTTGAGGACCTAATTGCAGAAACTGAGGAGCTGGCTGCCAAGGGTATTAGCCCATTTGCCTCCAATGCTCCACGGATTTTACTAACAGGCTGTCCGGTTGGCTTTGGGTCAGAAAAAGTAGTCAAGCTATTAGAGGAAAGTGGGGCATCTGTGGTTGCCTTTGAAAATTGCTCTGGTTATAAGGCCCTTGATAGATTGGTGGATGAAGATGAAAGTAAGGATGTCATGGTGGCCCTGGCAGAGAAATACCTCAACATTCCCTGCTCCTGTATGTCCCCCAACGAGGGAAGGCTTGAGCTTATTGGGAAATTAGCCAAAGAATATCAGGCTGATGGGGTTGTAGATTTAACCTGGCAGGCTTGTCACACCTATAATGTTGAGGCATTCTTTATCCGTGACTTTGTACAAAGCCAGTTAAATTTGCCCTATATCCACCTGGAAACCGATTATTCAGAATCTGACGTCGAGCAATTGAGGGTAAGGGTTCAGGCTTTCCTTGAATTAATTCAGGAGTGATCTAAATGCAAATAACTGCCGGTATAGATGTGGGGTCCGTGGCCACTAAAGTTGTAATGCTGGTAGGGGAAGAGATTAAATATCTCATCAAGCCAACTGGCTGGAGTCCCCGGGATGCCGGTGTGAAAGCTTACGATGAACTTCTTGAACAGGTTGGCTGCAGTCCAAAGGATGTCAATTGTCGGGTGGGAACTGGTTATGGCCGGGTTTCCCTTAGCTTCATTGACAAGGCGGTGACAGAAATTCACTGTCATGCTCGAGGTGCTGCATACTTGATAGGTAAAGGTGGCCTGGTGGTTGATATTGGTGGGCAGGATAGTAAAGCCATACTTATCAATCAAAAGGGCAAGGTCCTGGATTTTACAATGAATGATAAATGCGCCGCGGGAACAGGTCGATTCCTTCAGGTTATAGCCACAGCCCTGGGGGTAGATGTCAGCGAACTGGCAGATTTGGCCGTAGGTCGCAATCCCCTTGAAATAAATAGCATGTGTACGGTTTTTGCAGAATCAGAAGTGATCAGCCTGTTGGCAAAGGGAGAAGACAAAAGGGATATTATTGCCGGGATCCACCGCTCAGTGGCCCGGCGTGTTTGGAGTATGGCCAGCAGATTTGGCCCGGTGGAACAAGTAATTTTCACTGGGGGAGTGGCCCAGAACAAGGACATGCAGGATAAATTAACCCAGGCTTCAGGCTGTCCGGTGGTTGTCCCCGAATTCAGTCAGGTTGCAGGTGCCCTTGGAGCTGCCCTATATGCAAGGGATATAATAAGCTGATCAAGCAACAGCCATGAAATCCAAAATGTCTAAGAACTGTCCTCTGACTTAAAGGCAAAGCAGGGGGCAGTTCTTTACATATTTAGGGATTGATAATAGGTTTTTCTTAATAAGGCTAATAATTGTATAGATTTGGATGACTGGAGAATGATAATATAGATTTGGAATAAATGAACAAAGTGAGACTTGGGGTGAATATGTTGTTGCAGGGAACTTTGATTAGACACTTGGGGAAACATGTGGGAGAAGAAGTAACTGTACAGGGATGGCTGTACAATAAGCGCTCATCTGGGAAAATTCAATTTTTAATAATGAGGGATGGTACCGGAATAGTACAAGGGGTGCTGGTAAAAAAGGAAGCTCCCGAATTGTTTGAAATGGCTAAAAATTTTACTCAGGAATCTGCCCTAAGGGTGAAGGGAGTCGTGAGGGAGGAGTCCCGTTCAGTGGGAGGTTACGAACTTACTGTCACTGGCTTGGAGATTATAAGTCTGGCTGAGGAATATCCCATTTCACACAAGGAACATGGGGTTGATTTTCTAATGGACAGGCGTCATCTTTGGATGCGTACCCCACGGCAAAACGCTATTTTGCGGATTAGGGCAGAGATTGAACAGGCAGCTAGGGATTTCTTTCATGAAAACGATTTTACCCTGGTGGACAGCCCGATTATTACACCTGCTGCCTGCGAGGGGACTACTACCCTGTTTGAACTGGATTACCACGGTGAAAAAGCATTCCTTTCCCAGAGCGGCCAGCTTTATAACGAAGCATCGGCCATGGCGGTGGGAAGAATGTATTGCTTTGGACCAACCTTCCGGGCAGAAAAATCTAAGACCCGCCGTCACCTAATGGAATTTTGGATGATTGAAGCTGAAGCAGCCTTCTTTGACCATGAGGACAATATGAAGCTGCAGGAGGAATTATTGTACTTTATTGTTCAGAGAGCCCTTGAACGGAGAAGAAAGGATTTAGAGTACATCGGTAGGGATGTAAGTAAATTGGAGGCCATCAAACTGCCTTTCCCACGGCTAAGCTACACAGAAGCAGTTGAACTGCTAAAAAGTAAAGGTGAAGACTTTACCTGGGGTGATGATTTCGGAGCTCCCCATGAAACAATTATCTCCGAAGAGTTTGATGCCCCTGTATTTATACATAGATTTCCCACAGAAATAAAAGCCTTTTACATGAAACCAGACCCGGAGAACCCTAAGGTAGTACTGGGGGCTGACGTACTTGCACCGGAGGGTTACGGGGAAATCATCGGCGGTGGTCAGCGTCTGGATGACCTAAAGCTGTTAGAACAGAGAATAGAAGAGCATAAATTGCCCAAAGAAGCCTTTGAGTGGTATCTTGATTTGCGCCGCTATGGCAGTGTACCCCACTCAGGATTTGGCCTCGGTCTGGAGAGAACAGTGGCCTGGCTATGCAAACTGGAACATGTAAGGGAAACCATACCTTATCCCCGGATGCTATATAGAGTATATCCTTAAATCTCTGGCAGGTCCTGGTGCAAAGTTAAGCCAGGGCCATTATATTTATAATTTCTCCATAAGCTTAATTATAGTCTGAACTGATTTCTGGAGTTAAGGAGGATTAAAGTGGCTAAAATCCTTAATGCCAAATATATGGCTAAGTGTATTGGCTGTTATTCCTGTATGCTTGCCTGTGCTCGAACAATAAGGCGAAGTTTTTCTTTAAGTAAGTCTGCCATCAAAATCCATACGGCTGGTGGCTTGCAAAGCCGTTTCCTGGCAGATATCTGTAGGGGTTGTATTGAACCAGCCTGTGCCCGGGCCTGTCACACCGGTGCTTTATTGCCCAGAAATGGTGGGGGAGTGAAGTTTATTCCTGATAAGTGTATAGGCTGCCAGGATTGTGTTGAGGCATGTATTGTAAAAACAATTAACTTTGATCATGAGAGTAATAAACCATTAATATGCATTCAATGCGGGACTTGTACAAGGTTCTGCCCTCACCAGGTAATAACCATGGAGGTGAGCGGAAATGAAATCTAATGATTATATCAGGGTGTTAAATATTGACCTTACCGAGAATCGCATTGAGGTTCAGAACAGAGAAGATTTGATGCCCTATCTAGGTGGAGTCGGGGTGGCAACCAAGCTGTTTTCTGAATTGGTAAAACCAGAAAGGGATCCCCTTGATCCTGAGCAGCCAATAGTACTAGCCAATGGACCATTATCCACCATCTTTCCTGTGGTGACCAAAGTTGTAGCCATGTTTCGCTCCCCCCTTACGGGTGAGTGGGGAGAGAGTTATGCTGGTATGAGGCTGGCTCTGGCCATGAGGATGAGTGGCTTTCAGGCTATAGTAATAAAGGGAAGGGCCGGCAGGCCAACTTATCTTTCAATAGGCCACCAGGGGGTTAGGTTTAAGGATGCCTCGGCCCTATGGGGATTAACGGTCTCGGAAACAGGCAGCATATTACGAAATTTAGAGTCCGGCAGGGGTCACAGGAGCTGTATAAGGATTGGTCCTGCAGGGGAAAAGGGCGTTGCCTTTGCTAACGTCAATGTAGATACATACAGGCACTTTGGCCGCTTAGGTATTGGAGCCGCTTTCGGGGCTAAAAATCTTAAGGCTATTGTTATCCACGGTGAGCAGGAAGAGAGTATCAAGGATTTTGCCAAATACAATAAAATATATAAAGAGATTTACAACAAGGCTGTTAGCACCGATATTATGGATAAATATCATGGATTGGGTACAGCCATAAATGTAAATGGCTTAAATAATTTAAAAGGTTTACCCACCAGAAATCTGCAGCAAAGCTCCTTTGAGAATGCCCAGGCAATCAGTGGGGAAGCCTTTGCGGAGGAAAGTCTGGTAAGGAAAATGGCCTGTGCCGGTTGCCCTGTGGGGTGCATTCACATTGGCTTACATCGTAGAGAATTTGGACCTGGCTATGATTACGAATCCAAATCCCTCTCCTATGATCATGAGTTAATTTTTGCCCTGGGTTCTTTCCTAGGAATGTCCTCTCAAAGTAAAATATACGAACTCATTGATGCGGTGGAAGAACTGGGAATGGATGCTATCAGCGCCGGGGTATTGTTGGGTTGGGTTACTGAGGCCTTCCAACAGGGAAAGGTTACTGAAGAACAGCTGGGTGTTCGCCCTGAGTTTGACCAAGTGGAACCCTATTTGGAAATTCTGCAGGGAATGGTCAAGCAATCCAATGGGTTCTACCAAACCTTAGCAAAGGGTACCTTTGCAGCAGCAGCAAAATACGGCGGTCAGGAATATGCCATGACCCTGGCAAAAAATGAAATTGCCGGTTATCACACAGGCTACGCTAACATTCTGGGACAGGCCATTGGGGCAAGGCACAGTCATCTTGACAATGCAGGTTATTCAGTGGATCAAAAGCTTAAGGATAAATCACTGGCTGAGAAAGTGGAGGCATTGGTAAAGGAGGAGAAATGGAGAAATGTTTTAAACTGCCTTACCATATGCCTTTTTGCCAGGGAAATTTACCAAATAGAAACAGTAATTGCTGCCCTTGATTCCATTGGCATCGGGGTAACTAAAGAGGAATTAAACAAGCTTGGCGAGGAAATCTTTAATTTAAAACATCAAACAAGACTTAAATTAGGATTTGAAGTGGATAAGCTAGAGTTTCCCGAGCGTTTTTTCAAAACCACAAGCCTCACTGGAAAACTCAACAGAGAAGATATACACTTGATGCTGGAGGAGTATAAAGCTAAGGTAAACACATAATTATAAATTTAAAGAAGCCCCAAACTCTCCATTGAAAAGTGGAGAGTTTTATCATAGGCACTATATAGCAGCGAACACTTGTTTGTAGTTGGGCAGGCTGGTATAATATAATAAAATCTGGTAGTAAAAGTTACTTTATGAAGAAAGACTTGGGGTTGTGCTATGGATCTGAAAGAAAAGCTAAACGTACTATCGGCTGCAGCAAAATACGATGTTTCCTGTTCCTCCAGTGGAAGCAATAGAAAAGGCTCAAAGGGGGGGCTTGGCAATGCGGCAGCCTGTGGCATATGCCATAGTTGGTCTGACGATGGGAGATGTATCTCACTTCTTAAAATATTACTGACAAACATCTGTATATTCGATTGTGCTTACTGTGTTAACAGGCTGACCAATGATCTTCCCAGGGCTGCCTTCACCCCTGAAGAAGTGGCTGACTTAACAATAAATTTCTACCGGCGTAATTATATAGAAGGACTCTTTTTAAGCTCTGCTATCATGAGAAATCCCAACTATACAATGGAATTATTATTGACTGCGGTGAAGAAGTTAAGAAATGAGTATAGGTTTAACGGCTATATTCACCTTAAAGCTATACCTGGAGCAGATTGGAGATTAATAGCTGAAGCCGGCACCCTAGTAGATCGGATGAGTGTAAATATTGAGCTGCCTTCCAGCGAAGGGCTTAAGCTGTTAGCACCCCAAAAGAACAAAGACGCAATTATTAAGCCCATGGGCTTAATAGGAACACATATTGCTGAGGCCCAGGAGGAAAGAAAAATTTCCCATAAGGCACCTAGTTTTGTCCCTGCGGGACAGAGCACCCAGCTGATCATTGGGGCCACCCCAGACTCGGATTTAAAAATTGTAAAACTATCAGAAAACCTCTATAAAAGCTTTAACCTAAAAAGGGTATATTACTCAGCCTATGTTCCAGTTTCGACTAACCCCAAACTGCCTACCCTGGCCAACCCTCCACTCCAAAGGGAGCATAGATTATATCAGGCTGATTGGCTTATGAGGTTCTACGGTTTTGCAGCTGATGAAATATTAGACTCCAAAACTCCAAATTTGCACCTTGACTTAGATCCTAAATCCCATTGGGCCTTACGCAATCTGCAGTTTTTTCCCGTTGAAGTAAACAAGGCAGATTTTAGAACTATACTTCGCATACCTGGTATAGGTGTAAAATCCGCCCAGAAGATAATCTCAGCCCGAAGATTTCATTCCCTGGATTTTGATGACCTGAAAAAAATAGGCGTAGTGATGAAAAGGGCCAGGTATTTTATAACCTGCCGGGGTAAATATTTTGGAGAAGTACCCTTTAGGGAAGATACAATTTCACAGCGTTTACTGCCTAAACCAAAGCCAGCCCAGACATGGACACAGCTTTCTCTGTTTACTGAATGGGATAATCCTCCGGTTGAAGAACTCAAGGCCACAATTACAGGGGAGCTATAATTATGATCACGTATGTATATGATGATTCCTTTGAAGGATTAATGACCTGTATTTATGAGGCTTACTACAGAAGAGAGGAACCGGAGGCTATTGTTTCTAAAGATGACTTGCAGGAGGACTTATTCAGTATAACAGTACCCATACCAACTGATATAGATAAGGCAAAGAGAGTAATGACCTCCATTGAAAGCAAAATCTCCCCCTCAGTTTTAAGACAAATTTTCTATGTTTTTCTATCGGCAAGGCCAGACAAAGGCATATTGATATACAAGTATCTTAAAATGGGCTGGGCAATGGGTGGGAATATTAGTGGACACCTTTCAGAAAATACGGTCAGGACTATTCATAGGATCTGGCAGCAGGTAGGTGCAGAAAGGCACCGAATGCTTGGACTCCTTCGCTTTAGCCTTTTGCCAAATAACATTTACTATGGTCCCATGGAACCGGATAATAACATCCTGTCCCTTATAGCACCACATTTTGTTCGGCGACTGGGGAACCAAAACTGGATTATACATGATTTAAAAAGAGGGTTAGCAGCCCTATATAATCAGAGGGAATGGATAATTACTACTATGGAGAAAAATGAAGCAATATTACAAGAAAAGGATAATTTTTATCAGGAGCTATGGAAGGAGTACTTTAAAAGTACCGCCATCCAGGGAAGGAAAAATCCGAAACTGCAGAAACAGTTTATGCCTACCCGTTATTGGAAATATCTAATAGAAAAACACTAACCCATGGTACATAGTAATAAAAAAGCCGGATTACACAAATATTTTATTGTGCAACCCGGTTTTATTATTTTATTCTTGTTCTAGGATTTCTTCTTCACGATCAATATGGAAATGGTTATGATGAATCTTCACTCTATGTTTAGTCCCACACTCTTGACAGGACAGAACTTCACCGTCTTTAAACCTCATTTCACCTACATGCTTTTTACAACAGATAACCTCGATTCCGATCAGGGAGCCGTCACTTCGCTGGTTTACCCTATAACCAGAGTTGGCCTTTTGATTTTCCATGATAATCATCCCCCTTATTGGTTACTTTATAATTTCTTCGCCATATTAACAGAAATTCCTGCCTTTCTACGATGTTGAATTGAGTTTTGGTTGAAAGTCAGAAAATTATACATAAAATTTCCAACTTAACCAAAAAAATTAAAGTTCCTCCAAAGTCTAAATAAGTATTGTAGGTTAAATCTATGCTGAAATTATATCTTTTAAGCCAAAAAGTAATGGGATATAATAAAATTTGGAAAAAACTATTTGTTCTTGAAAGATTAGTCACTTGATTTATTCCTAAAATAGAGTATAATTTATAAATGCCGCGGTTAACAGCCGTGGCGAAGTCAAAGTACAGCGAGTAGTCGCTGCCCTCTAAAGGGCAGAGGAAAGTCGAGACACGCACACCTGCTGGTCAACAGCAGGTGTAAAAAGGTGCCCGGTGTAAGCCGGGGCAGGGCGACCTGACGACGGTGAAAGTGACTCCCTGAGTCATTAGTAGCCCTAAAGTGCCACAGAAACTAGGTCACCGGGCGACCGGTGAGTGCAAGGGTAAACTCCATCTGCGTGCAACCCAAATAGGCGGGGACAATCGTCACCCGCGGGTAGGGGCACCTCGCAATGCGAGGAAGGAGAATATATCTCCTTAGATAGATGACTACTAAAACAGAATCTCGCTTACGGCTGTATCTTTGGCTGTCTATAAAATATTTGTTCATAGGAAAACTATGGACTTGCATACTTCAAAAAACTATGCTACAATAAATTTCGTTGGAAAGACAACAGCAAATATGGGGGTATAGCTCAGCTGGGAGAGCGCTTGAATGGCATTCAAGAGGTCAGCGGTTCGATCCCGCTTATCTCCACCACTAAGAAGACTTCAGAGAAATCTCTGAAGTCTTTATACTGTTGAAAAAGGTACAAATGGGTTTTAATAATCCCGAGCAGCGACATTCGGAGCAGTGGAAACAGCGCTTCGCGAAGCTGAGGATGCGAAAATGGGTGCCCGGACATGGACGTCCGGGCAAGCCTGAGGTAAACACGATGTTTACTCGAAGGCGGCCCATTTTCGCCCGAAGCAAGGGATTAGCGCTGTCCACTGCGGAGAGAGGAGTCGTGAGGGATTATTAAAACCCGAATATAGGTAGTTTCTTGACAATCCGAAGACTTCAGAGATTTCTCTGAAGTCTTTTTGCCATTCTTTAGCTTATACTATGTTTGATTTATTTACCTATGAAGGAAATAACATGGGATTTATTGAATATGTAGTATAAAAGTTAGTCCTAGTCTTAAGGAGGGAATATTTTGAAGAGATTGTTAAAAATACTGTGTCTCTTGGTGTTACTTTCTTTTACTTTAACATCATCCGCAGCGGCATATTCCATAAATAGCATATCTAGGATTGTAAATATTAGTAATAATAATCAATACTATTCTGTTGGAGAAATAAGATTCAGCGAAGATAAGGATTTCAATAATGATTTTAAAAATGGGGATATCTTTACAATATCTCTTCCCCAAGGTGTTAGCTGGAACCCTGAAACAGTTGTTAATGCCACCTATGCTGATGTAAAACTAGTTTCCGACAGAGTGCTGGAGATAAAAATGAAAAACTGTACTGACGGAGTTACTGACACTATAGTTTTGACTGGCCTTCAGATTAAAGTCGGCAAGGATTTTACAGGAGACATTAAGCTGGAAATTGACGGAAAAGATTCAGGTATTACCAGTTCAATAAGTAGTTCGACAGATAATTCGATAAAAACCAACGTACAGAAATATGAAAATGAAATAGTGACTGTTTTAAAGGTCTTTGACCAATTCTCTGCCTTGATTGCCAGGGAAAACGGGGAACAGTATATAGTAGAAACCGATGTTCCTTTAGGTCTTTGGAGTCTTCAAAAGAAGCCAGTTATCATTCTCTCTCCCGGTTCTTTTTTTGCCGGGCCTGGTGCGTACCTTCAGGTGCCCAGTGGGAACAAAAGTCTCATTATAGATGTAATCCAATTAAATAGCAAAGTGACCAATCCAGAACATATTAAATCCAATAAATTGAGGGTGTTTGTTAATGGAAGCTTACTTTCTTTTGATACAGAGCCAATTATTGATGTTGGGGTAACGCTGGTTCCATTTAGAAAAATTATGGAGACTCTTGGAGTAGAGGTGTCCTACGATGAGCAGCTTAATATGATTAAAGCTAAAAAAGAGAATATAAACCTTGAATTAAAAATAGGAGACTATACTGCGAAGGTCAATGATAAGCCGGTTAGTTTGCAGGTTCCAGCTCAAATTATTAAAGATCGCGCATTAGTTCCCCTAAGATTTATATCTGAGTCAATGGGAGCAAATGTAGAGTATAATGAGCTGGAGAAAATAATATCTATAACCTATTAATTAAAACAAATCTTACACAAGTGCATTATACAAGGCCCTTAGAACAGTTTTCCTAGCATCTGCCTAAGGGCCGTGTATAAAATGTGTATAAGTCTGTGGATAACTGAAAATTGGTGTGGATAATTGCTGAAACATGTAACAAAGCCGCCCTTAAAATGGCGGCTTATTCGATCATCCCAACATTCTTACCTACCAAGGTTAATAACTCATTTTTCCAAGTAATCAAACGATGCTTCTTAACACCCATTAAATTACATATCTCATTATTTGAGATTCTCTTTCCCCAGAATTTTAGCCTCAAAAACTCACTTTTTTCTGGGGTGGTACAGAACTGATTAAAGGCTGTTTCCATCTGCAGCAGCCAGGCTTTAACCTCATCTGGTGCAGCGTCACCCAACTCAATTACTTTCTTCTTTACTTCAGGGTACGCAACAACTTCCATTTGAATTAATTTATTTATTGCAATTTTTGGAATATTATCTTGGTGAGTCAATGTTTATAACCTCGGTAACCATATTGCTTCTTGGAAAATATATCATATATCGATATAATGCGACAATAGCTTTTGTGAAAATATAATGTATTAAATATAAATTATGAAAGGCTGCCCATATATGGGCAGCCAATAGAGATGAAAATAAATTTCTGGAGGTATAATGAATTGTAGCAAAACCTCTTACATAATTCCACATAAAATTACTGGGTTAGTTACATTAATTTGCAAAGGAAAGGATAAATAAAAAGCTATTTTTTACTGGCCCTAAAACCAGCTGTCTGAGCCTCCTCTTCACTAAAAAACCATGCTTCTGGATTTGTTTGCTCATAATACTGCCCGCCAGGAACGTGATAAATTTTCTCCCCTTTAGAATTGATGTTACCCTTGATAGTTTCTCCTTTAGGCCCGGTCTCAGTTTCTTTGTTTTGCTGAGGTTCTTGTTGTCCGGACAGTCCCCACAAACCCCTTTTTGCCTCTCTGGCCTCCCTTTGATAAAGGGTAAACTGATCAACATATTTTACGTTTGGAGGAATGGTTAGAAGCTGGGCGTAGCCATTTAAAAGCAAGTGTGCGTTAAACAGCTTCTTTCTAATTTCTCCATCAGTAATTTCAATAGGTTCCTCCAGCCAAATATAGGCTAGCAGACGGCCGTATCTGTCCCTTTCTCCAGCATCTAATTCTAGGAAGACTGTTTTATCGCTCAATTCTTTTTTCGTAAAGTTGGATGCTTCTCTACCGTAGGGCTCCACAGGATGATTAGGCTTTACTGTTTCAGGGGTATCTACACCTATCAGCCGGACTCTTTCGGTAGTTCCTTTTAAAATCACATCTAATGTATCTCCATCAACAATTTTAGTTATTTTAACCTGTGTAAGGGATAGGTTGCTTTTGGTTTCGCTTTGAGAGGTATTTTGATTTTGATTAGGGGGAATATCTTGCCCCTTAGTGATACTACAACCTGACAGGAGTATTGCCAGAGAAAAAATAACTAACGAAAGAGTAAATCTCACCATTATCACCCAATATCCTTATGTAGATTTGATTGTAGTTAGTTAAAATATATAACCGGATAAAACCTAGTTTTTTATTTTTTGTTTAATATCATCCTTGAGTAAAGTGCGCCCGGTCTTTTTATACCAATCCCAATGTTCAATAAAATGATATGTTGCCAAAATTGCAAGTCCTAAACCACCCCATCTATGGAGGAATTTAAATAAAATTCTAATGGCGGTTCCCTTAGGGAGAACTCCAGCCCATAACAGTACTCCGCTTATACCACTGGCAGTAAGCAACCCTATTAGAGCAGTATCTATCATAAAATATTTTGTTGTTTTATTTAAGGTTTTAGTTGGTTTATCCATGGACTTATTATTTACTTTGGTATAAAAATTATCCTGGGTTATTTTCGGCCAATTATCCAAAGTATTAACTTATCCCAAAGGGGTACCGTTAATACCTTTGATAATAGTATGCCTGAGACCAGGACGGTAAGCATCAGCTTCCAATTATAAAACAAGAAAAATCCCGAAAAACCTAAGAATAAGAGTACAGCCATTTTAAGAAAAAAACGAACATTAGATCGCTGATAGATTGATGAGGTCCTACCATTTTCTGAGAAACCTTTTAACATCACTAACCCAACTAACAAAAAGTAAATAATTGAAATTATTAGGTTTAGCATCAAACTCCTCCAATCTAAACAATTTAATACATTATACCTTAATTTATAAATGACTGGCCCTAAATAATAAATTTTTAAAAATTGGCGCAATTATCCTATCTTGTTTTTATATATGATATTGCTTAATCACTCTTTTTTTGATATCATACTTTTGAAGCTTGTGAAATAATGCATTATAAAAGCTGATAATAAAGAAAAAATCAGTGGGTCTAGTTGCCCGCTGCAAATCCTGCTTTGTGCGTTGCTTGTTGATTTTTAAACCACAGTGTGTTTTTGGGAGCCACTGCTTAGATTGCAGATATCAGGCCGTCATGGAACGGAAGGTAGAAACAGTTTAGCTGACACCCACCTGCGAGCAGCGGGTATTAAAAACACCAAGTGGACGGCTAAGTGGGTTACTTTTAGGACCTGGGGTATTTCTCCAGGTCTTTATTTTTTATTTAATAATCTCTCCTTTAGCATAGATTTAATTCTCTGGGGCCAATCTAAGAATAATCAGGAGGGATAAGATGCGTAAGAGAAAAGTTGAACGTTCGGTTGTAGCCATTACCAGGGATCCTATGGAAGGCCGTGCTGTTTGCCAGGCTTTGGATATGCTGCCCATTAATCAAATTATTAAGTCCGGTGATACGGTTGTCATTACACCAAACTGGGTTAATACAAGGCCCCCACAGTCAGGAACAGTTGTGGGACCTGAAACCTTAAGGGAACTAATAAGGTACATAAAGGGGAGAAATCCTGGCAGATTAATAGTTGCTTGTGGGTCCGGGGGTGATCCAACTCCGAAAGTGCTTGAGCAAACAGGCTATAAACAAATACTAGACCAGGAGCAGGTTGAATTTATCGATACAAACTACGGACCTTACGAAGAGTTAAGTTTAAATCATCAATATCCACCTTCAACTCCGGTAAATAAAATATTGTTTGAGGCGGACGTATTGGTTTCATTCACGCAAATTAAGCACCATGAAGAAGCCACTGTTTCACTGGGTATCAAGAATATCGCCTTATCCTGGCCGCCGGCAGAAATCCATGGCTGGCCTAAAACCCAAAGGGGTATACACGAGAGACTTCACGGCTTTATCGCTGCCATGGGTGAGAAAATCCCCATTGACTTAACTATATTAAGTGGAGATAAGGCTATGATTGGGACTGGCCCATCCAAAGGAAAAGCAGTCAATTCTGATATAGTGATAGCCGGAACCGATCCTGTGTCCACAGACGTTGTGGGGGCAAGATTGCTGGGCTTTATGCCCCAGGCTGTTAACTACCTTTACGAATTGATTCTCAGAGGTGCAGGAGAAGGAGATCTAAAGAAAGTGGAACTGAAGGGCATACCCCTTTACGGGGCTGAAAAGGCCTTTAGTCAGTCTGCCTATGGTTTTCCAATAGTGGTGGACGAAGGTCGCCTTAAACCACTTCAACTTAAATAGTGGCTACAAAAAAGGGAATAATACAACTAATTTAGCTAAAAGGAGTTGTTTTGATGTCTAAATTCAGTGATAAAGAAATTCAAGGCCAGGTGCAAGCTCTAATAGACAAAACAAATGGCTTAAAGGATTATGGTATCAAGGCCCAGGTGCAGAATGGAGAAGTGCATCTGATGGGATTGGTAGATACACTTCATGAAAGACGCCAACTTCATGAGCTAATTTCTCGGGTGCCAGGCATTAAAACTATTGAAAATGGAGTATCAATAAGTACTGACGGACAAATAAATGATGGTGAAGTGACGGCGGAAGTTTATGAGGAATTAGAAAACAATGATGTGAATTTGAAACATATTGGCGCTGAAGCCCATGGAGGTACTATATATCTGCGGGGTCGGGCAGAGAGCACCGAGGAGATCCAAAATGCCTTGGAGGCTGCCACCAGGGCCAGGGGTGTCAGGGACGTGATAAATCAGGTTACTGTAAGGGAAGAGGACGAGCTGTCCCTTAAAGATCTATTCCATAGTCAGGTCAATAATGACAGGGAAAATCCTGACGCAAAGGATGGTTTATATTAATCATAAAAAAGTGGGGAATAAATTTTCCTCACTTTTTTTGCAGGGATCTTTCATTTAGTGGTAAATAAGAAGTATACTTAATTAGGAAAGGTTCGAATAGAATCTTAGTAAGTCTTCTTATATGGAGGTAAGACATTGAAAGAGACCATCTTCTTTATAAAACAATTACAAGAAAAAGGGCTTAAGATAACTCCCCAGAGGCAAGAAATAATCCGTGTTTTTTTAGAGAGTAAAAACAATCATCTCAGTGCTGAAGATGTTCATAATCAGATAGCCGAAAAGTTTCCCAGTATGAGTTTGGACACAGTGTATAGGAATCTGAGTGTTATGCAACAGCTAGGGATTTTAACAGAGCTTAATTTTGGTGAGAGAAAAAATCTTTTTGAAATTAATTCTTCCCAGCACCATCATCACTTGGTTTGTACTAAATGCGGAGTTTCTGAAGAAATTGATTTTTGCCCCTTGGAGTTCCTTGATGCCGATAAGGTTAAGAACTTTAAGGTTAAAAAACATAGTTTTGAGATTTTTGGAATATGTGCAAACTGTATGGAGTAGGGAATTACTTTGATATGACTAAATAAAAAAGATTGGATTGGGAGCCAATTGATGAGTAAGCAAGCTTTAATTGAACTGAGAAGTCTATTTTTCACTTATGGGTGTCACCCAGTACTGGATAACGTAAATCTGGAAATTAATCATGGCGAATCGGTTGGATTGCTAGGTCCCAACGGTTCGGGAAAAACTACTTTGTTAAAATTAATACTGGGTCAGTTAAGACCCCATTCCGGCACTGTAAAAGTATTTGGAGTTGAAGCCCACAGACTAAGGGAGAGATACAGAATAGGGTATGTAGCTCAAAGGGCCACACATTTTAATACTGAATTTCCTGCAACAGTTAGGGAAGTAGTGGCTTCGGGCCGAGTGCCAAGGCGAGGTTTGTTCAGGTTGCTCACTTCCCAGGACTACCAAAGGGTTGACCAGGCATTAGATATGGTCGGGTTATCTAGTATGTGCAACCAACCTGTAGGAACATTATCGGGGGGCCAGCAGCAGAGAGTATTTATTGCCAGGGCCATGGTTTCTGAACCGGAGATATTAATTATGGATGAACCTACTGTTGGTATTGACTCAGCAGCCCAGGCCTCCTTTTATGAATTGCTTAAAAAATTAAATATCAAGGAGAACATAACCCTTCTAATAGTATCCCATGAAATGGAGGGACTTTCTTCAGTGATAAGTCGACAGGTGTGTCTCGACAAAAATCTCTGCTCATGCAATTGCCATTCGTATCCTGCAAAAAAAATGCAGGTTAGTTGTAGCAAACGATTGGCATTTCAATATGCTAAATAATGGGAGTTGACCAATGGAGATTTTTCAATACGAATTTATGCACCGTGCCTTCCTGGCGGGGATTATTATCGGCTTGATTTGTCCCGTGGTGGGACTTTTTGTGGCATTGAGAAGAATGTCAATGATATCCGATGCCTTGTCCCATGTTTGTCTTGCCGGTGTTGCAGCAGGTTTATTTAGCGGCAGTAACCCAATTATTACTGCTTCAGCCTTTGCCATAGCAGGCGCTTTGACAATAGAGAAGCTAAGGGAAAAGTTTAAGACCTACTCGGAAATATCCATTGCTATCACCCTTTCCACAGGGGTAGCCCTGGGTGCTATTTTATTGGATTTAGGAAAAGGCTATAATGCTAACTTTATGAGCTATCTCTTCGGCAGTATAGTTGCTATTAACACCACTGACGTAATAATAATAGCAATTTCAGGGTTGCTTATTTTGGGCCTTATTTTTCTCTTAAAGAAGGAACTGTTTTTTATTTCCTTCGATGAAGAGGGAGCAAGCCTAGCAGGGTTGCCGGTAAAGGCCATAACCATAGCTTTTACGGTGCTAACGGCTTTAACCATAGCGGTTGCCATTAGGGTTGTGGGAATCCTCCTAGTTTCTTCGTTAATTGTTTTACCTGTAGCAGCATCCATGAGAATAGCCAAAAGCTTTCGAGGCGCATTGCTCATATCTGTGATCATGGCTGAAGTGGCTGTTATTATAGGGCTTTTTGCTTCGTTTTATATTAACCTGGCCCCAGGCGGAGCAATTGTTATGACATCGGTTATTCTTCTGTTGGGGACACTTGCCCTATGTCAGAGGCAGTACAATCCTGTCAAGGTTACTGAAAAGATAGCTCAAAGGGAAGACAGCAGCATCTAATTTGGTAAAAATAAAGAACCTGAATCACTTTGTGCCAGAAGCGATTTAGGTTCTTTTTCTAAACATCTCTAAAAATTATGATAACACAGCCCCCACTGGTGGGGGCCGGAGAGTTAATCCCTATTTATATTGTGCTTCATATCCCTAAGACCGGTCTTATTGGATATGCCCATTTTAACACTCTTTTGGGTTCCATGCTGGTGTACACTATTTAATTGTGCCTTCTGTGATTTTATTTCACGGGCTTGAGGATGACCAACTGGCCGGTGCAGGTAATGCTGCAGCTCAGGCAGCTCGTGCTTTTCACCTCTGTTTTGCTCGTTAGAATTGGACAAATCTTCACCTCCCCATTATTTATTTTGTTAGTGTACCCAATTACCATAGATTAAAATAAATTTCAAGTTGGCTCATATGAGCGGGTCGTGCTAAGATAAAAACATATCAACTAATAAACAGGGATGAAGATATGCTAAGAAAATTCAAAAATCAGCTAATGGTTCTGATAGGAGTTCTTTTATTACTCCCAGTATTAATAATTGGAGCCATGTTGTATATGATAAATCATACCAAACCGGTGGTGCTGGACGAACAAAGGGAAGATTTGACCATAGCAGTGAATGAGTTGGCCCAGGCTGTACCGGCAGACGTTTCTTTTTTATTGAACAAGCAGCACATTGCCAACGCCACCCGTACCGAGCAAATCAAAGCCCTTAATCGTGAACTAGCGGGTGCAGTAATGAAGGTATTCCAAAAACATCCTGGCATGGAGCTGGGTTATTATTCTCCCGACGTTAAGGCTGTGCTAGTTCAAATGGGACAGGACAGCCATCTGCCCTATATGGATTTTAAAGACATCATCCTTGATGTTTCGGAGGACACCCAGTGGTCAGAGCAGGCCCTGTGGAAAGATGCCTTTGATAAAGTGATTTGGAGCAAGGAACCCCTGGAGATAGTCCTAGGTTCCCCCGGTAAGCCTAGGCTTGTCATCCTAAAGCCAATGATGCAGGGGAATAATGTGGAGGCGGTAATCTGGGCTGCCGAACCCCTGGGAGGGATCAATAGAGAGATATTGCAGGCTGAAGGCTTTGCCTATACAGTTATATTTTTTGGCTTTATGCTGGGGCTGTGCAGTACGTTTTTCTTGCTGAAAAACTACCTAGATACAGTGGCCCACATTAAGGTTGGTTTGCAAAAACTTCAGTATGATCTAACATATGTAATTCCCCCATCTATGGGTGAACTAGGGGAGGTTTCTAAGGCTATTAATGACCTGGCATCCAGATTGGTGAGCGCCCAGAACTATAACGCCATTATTATGAACAGTATTGATGCGGCTATTGTGGCGGTAGATCTTCAGGGGAAAATAGTAAGTGTTAGCTCTTCGGCCAGAAAAATATTTCAATTACCGGAAAATGCCCTGGATCTGCAGTTTTCAGAAGTATTTGCCCCTCACACAGAAATGAACCAATTACTCACTAAATGTTTAGAGGGAGAGGAAATAAAATATATAACCATAAAACTGCCGGGTATTCCGGAGCAGGTTCTAATGGCCGGTACTTCAACCCTATTCGATGCCAGGAGTAAAGTGGTTGGTGCAGTACTTAGCTGCCGTGATGTAACTGCACAAATGCGTTTGGAAGAGCAGGTAAGAAGGCAGGAACGATTGGCTTCTCTTGGTAGACTGGTGACCGGAGTAGCTCACGAGATAAAGAATCCATTAACCTCAATTAGCGGCTATATACAGTTTTGGCAAAAGAATAAAGCCCCTACGGAAAAATCATTGAATATTATCTACCGGGAGGTAAAAAGGCTTGATTCCATAGTAAATAAATTGCTGTTTTTTACCAAACCAACTAATACAGTTTTAAACAAGTCCAATATCAATAATTTTGTGGGCAAAATATTGGGTTTTTTCTCAGAAACCCATGCTGATAATATTAAATTTGTCTTTAAGTCTGAAGAAGGACTGCCGGAGGTAAATATAGATGCTGATCAATTGGATCAGGTGTTAATGAATGTTATCTTTAATGCAGTTCAATCAATGCCTAATGGTGGAGAGGTAGTAGTAGGTACACGGTTGTCAACGGAAGCTAATATGGTGTGCATAGATATTGCGGACAACGGCTGTGGTGTGTCTGAACAATATCTAGATAAACTATTTGATCCCTTCTTTACCACCAGGGCCAAGGGAACTGGCCTGGGGCTGACCATAGCCCATGAAATTATTCTAGCCCATGGTGGAAGGATAGATATAGAAAGTAAAGAAAATAAGGGTACCAGGGTATCTATTTACTTGCCCATATAACTGCCAAACCCGGACGGAGGTGAAACCTATGAATGACAAGATAGTATTGGTTGTAGATGATGAGGAAAGTGTCAGACAGTTCCTTTATGATGTGCTAACAGATGAAGGGTACCGGGTTGAAACTGCGGCAAACGGCAATGAATGTCTAGAAAAGATTACTATGGTTAGACCAGACGTTTTAGTAACGGATATAAGAATGCCTGAAAAGGACGGTTTTTCCCTTTTAGACAGGATCAAGGAATTAGGTCTAAGTACGCCGGTTATTTTGATGACTGCCTTTGGTACCACAGAGGTTGCCATCAGGGCTATGAAATTAGGAGCCTTTGATTATATAATTAAACCATTTAACCTGGATGAGTTTTTAAACATGATCCGCAGAGCCTCTGCCCAGAAAGATACTGTGGCAGCCTTTCAACCGGGTGAAAAGCTGCAAATTAAAGGCCAGGTAAATATAATCGGCAACTCACCTGCCATGCAGGGAGTATATAAGGATATAGGTAGGGTGGCCGATAGCAATGCCACTGTATTAATCCAAGGGGAAAGCGGGACGGGAAAAGATCTAGTGGCCAGAGCAATTCATTTTAATAGCTGTCGAGGGAATAAGCCATTTATTAAAGTGAATTGCACAAATCTCCCTGATAGTTTGCTGGAGAGTGAATTGTTTGGATATGAGAAAGGAGCCTTTACAGGTGCAGGAAACCAGAAAAAGGGCAAATTTGAGCTAGCCCATCAGGGAACCATATTCTTTGACGAAATTGGAGAAATCAGCCTCTCCACCCAAGCTAAGCTGTTAAGGGCCATTCAGGAAAAGGAATTTGATCGGGTTGGGGGAACTAGTACAATTAAGGTAGATGTCAGAATTTTGGCCGCCACTAATAGGAAGCTGGAGCAGAGTGTCAAAGAAGGGGAGTTTCGAGGGGACCTTTTCTTTAGGCTAAATGTGGTTAATATATATATCCCTCCCCTTAGGGAAAGGAAAGAGGATATTGAAGCCCTAGTGGCCTTCTTCCTAGCCAAGTACAATAATGAGTTTAATAGGCAAGTCAAGGGTTTTTCTCCCGAAGCTACCAAGCTGCTAATGAATTATGCTTGGCCGGGCAATGTGCGGGAATTGGAAAACCTGTGTGAAAGGGCCATTATTATGGCTAGGGGTAACATTATTGTACCTGAGGATTTAGAATTATCCAGCGGCAATAAAATACAGTCGTTAAGTAGCTCTAATCCAAGTGAGCAAAATTTGCCCCTTAAGCAGATAGTTGCAGATGTGGAGAGACAAGTTATTCTCAAAGCCCTAGAAGAAAACAATTGGTGCCGAACCACTGCGGCCAAGGTATTAGGTATTAATAGGAGATCCCTGTACTCTAAAATAAAGGAACTGGGGCTGGAGTAATGGGCAAAATTTGCCCATTTATGTGGGTGTTTTTTGCTCAAATTGTCACCACAGATTAATAGCAAGCCTATTTAAAATAAGAGCCTCCCGGCTCTTATTTGTCTTTTAGCAGATATAAATCTTCTTTTTCCTAATGTTTTCAAGTTGTTTACTACCTGCTAATTATTAATAAAAGGAATGGCATTATTCTTGCTATGTAACCTTAGTAGGTAAAAAACTAATTGATTAGGTAATGGGAGAGGAAAGTATGGAAAACCTAATTTTTTCAGGCTCAATAACTTTTATGATCCTAGGAATGCTGGTGGGATTTCTTATTAACATAGTTGGCAATACAGGAGCACTGGCAGTGATGCCTTTATTAATTATATTTTTAGGCTTTCCGCCAGAAGCGGCCTTACCCATTGCCCTTGGTCATTTGGCGGCGGTGGGAGTACCGGGCTTGGTTTTGCACTGGCAAACGGGAAATGTTGATCTTAAACTAATAGCTTTGGTAGTAATTGGGGTAGCACCTGGCATATGGTTAGGCAAAGGTCTTAGCACTAGTAGTTTCTATCATGTTTGGGGACTTTATCTGGTACTTGTGCCCTACCTAATATTAATGCTGGCGGCAGTAATCCATCGGTATCGTCCCTTTGCAATATTGCCAAAGCCAAATAATAGATACAGAAAAATGGTTTTAAAGTTTATAAAGAAAATCCCTGGTAGGATTTATTCCGATACCTCAGGTACCAATATACCGATAATTGTTCCTTTAATAACCGGAGTTTTACTTGGACTTACAGGTAAAATATTGGGTCCCCTGGCAACCATAATTATTGCACCAATATTAATTGTTATTTTAAATATCCCTGTGATTGTTGCAATGGGCACTGCGGTAACAGTTAATTTCATAGCCTCACTGTCAATTGCAGTTACCAGTGGGCTAGTGTCCATTCCGCTAAATTTACAAATATTGCTTTGGACTTTCCTTGGCTCATCTTTAGTCCTATTATTAGTATCTAGCATTTGGAGGAAGCATAGCCCTTATCCAATCCCTGTGGCCACTGTTTTAGTATTGATTACCTCCATAACACTATGGGCTGTGACCAGCAGTCAGCCAAACCTGGATTTCATCATGCAGCATTTTAGCTTGCCTGGAAATGTTCTTGGATGGCTTGGAGGTGTTAAAAGTTGAAAACTGTAATGCTGTTATGCTTTTGCCTGGCAGTGTTCCTTTACCCAGTTTCAGCCATGGCCAACGACATAACCTGCCAGTTGTCAACTACCCAGCTCGATGTGGGACTGAATATAGCTAAAGAGAGAATTAAAATTTCCGGTGAGTCATCTGTGGGTGCACCAGTTTTTATTATAATACAAGGGCCTAATAGACCTGCCCTGGTGAGTATGTATAAGAATAAAGGTTTATTAAAGCTTTCAGAAGCAGAAGTGATGAATTTACCCGGATTCTTTCATATATTAAGCTCAGTGCCTATAGAACAAATTGAGCCGAGTCATTTAGCAGCTATGAATGTTTACCCTGATTATCAAAAATTGCGTTCAATGGCATGGGTGAGAATGAGGCAGGACATAGGCAACATTTCTCATGAAGCCCAAAAGGATTATATAGGATTGGCCATTAAAACTAAGGAAGAAAAGAATTTGTTCGCTCTTCATCAGGAAGTGGTGAACAGAAGTGGTGAAAATTATTGGGTTGAGGTACCACTGGTTGCGGGAATGCCTATTGGAGAACTGTCTGTAAAGACTTTTTCAATAGTGGATGAACGGGTGGTTGCATCAGAGCCTCAGATAATTACTCTGAAACCATCATCATATTTATTTTTCGGATCAAAGGAACTGTCAATTTCAGCCTTTGTCGTTATAGTAGCCTTTATGGTACCGATAATGCTCTTATCCATTGCTGCAATAGTGGATATGGTGGAACAGCGCAGGGAGAGAGAGAGAAGAACTAAGCTTCTTAAGCAAATTTGGCAATAAAAATGCAAAGGCCGGGTTTAAGAACACGCGACCTTTGCAAATTTATGATAGATTAAATAAGTATAAGTTTTATGTTACCGGGTGAGGCCAAACTTTTTTGCCGCCTCAGTAAGACCATCTCGGTGATCCGGGTGAGCGATGGCAGTGAGTGCCTCGGCCCTTTGACGATAGGTTTTGCCCCTAAGCTTGGCAATGCCATATTCGGTTACTACATAATCAACATCATTTCGACTTAGGCTAACCACCGACCCGCTTTCCAGCATAGGGACAATTTTGGAGCGACCTTTGTGGGTTGAGTGCAGTACGACTATACTCTTGCCCTCTGAAGAATTCATAGCTCCCCGGGCAAAGTCAACTTGTTCTCCGGTGCCGGAATAAAGCTTAGGACCTATTGGCTCAGAAGCACACTGTCCAAGTAAATCGATTTCATCCACTGAATTTATGGCAACCATTTTTTCATTCTTAGCTATGTTCATGGGGTTATTAGTATAAGAAACGGCATGCATTTCAAACAGAGGGTTGTTATGCATAAATCTATAGAGCCTTTTGGTGCCAACGGCTGAGCTGCAGATGATTTTTCCTGCATGAATGTTTTTCCTGCGATTAGTAATGGCCCCGCACTCAACAAGATCTACAATGGTATCTGTAATAAAATGACTGTGTACTCCCAAGCCCTTTTTCACACCTAAGCATTGGGCGGCAGCGTTAGCAATGAAGCCAAGGCCAAGTTGTATGGTTGAACCATCATCAACCAGTTCACAAACATAATCGCCGATGGTGAGATCTGTCTTAGTAGTAACAGGTTTTTGTATTTCTAATAGGGGTGTATTATCCTCCACAAGCATGTCAGCTTGGGATATGTGAATATAGCTATAGCCCATGGTACGTGGCATGTTTGGATTTACCACCAGGATGACCTTCTTGGCACAGCCTGCTGCAGCAATTGTATAATCAACGGATACCCCGAAGCTAAAGTAACCATGTTCATCCATGGGAGAAACCATGCCCATGAATACATCCACATCAAGTTCCTGGATAAACTTGGGATACTCGTATAGGTAACCAGGCATGACCCCCGCCCGACCTTCTTTTACACCTCTCTTGACTACACTGCTGGTTAACCAAGAAACATGGCGAAACTGGCGCTCCATCCCGGGTTTTAAGTATGTCGCTTCCCGTAGCGGTAACATTTGGTGTATTCTTACGTCCTTTAAATCATTTTTCCTGTCAGCCAGTGCATCCATCAAAACTTCAGGTTCTGCAGCACCAGGAGGAACAATAATATTATCTCCGGACTTGATAATTGATACTGCTTCTAGCGGTGAAACGAGCTTTTCATTGTATGCGTTACGCAATTTGTCAGAGTCCTCAAATAGCGGACCAGCCTTAAACCAGACCAAAAAAATCACCCCGAATCTTTGTTTCCTTAAGTGAATTATATCACTTTGCAAGGGTCAATGGAAGGGCGTTTTGTCATAAGTTATAGATTAGTTTATTAGGTTATTTTATTAAAATATCTACAACATTAGGTTATTTAGTGCTAAAAACAATTTGGTATTTATTTAAAATACCAGGAAAAACCTTGAAAACATTAGCTTCTTATGCTAGCATGGCAGTGACAAATATAATCATCTAAATTTAGTTTTCCGAAATTATGCAAACACAAGGACAAAGTGAAATAAATCACAATTTGTCACTACAAAAACTATGCTCGGATGGGTTAAACAAGCCAATGGTGAATACTTTTGTCACTACGCTACTGGTTTTTGAAGGCGGAGGTGGGCTAAGATGGTTGATACATTAAATGAGTATATTGTTGCCATATATAGTCTGCATAAAGCAAAATATGGCTTAATTGTTGTGGCCCTGACGTCGGTTGTAGGCATATCTGTGGGCATATTTACTGAGGTAATACTAAGGTCTTTAGGAATAAGTGGAGAGCGATGAAGACTGCCAAGGAGGGGTTTGTCCTTGTTACACCTACCCATTGCCAATGCAGATGTTAGTGCCTTAGCTCTTCTATTACTGGGCTTTTTTGTTGGTGTTCTTGGGGGATTCTTCGGCATAGGAGGAGCCTTTATGGTGACTCCTGCTTTAAATATTTTTGGTTTTCCAATGGCTTTTGCCATTGGAACCGATATCGCCCATATTTTTGGCAAATCAATAGTAGCAACCTTTAAACATGCCTTTTTAAGACACGTAGATTTTAAGATGGGCCTTATCATGGGTCTCTTGGGCATGTACGGTGTTTCACTTGGTAAGCAATCGGTTCTTTACCTGGAAAAAATAGGTCAAATAGGACCCACAGTGAGGATGGTTTACATTGTTGTGCTTTTTTCTGTAGGACTATTCATGATCAGAGATTACTATTATTATTCTAAACTTAACGAAGAACAGAAGAAGGAAGCAGAAAGGACAACTCATAAAATGGCAAGATGGGTACAAAGGTTAAATCTCCCTCCCTTTATTACCTTTGAGACCTCAAAGGTCAGAGTTTCTCTCTGGGTAATTATATTCCTAGGGGTGTTTACTGGGTATATTTCAGGCTTTCTTGGTGTTGGGGGCGGATTTATTAGGGTGCCTGTAATGATATATTTACTGGGATTGCCAACCGTTATAGCAGTGGGCACCGATCTCTTTGCTATATTAATATCAAATTCCTGGGGTGCATATATTTATGCTGTCTCTGGCAAGGTTGAAATCATAGGGGCATTGGTTATGCTGGTTGGTGCTTCAGTAGGTATACAAATCGGGGCGGTGGCCACCGCCTATGTAAAGGGAATGAAGATAAGACTATACTTTGGTGTGACTTTGCTCCTAGCGGGGTCTGCTGTGGTTTTGAAGCAGTTGCAAATGGTTACTTTGGCCGGCTATTTAATGTTTAGCTCTGCCGCCATACTTAGCTGTATGATTATCTTCATGCTAATCTCTGCAGTTAACAGGGAGGTGTGGCAAAGGAATAAGCTTAAGGGAAATGAACTACTTAATAAGCCATAAAAAAGCAGCCTCCCGTGCACTAAGGGAGGCTGCTTCTGGTTTTAACTTAATGTCCGCTGGACTCGTTGCTCAACTTCGCATTTTCCAGTACACGGAATACGATGCTCAAAATGATGGCTACCACAGTTGCCAGTCCCATTCCACTTAAATTTACTACGCCAAGCTGGATATGGGCACCGCTAACGCCGATAACCATGACCACGGAGGTAAGGATAAGGTTTGAAGCTTTGCTGTAATCCACTTTAGCCTCTACCAGCATGCGAATACCCGAGGCGGCGATAACACCAAAGAGCAGTAAGGATACACCGCCCATTACAGCACTGGGTATGGTTTGAATTGCTGCTGAGAGTTTGCCCACGAAGGACAGGATAATGGCAA
Organism: Desulforamulus aquiferis; assembly: GCF_030577015.1. Lineage (NCBI taxonomy): Bacteria > Bacillati > Bacillota > Clostridia > Eubacteriales > Peptococcaceae > Desulforamulus > Desulforamulus aquiferis. The sequence continues at coordinate 27,432 of NZ_JARPTC010000024.1, read as the reverse complement.
AGAGGGCGGCGCCACCAATTACCCAGGTACTATAAACCTTGGTGATTGCTAATACGCCAATATTTTCGCCGTAGGTTGTGTTTGGTGTAGAACCAAAGAAACCGGAAAACATGGTGGACAAACCATTGCCTAATAGGGACCTGTGTAAACCGGGATCCTTAGCCAGATCCCTACCGACGATATTGCTGGTTACAAACAGGTGACCCACGTGTTCTGCTATAACTACCAGGGCGGCGGGTAAAATTATTATTATGGCATTAATATTAAAGGTTGGCTTATAAATTGTAGGCATTGCCAACCAGGCAGCCTCAGCAATGGGAGCTGTATTCACTAAGCCCATGAAGATTGATAGAACATAACCGGAAATAACACCAATTAGAATAGGGATGATAGCCAAAAAGCCACGAAAGATAACTGAACCTAATAATGTAACAGCAAGTGTAAATAGGGAAACGGTAATTACCTTGGGATCTGCCACGTATACAGTGTCAGGAGGGGCTGCTAAACCAGCCATTTGTGCGGCAACTGGTGCCAATTCTAAACCGATTACTGCAACAATGGCACCCATAGCAGCGGGGGGGAAGACCACATCAATCCATTTTGTTCCCACAGCACCAATAATGAGGGCAACGATACAGAAGACAATACCTACTACAATAAATCCACCTAGAGCAGCACTGTAATCATAGGTACTTAATACTGCAAAGACCGGGGAAAGGAAAGCAAAGCTAGAACCAAGATAAGCTGGAATCCGTCCTTTACAAATGAAAAGATAAAACAGTGTACCAATACCGTTAAATAAAAGAATGGTAGCCGGGTCAACCTGAAAGAGGATGGGAACCAATACCGTTGCACCAAACATTGCAAATAAATGCTGGAGGCTAAGGGGCACAGTTTGTAACAGGGGTAACTTTTCTTCAACCTGGATTTCTCTTTTTACCACGTTTTCTTCCTCCCTTAAACAATTAAGAATAAATATAAAAAGCTCCTTACAGAGTCTGTAAGAAGCGTACTTTTAGAGCAGGATAAAGACAATCCTGACCAATTGCTTCCTTGTTAGTATCTCTGTACTAAATTAAAGGTGCCAAAATTTCATTAAATCTATGCTATTTATATTAAAAATAAACGATCTCCTGCGTCGCCGCAGCCGGGGCTGATATAGCCGATTTCATTAAGAATTGGATCAACAACTGCCGTTACAACCTTTACATCGGGAAATTTATTATTAATCTGAGCTAGGCCTTCTTTAACTGAAAAGGCACAGACTAGTTTTATTTTTGAAGCCTCAAAGCCAGCCTCAATTAAAACCTCAAGGGCTTTAACGGAGCTGTTACCGGTGGCCAGCATGGGATCAAGAACTAAAATCTGTTCAAAATCTGAAGTGTTTTTGGGAAGGCTGTTAGTATAGAGCTTTGCCTCTAAGGTCTCATGGTCACGGGACATACCTATATGAGCAACCCTAGCCTTAGGCAGAAAGGTCAGGAAACTTTCTACAAGACCCAAACCTGCCCTTAATATCGGAACCAGAAGAATCTTGTCATCCTTAAGGGTAGTAGCTGCAGCTTCCACCTGCATAGGAGTGGTGACACGGATTTCTGCACAGGGAGCATCCTTGAGGGTTTCTACAGCCAATAAATAGCCCAAACGGGTAATGGCGGCACGGAAGGTAACAATATCACTTTCTTTATTGCGTAATAATTGGAGTTGTTCTTCAGCCAAAGGATGGCGAAGGATTGAAACTGATTGCATTAAGTTAACTGCCTCCTTCAAATTCCGGCACCGCTACCACCGGGGATAGGATAACCAGATGATTTCCAAATAATCAATATTCGTCATAAATCGTCAAATACCTTCTGGTGTAGGCAAAAAAAGGTTCCATAGTGATATAAAAAGAAATGCAGGCTAAACCTGCATTTCTCTAAGTAAGTTCCAATGGTTCTTCCAGTAGCAAATGTTCCCATTTGTTAGGTTTGTAGCCTACTACAATATGGCCATTAACAACAATGGTAGGACAATCCAGCCCACCTGTCTTGTTTATTAATTCTCCCCTGGCACCTGAATCCTGGGTACTCTTTTCTTCAAAGTTTATACCCTTACCTTCGAGAAACTTTCTGGCCTCATCACAGCCACTTTTATTCCAAGGAGATACAAAAAGTGTTACATTATAATCACCCATAGTTTAACCCCCCTTTAGCACTCAGTATTTAGTTTACCCCATAATGGGAAAAAAATCTCACTTGTAAATAGGTCTTTGGTCCTATAGCAAAATAGCAAAATTTTCCGCATAATACAAAATATAATTGTATTTTTATAAACCTTGTCACATTGCTTACTAGGAGCCCGAAAGGAGAGTTTATTTTGTCTAAGGGAATGATGGATAAATTCCTTAATTTTATTGGATTCGAAGAAGTAGATGAAGAAGCAAAAGAAAAGGCTCCTGAACTGCCTGGAAAGAGGGAAACCACTAGCAGAAGCAAAGCTAATCCCCGCGCAGAATTGACAGCAGTGCCTGCCACTGCTCGTCAAACTAAAATAGTATCCACTCAACCCAGGTCATTTGGGGATGTACAGGTGGTGGCAGATCATTTAAAGGGTGGACAGCCGGTTATAGTAAATCTGTCACTGGTTCAAGGAGAAGAGGCCCAGCGTATTTTAGATTACGCCAGTGGCGTATCCTTTGCGTTAAACGGTTCGGCTAAGAAGGTTAGTGCAGAAATATTCCTTTTTGTTCCTAGTGGAGTTGATATTGTGGGAGCAGGGGATTTGAGGACATTTACTCAAGCTGTTGAACCTGTGGAGGAAAAGGTTAATTCCCGATGGTTCAAGACTGAAAGTGCGTAAGAAGGTAGATGGCCGGTGGAGTCTAACTCCACCGGCCATTTTTATTTTCCATCCTAGGCCATAAATTTTTTGCATCGAAATTATGCAAGGAGGTAAGGAACTTCTGACGGATATCTGGATACTGCTGTGCCAGATCTGCCACCAGATTTTTAATTTCTTCTCGCTTAGTCTTTTTGTTTGCAGGACAAGGGTTCTCAATAACGGGTATTTCTGCCATGGTTAGGAGGTTTATTATTTGTTCCTCGGTTGTATAGACAAAGGGACGTATTAGGGTTAAATCTATCCTATCAAGATAGGTTTTTGGTGAAAAGGTTTTTATATTTCCATTAAATATCATGCTCATAAAGAAGGTTTCCATGACATCATCCAAATGATGTGCCAGGGCAACTTTATTAAACCCAAGCTCCTTAACCTCATTATGAAGGGCACCCCTTCGCAAATTGGCGCAGAGGGAGCAGGGATTTTTCTCTTTTCGAATATCAAAAATAATCGTAGCTATATCTGTTTTCTTTATTGTCAGGGGGACTTCTAATCTACGGCAATACTCCTTTAATGGTGCTAGATCAGAACCAAGTCCCATATCCAAGTGGACCGCCTGCAACTCAAAGGGGATCTTATTAAGATATCTACGCCGGTACATATTTAGACAGTATAAAAGGGAGTTGCTGTCCTTGCCGCCGGAAATGCCTACCACTACTTTATCGCCGGGATCGATTAATTTAAAGTTGGTGATAGCCTTTGTTACCTGTACTAACATGGTTTTTGTCAAATTATTATTCATGCTCTGTTTTCTCCTATGAAATGATGTCTTTACAATAATAAATTATTTAGGTTTATTGTGCAAAAGTCCAGTGCTACTTTTTTCCGGGTATATTTAAGTGTTTATCAAACCATTTTAATCATAAGGGGGGAATAACATGGCTAAGTTTATGAGCGATGCCCTGAAATATGATCTGGCCCGTGAAATGGGTGCAGCTGAACGTATCCAAGGCAATGATTACGGGAATCTAACCTCAAGGGAGTGTGGAAACTTCGTCAAGCTGGCGATACAGAGGGCGGAACAGAGCATGTTGTAACTTCCCTGATCTGCCGATCCACAATAGTGGATCGGTTTTTTTGTTTCATAAAAAAGGAAAAACCCTAGTACATTTGGTTCTAGGATTTTTCCTTTTTTAATCTTATCATGCCAGCGTATTATTTATGTGCGGTTGCCTTTGGAACTAATATAGATTCCCTTGCCTGTGAAGTCACCAGGCTCACCGCCACCAGTGTTATGGCGGAAAGGGGTAGGCTGATAACAATAGGGTCTACAACTACCCAGGGGAAACCAACCAGTGTGGGCTTACCAAACATCAAGTTGCTGAGACCCAGGGCAGTTGCCTCTTTGGCATGAACGAAGGCCATCAGCATAATGCTTGAAGATAGACCCACTACCATACTGGCTATGGCACCTGTCTTAGTTGCTCTGGGCCAGAATAGGGCTGCTGTATAAGCGGGCAAAAATGTGGCGGCACAAACACCAAAGAAAATAGCGGTGGCCACAGCAATAATACTGCCGGGCAGTTTGAGAGATAAAACAACCGAACCGGCAAGGGCCACAAGAATTGCCATACGATTACTATTGATGCTGCTCTGATTATATAGGTCATGGCATAGGGAAGTACCTATGGCGTGGAACTGGCTGCTAAGGGTGGACATGGCAGCTGCGATTAAAGTAAACATAAACAAGTAGGCAAACCAAGCGGGCATGGCCATACCGACGTATAAAGGGATAATGTTATCAATATTAGGCCTATTGGTAACTGCATCCACAACTGCAGCAATTGAAATTTTACCCAGGGTCTGATGGAAATAAACATTTGTTAAGGAACCAACCACAAAGGCCACACCTGTCATAAATAGAATAAACACGCCGCCAATTAGAACTGCTTGGTTAAGTTGCTTTGGACCTTTAACTGTAAGAAAACGCACTACTAGCTGGGGCTGGGCTAGAACACCAATGCCAACACCCATAACCAGAGTTGATACTACCACCCACCAGAATTCCGAGCCCATGGTAGGCATTGAGGTCCAGCCCACATGTCCTTGGGCGGCTAAGCCTTCTGGTACTAGGGCAGTGAGGTCTGATAGTGCTTGATGGGCCGTTGTAACACCGCCAAGCTTGCTGTAGGTAACTACCAATAATACGATCATGCCAATAAACATAATTGAGCCTTGGAAGGCATCATTATAAAAGACTCCCTTTAACCCGCCAAACATAACATAGGCGGCAACTATTACTGCGAAGGTAATGATGGCTACGGTATAGTCTATCTTTAGCAGCTGCTCTATAACGCGTCCGGCCCCAATCATTACTGCAGCAGCATAGAGGGGCATGCCACCGATGATTACCAGGGCGCTAAACTTTCTGATAAAGGTAGAGTTGTACTTTAAAGATAGCAATTCGGGAAAGGTGCGGGCTCCTAATTCCTTGCCTACTGCCAAGGTCCTTTTTCCATAGACGACGAAGGCGATAAAGATCCCAACGAAAATATTACAGAAGGTAAGCCACAGCAAGCTCATGCCAAACATGCCGGCAGAACCACCAAAGCCAACGATTGCCGAGGTGCTAATAAATGTTGAGCCATAGGCCATGGCCATAAGAAAGGGGTGTGTTTCCCCGCCGGCGATCATATAGTCATTGGCTGACTTTGTCCGCCGATAGGCAAGTAAGGCTAGAAAAACTGTGATTCCTAAGTAAATTGCTAACACAGATAACAAAACGGCAGGTTTCATGGATAAATACCTCCTAATTCAGGATAATATAATAAGCCTAAATATCTTTGTTCCAATTTTTAACCCCATATATTACACACAAAATACTAGACGCAAGGGAAAGTACATAGGCTAATAGAATTTGAGGGTCGGGAATTCCTAACATGAAACTACCTCCTTTCGAGAAAAATAAAAAACCCCATCCCTTACAGGGACGGAGTTGATCCGCGGTACCACCCAATTTGGCTATAAAAAAGCCCACTCATAGATACGGGAAAATCAATTCCAGACCGGTAAAATAAAAAAAGCATCTCATCCCTGAGGGACGAAATGCATGATTTCGCGGTACCACCCTAATTGCTTAAAGCCGCTTTACCGGTACGGGACTCGACTGTCCGATACCTTTCCCTTGTAACGGGGGGAGTTCCCGGCTGCACCTACTAAGAATTTCAACGCAGCATCTCCGGAGCGAACTTCGCTCATCCATACCCTAAAAGAGCTTCCAGTCAAGGCTCCTTTTCCCTGGAGGGCTGGGACCGACCTACTTTTCTCCATCTTCGACATTAAAATATAATAATTAATAAATAAGTTAACAGAAGAAACAGCACAAGTCAATAGTTTTCTAAAAAAATTACTTAAAATTGCAGTGCATACATGTACGAAAAACTGACACACCTAATATGTGGCTTAGTAAATGGACTTCAATGATGCCATGAAAAATAAAGATAACTAATGTTAAATCAAGTAATTAATACCTATTTAAAGAACAAGAATTGCTACAACCCAGGCTTGTGAAAAAAGGTGCTTTACCTGAAATGTTAAATGGGCTACACTTTACGTATACAGGATACAGGAGGGATGCCAGATGATAGGAAGAGAATATGAACAGTATCTTCAGTCGGCTGCCACTGAAAGCCAGCAGAGCTTTAATATTGGTTTCTGGTTGCTTGTAACTGGTGTGGGCTTTGTTATCCCTTTGGCGGCATATGTAATAAAGGGGTAAAAGCAAAATTATTGTTGCTATTAGCTTCATTAAAATATAGGTATAAGTAGAGAACCAGACTGTGCTTACAGGCTGGTTCTTTTTTAGGTTATTTAAAAATTTTGAATACATTATTTATTTTAACTGGTGACTAAACTCTGCTGAGCTGATTTAGTAAGGTGGTGTGTCTGGTTCTCTTTTGCTTAGAAATACTTTTGTCTGAATGCTGACATAAAAGGATTTCGCCAGCGAAATTAGTTTTAGCGAAATACAAGGGGGTATTAAAGCAAAAGCGAAAAAAAGTTTTAATATTTAGATAGTCTGCAAAAAACAAAAAAACCTTATAAATCAAGGGCTGCGAGGTTTATGGAAAATTTTTAATTAAGCCAAATAAAGTAAAAGCGAGAAACAAATAGATTGTCAGCGAAGGGAAGTAAAAAATGAACTAGAACCCAAAATTTGGCCAAATTTTGGGTCTAGTCCATACTCGCGAAGGTTTGTTCAAAATATAGCATATGATAAACTAAACTAAAGTAAAATCGTAATATTTAAAGGGGGTGGACCTGTGTATATTATAACCGATGGTGGTCCGAAGGCGCTAGACCTAAATTTCACAAAAGAAATAAAGAAACGCAGCGGTCAGGAAATCGAAAGCTGTTATCAGTGCCAAAAGTGTGCCTCCGGATGTCCAATTGCTGAATACGGAGAAATGGATACAAACCAAGTTCTTCGGATGATCCAGTTTGGTTTGAAGGATGAGCTATTAAAAAGTAAAGCCATTTGGGTATGTGTGGGCTGTGAAACCTGTGGTGCCCGCTGTCCCAATGGAATACGTATTGCTTCAGTAATGGATGCCCTGAGAGAAATGGCCATTGAAGAAGGAGTTGCACCGGGCGAAAAAGATATTAAACTTTTCCACGACTGCTTCTTAAATTCTGCAAAATCCTACGGAAGAGTTCATGAAGGCACCATGCTTATGCGCTATAAGCTAAAGAGTGGCCATTTGATGGATGACGTGGGTGTTGGTATTAAAATGTTCCTTAAAGGGAAGCTAGCCCTGTTCCCCCACAGTGTTCCCAGTAAAGTAGAAGTAAAGCGTATCTTTGACTGGGCCAAGAAATAGTTGCAGGGTAAATCCTTAGGTTTACAAGGACTGCGGAAGAGAGGGGATAATAGATGAAATTGGCCTACTATCCGGGTTGCTCCCTGGAGGCTACCGCCAAGGAATATGATAGCTCAGTTAGAGCTGTTTGCGGTGCACTGGATGTGGACCTGGTGGAAATACCTGACTGGACCTGCTGCGGTGCTACCTCAGCCCACGCAACCAATCATCGACTTTCTGTGGGATTGCCTGCCCTAACGGTTAAACAGATTCAGCAAATGAATATGGATTGTGTGGTACCCTGTTCAGCCTGTTTTAACCGCTTAAAGAGTGCAGAGTATGAAATGATACATAATGCTGATGTCAGACAGGAATTAGAAAAAATCTTAAACTTCAAGTTCGATGGCAAGCCCAGAGTATATGATTTGTTAGCGGCGATGGTTGATGTAATTGGACTGCCAACAATTAGTAAGAAAGTACAAAAGCCCTTAAAGGGTTTAAAAATTGCCTGCTATTATGGTTGCCTGTCAGTGCGTCCGGGAGAGATAACAGGCATTGATAGCACCGAGAATCCTATGCAGATGGATAAATTAATAAAGGCATTGGGTGCTACCCCGGTAACCTGGTCCTATAAGGTTGATTGCTGCGGGGCAGGTCACTCGGTGTCTAAGTCAGCTATGGTTACCAACTTATCTGGAAAGATCCTGGCCAAGGCCCGTGAGGCAGGTGCTGACGCGGTAGTTAACTCTTGCCCCCTTTGCCAGACAAACTTAGAAATGCGTCGTCCCCAGGGTGAAGATATACCAGTATTCTTCTTTACAGAATTAATGGGATTAGCCTTTGGGATTCCGGAGGTACGCAACTGGTGCAGCAAGCACCTGGTGGATTCCAGCAAATTGCTTGATTCCGTGCTGGCCGGGTAACTTCGTAAAGGGATGGAGGTTAACGTAGATGAGCAACGTCCAAACCGATAAAAAAATGACCGGAGCAGTCATGGTGGTGGGTGGCGGTATATCTGGTATGCAATCCGCTCTGGACTTGGCTGAGTCTGGTTTTAAGGTTTATCTATTGGATGAAAAGCCTGCAATTGGGGGCACCATGGCGCGGTTGGATAAAACCTTTCCAACTAACGACTGTGCAATGTGTATTATGTCCCCTAAGCTGGTTGACACCGGACGCCATAAGAATATTGAAATTATTACCGGCGCCAAGGTGAAGGAAGTAACTGGCGATCCGGGAAACTTCAAGGTAAAAGTGGCTCAAAAGGCCCGTTACGTTGATATTAAAAAATGTACCGGCTGTGGTGACTGTGCCAGTGCCTGTCCGGTGGAACTACCTAACGAATTTAACGGCGAAATAGATACCCGCAAAGCAACATATAAGCTCTATGCCCAGGCTACACCCAACGCCTTTGCCATAGACAAGCGTGGAGTTGCCCCCTGTAAGGCTACCTGCCCGGCAGGAATTAACGTACAGGGTTATGTTCAGTTAATTAAATCAGGTAAGTTCATTGATGCCTGGAAAATGATTTATCAGGAAATGCCATTTCCGGCCATTTGTGGTCGTATTTGTGCACACCCCTGCCAAACTGCTTGCAACCGTGCTAAGGTTGACGAACCTATTCAAATAGCAACCCTGAAGAGATTAGCCGCTGATACGGCTTATCAACAGGACATTAACCAATTGCCCCTGCCGGAGAAAGATGCTGACAGGCAAGAAAAGGTTGCAGTTATAGGCTCCGGTCCTGCCGGTCTGTCCACTGCCCACTTCCTGGCCCTCAAAGGCTATAAAGTGACGATCTTTGAAGCCTTACCTGTAACAGGTGGTATGATGCGGGTAGGTATTCCTGAGTATCGCCTACCTAAAAAGTGGGTTGATTTTGAAATTGACCTTATTCAGAGATTAGGCGTTGAAATTAAGGTAAATACTGCCCTAGGCAAGGATATTACCATTGATGGACTGTTTAAAGATGGCTATAAAGCCATTTTCCTCGGTGTTGGATGCCAAAAGGGCACCAGTATGAGAACACCTGGCGAAGATATGGAAGGTGTTATTTCTGCCGTTGACATGCTCCGCAGGATTGGCCTCGGGGAGAAGGTAGATGTAGGTAAGAAGGTGCTGGTGGTTGGTGGTGGCAACGTGGCCATGGATGCTGCCAGGAGTGCTCGTCGCGCCGGGGCAGAGGTGCATGTTCTGTATCGCCGTACCCGTGGTGAGATGCCTGCCGCACCGGAGGAAGTGGAAGAAGCCATTGAAGAGGGAGTAAAGTTCCACTTTAAGACCCTGATAAAGGAAATCAAAGGTAAAAAGGGCCGGATAACAGGTATCTCCTCAATAGAAGTTGTCAGAATGGAAAAGGATGCCAAGGGCAAAGCCGTTCCTGTATATGGAGATACCATCACAGCGTGGACCAATGTAGATACAATAATTTCCGCTATCGGTCAGGCCGCCGACTTATCCTTTGTGGGAGATAAGCCCCTGGCCAACGAGTGGGGCAGCCGCATTGTGGCAGACCCCGAAACCTTAGCCACCAACGTACCCGGTATTTTCACCGGTGGTGACGTATTTACCGGGCCGGCTCTACTAATTGATGCAGTGGGAGCGGGCAAGAGGGCCGCTGAAAGCATACATCGCTACATACAAGGCGAAGATATGAAGGCTGGCCGTGAATTTGCTATTCCCAAGGAAAAGATATCCCCTATCCCTCGTAAGGCCGAGTCCTACCCTGTAACACCCAAGGTTAAACAGAGTCACGCACCGGCTGAGAGAAGGGCAACCAATACAGAGGAAGTATGTTTAGGATTTACTCCCGAGCAAGCCCAGGCAGAAGCAGAACGTTGTCTAAACTGCGCTATTTGTTCTGAATGCATGCAATGTGTTGACGCCTGCTTGCCTAAAGCCATTGACCACAGTATGCAGGATAAGGAACTGGAAATCGAAGTTGGTGCCATGGTAATGAACCCTGGCTTCAAACCCTACGATCCAGAAGACTTAAAATTATATGGCTACGGTACACTGCCCAATGTAGTGACCAGTATCCAGTTTGAACGGATTCTATCCGCCAGCGGCCCTTACGCCGGACACATGGTTCGACCCTCGGATCATAAAGAACCGACCAAGATTGCCTGGATCCAGTGTGTTGGTTCGCGGAACGAAAGAATTGGCAAGGGTTACTGCTCTTCGGTATGCTGCATGTATGCCATCAAGCAGGCAGTAATTGCCAAGGAGCACAGCCATGATCCTTTGGAGGCAAAACTATTCTATATGGATATGCGTACTCCGGGTAAGGATTTTGAACGTTACCTGACCCGGGCCAAGGATGAACAGGGAATTAAATTTGTTCGTTCTCGTATCTTTGGAGTAGATCCTGCTAAGGACGGCAGTGACGATATTTTCATGCGCTATGCCGACGAAGACGGTACTATTTATGAGGAAACCTTCGATATGGTGGTCCTGTCCATTGGTCTTTCTGCCCCCGAAGGAGCCAAGGAACTTGGTGAGGCAGCAAATATTCAACTAGATAAATACGGTTTTTGCCGTGCCGATGAATATGCTCCTGGCTGCAGTTCTAGACCCGGTATCTTCGTAAGTGGTGCCTTCGGTGAGCCGAAGGATATTCCTGAAACAGCCGTTGATGCCAGTGCAGCAGCAGCCATGGTTTCCCGATTATTGGCTCCGGCCCGTGGTACTATGACTACCGTACAGGAGTTTCCGCCGGAGAAAGATGTAAATAATAAACTTCCTAGGGTTGGGGTATTTGTTTGTAACTGCGGCATTAACATAGGGAGTGTTGTAAAAGTTCCAGAAGTTGCTGAATTTGCTAAAACACTACCGGGTGTAGTTCATACGGAGGAATTCCTATTCAGTTGCTCCCAAGATAACATTATCAGAATTAAAGATCGTATCGCTGAGCACGATTTAAACCGGGTTGTTGTTGCTTCTTGTACCCCCCGGACCCATGCTCCACTCTTCCAGAGCAGTATGAAGGAAGCCGGACTCAACATGTATCTTTATGAACATGCCAATATTCGTGAACAGTCTTCCTGGGTTCACAGGGATAACCCGGTAGAAGCCACCGAAAAGGCTAAGGAACTTGTTAAGATGGCCGTTGCCAAAGTGCGTCTATTAAAGCCGGTGCAAACTGCCTTTATTGATGTGAATCAAAGAACTCTGGTTGTTGGTGGTGGGGCCGCAGGGATGACCAACGCCCTTTCCTTAGCAGAGCAGGGCTATGCAGTAACCCTTGTAGAAAAGACCGATGGCCTTGGCGGCAGGGCAACGGAAATGCGTTACAGCTTGAAGGGAGAAGACATTCCAGCCTTCATAGCCAAGCTCAAATCAGATGTGGAGAATAATCCTCTGGTGGATGTTGTATTAAATGCCCAGGTGGAGGATGTAGCAGGATATTTGGGCAACTACCGTACCATTCTGGCTAAGGATGATGGCAGCAAGCTGGAAGTTGAGCATGGAGCAGTAATTATTGCTACCGGTGCAGATCCCATGGAACCCACAGAGTACCTTTATGGCAGCAATGGGGCAGTTATTACCCAAAGTGCCTTGGAGCAACAGCTTGCCGATAAGGGCTTGGGTGGCGCTAAGACAGTGGTAATGATAAACTGCGTAGGCTCAAGGGAACCAGAAAAACCCTATTGCAGCAGGGTATGTTGTACCCATGCCATCAAGAATGCCCTAAAGATTAAAGAACTTGACCCTGATGCCAATGTAGTTATCCTCTATCGTGACATTAGAACCTATGGCTTCAAGGAGGAATATTACACTGAGGCCCGTCGCAAGGGAGTAATCTTTATCAGATATAGTGCTGACGAAAAGCCTATAGTAGTAGGCAACGGCAGCAAGGTTACTGTAAGGGTAACAGACCATGTATTAAAACAACCTATTAAAATAGATGCTGATATCCTGGCCCTGGCTAACGGTATTCAGCCACGTCCAGATACTGAGAAATTGAGCCAATTATTTAAAGTACCATTAAATGCTGACGGATTCTTCTTGGAGGCCCATATGAAGCTTAGACCGGTTGATTTTGCTGCCGATGGTTTATACCTCTGTGGTCTAGCCCATGGTCCGAAGAACCTATCTGAAACTATTGCCCAGGCCAACGCCGCTTCTATACGTGCCGTTACCCTTCTTTCTAAGGGTAGGTTAGAGTCGTTGGGTATTACAGCTGAATTGGATGAAGATCTTTGCAAGGGATGCGGAATATGCGTTAGCGCATGTGCTTACGGTGCCAGGGTGTACGACGAGCGCAGCGGAAAAGCTCTGGTAAGGGAAGTATTATGTCAGGGTTGTGGAGCCTGCGTAGCGGCTTGCCCGAGTGGTGCCACACAGCAAAAGGGCTTCGAAAAAGAACAATTACTAGCCATGATGGATGCGGCTCTGGGATAGGAGGTTGAAGGACCTATGACGGATAAAAAGCAAATCGGCGCGGTACTGGTTGTGGGCGGCGGCATCTCCGGGATGCAGTCCGCCCTGGACCTGGCCGAGTCCGGCTACCGGGTTTATCTGGTGGAGAAAAAGCCCGCCATCGGTGGTACCATGGCCCGGCTGGATAAAACCTTTCCCACCAACGACTGTGCCATGTGCACAATGTCCCCCAAGCTGGTTGACGTGGGTCGTCACCTAAATATAGAAATCATTACCGGGGCCGAGCTTATTGGCCTGGAAGGGGAACCAGGCAATTTTAAGGCTAAAGTTTTGCAGCAGGCCCGCTGTGTAAGCCTGGAAAAGTGCATCGGCTGCGGTGCTTGTGCAGAAGAGTGCCCGGTAAAGGTTGATGATGATTTTGATGATGGTTTGGGCAAACGTAAAGCTATCTACAAGCTTTATGCCCAGGCCACACCGAATGCTTATGCTGTTGATAAGGCTAAGTGTTTGAAACTTAAAAACCCTAAGGCCTGCGGTAAGTGCATAAAGGCTTGCCCAGCAGAAGCTATCGATCATTCCATGCCAGATACCACCCTAGAACTTGAGGTTGGAGCTGTGGTACTAAGCCCAGGCTTTGATCCCATGGACGGAGATTTAAGGGGCGAGTTTGGTTGGGGTATCTACCAAAACGTTTTGACCAGCCTCCAGTTTGAGCGGTTACTTTCTGCCAGTGGCCCAACCATGGGACACCTGGCCCGCCCTTCAGATCATGTTGAACCTAAGAAGATTGCCTTTGTCCAGTGTGTTGGTTCAAGGGATGCTGCTAAAGGTAACCACTATTGCTCCGCGGTCTGCTGCATGTATGCTACAAAACATGCCATTATCGCCCAGGAACATGAGCCGGGTTTGGAGACCAAGGTCTTCTACATGGATGTCAGGGCCTATGGTAAGGATTTTGAAAAGTACTATGAGCGGGCCAAAATTCAGCACGGTGTTAAATATCAAAAGGCTATGATTTCCTCAGTGAAGGAAGATCCCAATACTAAAAACCTACTAGTTAAATATCGCAATCCCGACGGAAGTTTTTCTGAAGAAGAATTTGATATGCTTATTCTGTCGGTGGGACTAAAGCCCTCAGCCGGCAATGCTAACCTAGCAAAGGCCTGCAATATCGAGCTGGATAGCTACGGCTTCTGTAAGACTGTAGAGTTTGCGCCGGGTCAGACCACCCGTGACGGTGTATTTGCCGGGGGTGCCTTCTGTGCCCCTAAGGATATTCCAGAAACAGTAGTGGACGCCAGTGCTGCGGCAGCCAATGCCTCCAATTTCCTTAGTGCAGTTCGTGGTAGCATGAGCAAAATTAAGGAATATCCAGAGGAAAGGGATATAAGTCAGGAAGATCCCCGAGTAGGTGTATTTGTCTGCAACTGCGGTATCAACATTGGCAGTGTTGTCAGGGTGCCTGAGGTGGCCGAGTATGCCAAGACAATTCCGGGAGTAGTTTATACCGAGGAGTTTCTCTTTAGCTGCTCCCAGGATAGTATCGAAAAGATTAAAGCTTCCATAAACGAGCATAAGCTGAACAGGGTTGTGGTGGCATCTTGTACACCAAGAACCCACGCTCCATTATTTATGAGTAGCCTTAAAGAGGCGGGCATTAACCAATACCTCTTTGAACAGGCCAACATTAGGGAGCATTCCTCCTGGGTACACAGGGATAACCCCGATGCAGCCACCGAAAAGGCCAAGGATCTTGTAAAAATGGCTGTGGCCAAGGTTAAGCTGCTGAAGCCGGTTTACACCTCCTTTATGGATATAAACCGTCAGGCCCTTGTAATAGGTGGCGGCATAGCTGGTATGACTAATGCCCTTAACTTGGCAGGTCAGGGTTTTAAGGTTTATCTGGTAGAACGCACAGGAAAATTGGGTGGCCAGGCTTTGGATGTCAAGTATACCATGAAAGGTAATAACCCATCAGAACTGGTTGACAAACTCATTGCTGATGTAAACAGCAACCCAAATATAGAACTATATCTTGAATCAACCATCAAGGATGTTGCTGGATACCTGGGTAACTACAAGACAACACTGGCAGTTCCATCAGGTGATAAGAAAATTGAGCACGGTGTAGTTATTGTGGCCACAGGTGCCGAGCCTGCTGAAACTAAAGAATTCCTATATGGCCGGCATGGAGCAGTTCTAACCCAGCGGGAGCTAGAACAAAAACTGGCTGGACCAGGCGTTGGAAACGCCAATAACATTGTCATGATTCAGTGTGTAGGTTCTAGAAATGAGGAAAGACCCTACTGCAGCCGGATTTGTTGTTACAATGCTGTTAAAAATGCCCTTAAGATAAAAGAGCAAAATCCTGGGGCCAACGTATTTATCCTATACCGGGACATCAGAACCTATGGTTTTTACGAAACCTACTATGCTGAAGCCAGAAAACAGGGAGTTGTCTTCGTTAGGTATACCCTGGAAGATCAGCCTGTGGTGGAAGCTAAGGGAGATAAGCTGAAGGTAACTGTAAAGGATCCAATATTGAATAAGACCCTCGAGTTAGATACAGACCTATTGGTCTTAAGTACCGGTATTATTCCGGCACAAGGTACAGATGCTTTAAGCCAGACCTTCAAAGTTTCCCTAAACGCCGACGGTTATTTCCTGGAAGCACATATGAAACTTCGTCCGGTGGACTTTGCCGCCGATGGCTTATATCTATGTGGCTTGGCCCACTCACCCAAGTTAATTGAGGAATCCATTGCCCAGGCTAATGCGGCAGCTGTTAGGGCTGTTACCATGCTGTCTAAGGATAAGCTGGAATCCCTTGGCAACGTGGCCATGGTAAATCCCAAGTGGTGTAAGGGCTGTGGACTTTGCGTAGAGGCCTGCTCCTACGGTGCCAGGGTTATGAATGAATTGACTAACGTAGCTGATGTGCTGGATGTACTTTGCCAGGGCTGTGGTGCCTGTGTGGCTGCCTGCCCCAGCGGTGCTTCCCAGCAAAAGGGTTTTGAAAAACAGCAAATCTTGGCCATGTTGGATGCATGTAACAACTAGGCTGAAAAGGAGGGTAAAGTAATGAGCGTTCCCGAGCAAAAAATTCAAACTGAGTTCGAACCTAAGATTATTGCTATCGTGTGTAACTGGTGTACCTATACCGGTGCGGATTTAGCAGGTACAGCCCGCATCCAATACCCCCCAAACGTTCGAATTATCAGGGTTATGTGTAGTGGAGCGGTAGATCCCCTGTATATGATTAAACCAATTCTAGACGGTGGAGATGCAGTACTAGTTGGTGGCTGACACGAAGGTGACTGCCACTATGGTAGTGGCAATTACAAGGCCCGCAGAAAAGTGGCCATCGCCAGAAACGTGCTCCAACAGTTAGGAATACCAGAGGAGCGGTTATGGTTAAGATTTATCAGTGCTTCCCAGGGTGCATATTTTGGTGAAGTAATTACCGAAATGACGAACAAACTGAAAAATTTAGGACCTAACCCGCTGCGTAAGAACTGGGAAATCTAAGGTGGGAGGCGTTTTAAAATGAAAACTTATACTATAAAAGCAAGTGGCGATACCTTGAGTGCCGTCCAGGGATTTTTAAAATCCCTTATGACTTCCGGTGTGGTGGGTGCCGTTCTGGCCCCCCAGGAAGTAGCAGCAAAAACCAATGTGGTTCCCACCCTGATCAGGGACCCGGAAATGCTTGGTGCTGTTGATCCCTTTGCCCCGGTAAATGGACTAAATGTGGCCAGATTGGTGGCCAATCTTTCTAGAAATCTACCTGAAAAGGTGGCTGTGGTGCTCCGCTCCTGTGAGGTTCGGGCATTATTTGAACTAACTAAGCTACAACAGGCTAAAATGGATAACCTGGTAGTTATCGGGGTTGATTGCAACGGTACCTTTGCTGCCAAGGATTATGCCCAAATGGTAAAAGAAAATAAAATTGACGCCAAGGCATGGGCTGCTAAAGCTGCTGACGGCAGCAACCCCACAGGCATGACCATGCGTCGGGCCTGCGGCATCTGTGCCTACCCCGAGGCCAGCAAAGCCGATATTATTTTAGGCTGGCTGGGCATGGGCGGTAATCTGCTGGTATCAGCCAAGGATGAGCTAGATCTGTCTGGTGTTGCCGGTCTAGATTCTGCAAGCGTGCCGGATACCAGAACAAAAATTATCGATAAAATTGCAGCAGAAAAGGGAACGGCTAAAACTGCTGCCATTGCCGAATTCAAAAAATCCTTTGACAGTATGGACAAACTTGCTGAAGTACTGGCCACCTGTATTAAGTGCCAAAACTGCCGTCAGGCTTGCCCAATCTGCTTCTGCCGTGAATGTGTATCCGCCGGGCCTATCTTTGACCACAACGGCGATAAATACATGGAATATGCCAGAAGGAAGGGTGCCATCGAGCTGCCCACCGACACCACACTATTCCACCTGACCAGGGTAAACCACATGGGTCTGTCCTGCGTTGGCTGTGGCCAATGCGAAAACGCCTGCCCCATGGATATTCCTGTGGGACTCATATTCCAAGCCCTGGCCCAGCCCAACCAGGACCGCTTTGAGTACGAGCCAGGCCGATCCCTGGATGAAGCAATACCCATCACAGTATATAAGGAACATGAGTTGGAAGAACTTAATACTGGTAAGCACTAAGAAGGTAAAACCTGTATGATTAAAAGCTAAGCAGCTTAGTAATTTAATAGAGCCACAAGGAGAGAGATTCTTTATTTAAAATAAAAATCTCTCTTTTTGTTATAAAATATATCTCGAAATATGTCGTTAATTATTCTAAAAAATATGTAGGGAAATGTTACAAGAAGAAAGAAATGGGTAAATTATTTGACATTTTTGAGGGGTGCTTGGTATGAAATTTTATGCCCATTCGGATCTTGAGAAGGGGAAAGAGCAGTGGCATATTTTAAAGGATCATCTTGAAGATACTGGTATGCTGGCTGCAAATTTTGCCCGTTCCTTTGGGGCTGACAATTTTGCATACGTGGCCGGGCTAATGCATGATTTGGGCAAATACTCATTTGAGTTTCAAAAGCGAATTAATGGACAAAACATAAATGTAGATCATTCTACATCCGGGGCGGCGGAGGCCAATAAGAGATACGGACGACTTGCTGTGCCCCTAGCCTATGTTATAGCAGGACATCACTGTGGTCTGCCGGATTGGGGCACCTCGGAAGAGGAGTCTTCCCTAAAGGCAAGGCTAGAGAAAAAGGTCTATGATTATCAGGCCTACTCCCGCGAAATAATCCTTCCCCCACCTAATACATTGAAATTCCCCACCCTTGTACCAATTGTAGGAAAAGGATTTAGTGCACAGTTTTTTATAAGATTCCTTTATTCCTGTATAGTTGATGCAGACTTTTTAGATACAGAACGAGCTTTAAACTCAGAAAAATCTAATCTAAGGGAGAGAAAATACTGTTTAAAGGAATTGTCAAATAAACTTGAGCAATATATTGAGCGCCTTTGCAATGGAGCACAGGATACTTTTGTCAACCGGAAAAGAAAGAACATATTACTTAACTGCAATGAGAAGGCAAATGAATTACCGGGACTTTTTACCCTAACTGTTCCTACCGGTGGGGGTAAAACCTTATCATCCTTAAGCTTTGCCTTAAAACATGCTGTTAAATATGGTAAAGAAAGGGTTATATACGTAATTCCCTATACAAGTATTATTGAACAAAATGCAGCTGTTTTTAGGAAAATATTAGGAGATGAAAACGTCCTGGAGCATCACAGTAATTTTTCTTACCCACAGGATAATTATCGAGAAGAGAGAGCTGAGTCAGCAACTGATATTATGCAAATAATAAAACTCGCTACCGAGAACTGGGATATGCCAATCATTGCTACTACCAATGTGCAATTTTTTGAATCGCTTTTTGCTGCTAGAAGCTCCCGCTGCAGGAAATTACATAATTTAGTAAATAGTGTTATCGTAATTGACGAGGCGCAAATGTTACCAAGTGAGTTTCTAAAACCATGCCTCAGCTCAATTATGGAATTAATAACTAATTATAAATCCACCATTGTATTATGCACTGCCACACAACCGAACATTAGTAAATTAATACCTGAAGGGGTAAAAACCATTGAGATAATCGACGATCCGGCAGAACTTTACCAAGATTTCAAGAGAGTAAGTGTAAAAAACTTGGGTACTATTTCGGATGATGAGCTAGAAGAACAATTAGCTTTACAGGAGCAGGTGTTGTGTATTGTAAATTCTAAGAAACATGCACGTTTGCTTTATGAAAGAATTAATGGTGAGGGGGCGTATCATCTTAGCACCAGGATGTGTCCTGCCCACAGAACTGACATTTTAGAACAAGTAAAGGGGCGGCTTAAAGCAGGAATAACTTGCAGGGTTGTTTCTACCCAATTAATTGAAGCAGGGGTTGACATCGATTTTCCTGTAGTATACCGGAGTATGGCTGGTATTGATTCCATTGCCCAGTCAGCTGGCCGTTGTAATCGGGAAGGTCTGAGACCAGAAGGTAAAGTGTATGTATTTATGCCAGGTGAAAAACATGGTATTCCAAGGGGCTGGCTCAACCGAACCGCTACCCTGGGCAAGAGGATAATTGAAAATCATGAGGACCCTCTTGGATTAGAAGGTGTAAAAGAGTATTTTAGTTCACTGTATGATATTGATGACAGTCAGTTGGATAAAAATAACATACTTAAGGAGATAAGGGAACTAGAAGCCTATTGGAGTTTTCAATTTAGAGCTATTGAAGAAAAGTTTAAATTGATACAGGACAATACTTGTTCAATTATAATCCCCTGGGATGATAACTGTCTAAAAATATTAAAGGATGCTAGAAGTAGTCCTTTTCCCGGTTCGTACCTTAGAAGCTTACAAAGGTATAGTGTTCAAGTGTTTGAAAAGGAATTTATCGAACTAAATGAACTTGGCATATTAGAAAGTATTAACGGCAGGCTATTTGTTTTGAAGGAGGAGATGTTAGAAGGACATTACAGTAAGGAAACGGGCCTTATACCAAAAACCGAGAGTATGTTACTAAATGATACGTTAATTATTTAGTTGAAAGGAGGAAGACATCATGGGTTATGGAATCCGGCTGATGGTTTGGGGAGAGTTTGCTTGTTTTACCAGGCCGGAAATGAAGGTGGAAAGGGTTAGCTATGACGTTATAACCCCTTCTGCTGCCAGGGGCATTTTAGAGGCCATACATTGGAAGCCTGCCTTTAGATGGGTTGTAGACAGAATTCATGTTCTTAATGAAATCAAGTTTGATAATGTGCGTCGAAACGAGGTTAGCAGTAAAATTCCCTCAGGTAATGTTAGAACTGCTATGAAGGGAGAGCCGGTACTGCTTTGCCAATATGCTTCAGAAGACCGCCAGCAAAGGGCAACCTTACTACTGAGAAATGTAGCCTATGTAATAGAGGCTCATTTTGAGATGACCATTAAAGCGGGGTTGGCCGATACGCCTGAGAAGCACTATGCCATCGCCATGAGAAGGGCTAGACAAGGACAGTGCTTTCAACAACCTTACTTTGGGTGTCGGGAATTTGCCGCTAAATTTAGGTTAATAGAAGATGATGAACCAATACCTCACTCCTTTCACAGAGGTGAGAAGGATCTTGGATGGATGTTATTGGATATAGATCATGCTGACGGTATGACCCCGCTTTTCTTTAGGGCAAACATGAAGGACGGTTTAATAGATGTGCCAAAGATAGAAAGCGGGGTGTAGGAATTGATTATTAATGCCCTTTACAATTATTATGACACCCTGCAGTTGGATCCGAATTCCGGTATTAGTCAGCCAGGTTATAGTAAGGCGAAAGTTAGTTATTGTTTACTATTATCTATGGCTGGACAACTTTTAGAGGTTATTGATTTAAGGGTAGACGGACGGAACAAATTGGTACCCAGGGAAATTGAGGTGCCTGAACAAGCAAAAAGAACATCCGGTGTAGCGGCAAATTTCATGTGTGACAATAGTACTTATGTATTAGGATTGGGAGAAAACAGCAAGAAAGAAAAGCAACAACGGATCAAGGAATGTTTTCAGGACTTTTTACAATTGCATGAGAATATTCTCAAAGATGTAACTGACGAACCTGCCAAAGCCCTGTTGCATTTTCTGCGTGGTTGGAATGTTGATTCTGCTCTAAATCATCCAGCTATTAATACACATCTAGAAGGACTAACAGAGGGAAGCAACCTTGTATTTAAAGTAGAGGGTTTTAAAGGATACATTCACGAAAGAGAAGCAGTAAGGGATGCCTGGAGCAGTCATAAAAAATCAAATGAATCAGAAGTTATTATGCAGTGCCTGGTTACCGGCAAAAAAGCAAGAATATCGAGGCTGCACCCCAGCATTAAGGGGGTGACAGGGGCACAATCCAGTGGGGCATCTTTGATTTCCTTTAATCTAGATTCTTTTACCTCTTACGGAAAATCACAAAGCTTTAATGCACCTGTGGCAGAGGACGTTACATTTAAGTATACCACTGCATTGAATTACCTTTTAAACAGTCCCAAGCATAGGATTAGAATTGCTGATGCAACTGTAGTTTTTTGGGCAGAACAATCTACCAATGGTTTAGAGGAAGATATATTAAGTATGCTATTTTTTCCACCATCGGAGTCTAGCCCTGATGAGGATAAAAAACTTCAAAAGGATTCTGAAGTTATTAGGGATCCGCAGACAGTCAGGCTGTTACATGATATTTTTATAAAAATCAAAAATGGACAACCCATTTCCGGTGGTTTAACAGGTATTAATGAAAATACAAAATTTTATATTCTAGGCTTATCTCCAAATGCCAGCCGACTAGCTGTTAGGTTTTGGCATGTGGATAATTTCGGTGTTTTCCTAGAGAGAATAGGCCAGCATTATAAGGATTTAGCTATCGAAAAGAGATTCGATAAGGAACCAGATTATATTTCCACATGGATGCTATTGAAAGAAACAGCACCCTTAAAAGATGTAAAAAGGATTGCTCCGCTTCTAGGGGGCGTTTTAATGCGTTCTATGTTAACTGGCTCTCCTTATCCCAAATCGCTTTTCAACTCGATAATATCAAGAATTAGAGCGGATCAGGAAGTTAATTATATAAGGGCTTCAGTGATTAAAGCATGTCTTGCTAGAGAGCAACGTTACTACAATAAGGGGAGTGGGGTGGATTTTAGTATGTCTTTAAATAAAGAGAACCGTAACATAGGCTATATGTTAGGAAGACTTTTTTCTTTGCTAGAAAAAGCTCAAGAGGATGCTAATCCGGGTATTAACGCTACCATAAGGGACAGATACTTTGGATCTGCTTCGGCTTCACCGGGTTCAGTTTTTCCGATACTGTTAAGACTTGCCCAACATCATATTGCTAAAGCAGAATATGGAAAATTTACTGATAAACGCATAGAAGAAGTTATTTCCTATATTGATAGTTTTCCGGCCCATCTTAATCTGGAAGAACAGGGGCAATTTGTACTTGGCTATTACCAACAGCGTCAAGATTTATTTAAAAAGATAGAGAAAAAGGAGTGTTAATTAATGTCTGAAAACGTTAAAAACAGATACGAATTTGTCTTGTTTTTTGATATTGAAAATGGCAACCCAAACGGTGACCCCGATGCAGGAAATATGCCCCGTATAGATGCTGAAACAGGATTAGGGCTGGTGACTGATGTTTGCCTTAAGAGAAAAATAAGAAACTATGTTGATATAGCAAAAAATCAGGCAGAGGGCTTCGATATTTACGTTCGTGAAGGAGCGGTACTAAATACCCAACATCGAAAAGCCTATTCCTCAGCTGGTATCAAGCCAGAACCAAAAAAACTTCCTAAAAATGAAGATGATGCATCTAGAGTAAAAAACTTTATGTGTAAGAATTTTTACGATATCAGGGCCTTTGGTGCTGTAATGACAACCGAGGTTAATTGCGGACAGGTGCGTGGACCTGTACAAATTAATTTTGCGCGTAGTATAGATCCCATTGTTCAGCAAGAGGTTACCATTACTAGAATGGCAGTAACTTCAGAAAAGGATGCAGAAAAGAAAGACAGAGAAATGGGACGAAAACATATTGTTCCATATGCATTATATAGAGCAGAAGGTTTTGTGTCTGCCAATCTTGCTGAAAAAACCGGCTTCTCTATAGGAGATTTAAATTTGTTGTGGGAGTCACTGCAAAATATGTTCGATCATGATAGATCGGCAGCCAGAGGCAAGATGTCTTCAAGGAATTTGTTTATCTTTGAACATGAGACATTACTAGGCAATTCACCGGCGCATAAATTATTTGACTTAATTAGTGTTACAAGAAAAGATTTAACCAAGCCGCCAAGAGCTTATTCAGATTATCTAGTTACAGTGAATAAGACTAAGTTGCCTGATGGAGTTAAACTGATTGAAAGGTGATATATGGAAAAACAATATGAGGAAGAAGATTTTTTGGCCTTGTCTGGGATCCAACACTTTGCCTATTGCGAAAGACAATGGGGGATTATCCATATAGAAAATCAATGGGTAGAGAATGTGCGCACAGTTGAAGGAAAAATCCTTCATGAAAGGGTAGACGATCCATATTTTTCTGAAACACGAAACAATGTCAAGATTGTAAGGTCGGTACCTATTAAATCCCATACCCTAGGCTTATACGGAGTAGCAGATGTAGTTGAGCTTCATTTAAATTCAGCGGCAGTAGCTGAATTGGCTGAAGAAGAATCACTCATTAGATACAGCATTGTTGAATATAAGAGGGGAAAACCAAAGTCGGATGATAGGGATGAAGTCCAACTATGTGCCCAGGCAATTTGTCTGGAGGAAATGCTCTCCATTAATATAGATTTTGGATATCTATATTATGGTCAGACAAAACACAGACACAGGGTTGAGTTTGACAATTGTCTGAGAAAGCGGGTTAGAGAGCTAACAGAGAAAATGCATAGTCTATACCTAAAGGGAGAAACCCCACAAGCTAAATATAGTAAGCAATGTAAAAACTGCTCTTTGATAAATGTGTGTGTCCCAGAAGTTGCAAAGTACAATAAAAGAACTAATAAATATCTGAAAGGCTTGATTGATGATATAAAAAATGACTGGTCAGGGGAGCCATTGTAATGAGGAAAATGCTAAATGTGCTATATGTAACTAACCCGGAGGCCTATCTGGCTAAAGATGGCGAAAACCTGGTGGTAAGGGTTCAAGAGGAAGAGGTATTTCGTACCCCTATCCATTACCTGGAAGGTATTGTTACCTTTGGATATATGGGTGCTAGTCCGGCCTTTATGGGAATGTGTGTTGAAAAGGGAATAACCATATCCTTTTTAAACCCTTATGGTCGGCATCAGGCAACCTTTCATGGAGCACCAAAAGGAAATGTCCTCCTAAGAAGACAACAATATCGCTTAGCAGACAGTGAAATTGAATCAGCTAAGCTAGCTTCAATGTTTATCCTGGGTAAACTTGCCAACAGTAGAACGGTTCTGAGGCGATATATCAGCGATCATGGGAGTAAATTTCAAACCAGTGAAGTTGAACAGGCATGTAAATTGATTAGTCGTAATGCACTCCGCTTGACTCAAAAGGTATCATTAAATGAAGTTAGAGGTGTTGAAGGAGAATCAGCACAAAAGTACTTCTCTGTATTAAACCAGTTAATCCTTTGCCAAAAAGAACAATTTTATATGGCAGGAAGAAATCGTAGACCACCCCTTGACAATGTAAACGCCTTATTATCATTTTTGTACAGTCTACTTCTTCATGAAACAAGGTCGGCATTGGAAACGGTAGGTCTTGATCCATATGTTGGATTCTTACATCGGGATCGTCCTGGAAGGACCAGCTTGGCCTTAGATCTGATGGAGGAATTTAGACCCTATTTGGCCGACAGATTAGCACTTAGTCTTATCAATAGAAGGCAGGTTACTGGGAATGACTTTATAAAGAAAGAATCAGGTGGAGTTATTATGAAAGAATCTGCTCGAAAAGCTGTAATTGATGCCTGGCAAAAAAGAAAAAGGGAAGAGATAACACACCCTTTTTTGGAAGAGAAAATACATGTCGGACTGCTGCCATATTCCCAAGCCTTGTTACTTGCTAGACATTTAAGGGGAGATCTATATAAATACCCGCCATTTCTCTGGAAATAAAGGAGTTTGAATATCATGATGGTTTTAATAACCTATGACGTAAATACTGAGACTGAAGGAGGTAAGAAAAGATTGCGTCGAGTGGCAAAACAATGTGTAGATCACGGTCAAAGGGTTCAAAATTCAGTATTTGAATGTTTACTTGACCCTGCCCAGTTTGCTGCGTTGAGAAATAAATTAGAAGATATCATTGACAAAGATAAAGATAGTCTCAGATATTATTACCTTGGCAGCAATTGGAAGAGGAAGATTGAACATGTTGGAGCTAAAGGTGTCTTTAACCCTGAAGGAACTATAATTATTTAAAGTGCGAACCATAAGTTAACAAGAAATTCATGGACTATCGCAGGGTACGGTATATGGTAGTTTGAACTGAATGTCTTGAACAAAGCCAATCTTAAATTTGTCTTTGTACCTAGGTTCGCGGAAATCACGTTTTTAAGCCTTTTACGATCAGCTCTAACATTGAGCGCCGTCGCCCCTTGCACGGGGGCGTGGATTGAAACAGCCATTGTCTTAATATTTTTCTTCTGCCAACTACGTCGCCCCTTGCACGGGGGCGTGGATTGAAACTTTTTTTCTGCGGGTTGGGTGCCTATCCGATTGCAGTCGCCCCTTGCACGGGGGCGTGGATTGAAACAATTTTTTGCATGTCTTCTTGGCGCATGTAATAAGGGTCGCCCCTTGCACGGGGGCGTGGATTGAAACGATAATGGTGTTCGTTTATATAAGGTTGGCAAAAAGTCGCCCCTTGCACGGGGGCGTGGATTGAAACTTATTCAGCAGGGCAGGATTAATTACAAAAAATCAGTCGCCCCTTGCACGGGGGCGTGGATTGAAACAAACTCATTCCATGTTAAGTTTAATGCGTCCAACGTCGCCCCTTGCACGGGGGCGTGGATTGAAACTCTATAAACTCTGTAGACCTTAATCGATACTACGTCGCCCCTTGCACGGGGGCGTGGATTGAAACAAAAATGATGCCTTTAACATCGGAGGTAGTTTTTTGTCGCCCCTTGCACGGGGGCGTGGATTGAAACATTGAATGGCACGTGACCTGGTGGGAATCTACCGTCGCCCCTTGCACGGGGGCGTGGATTGAAACATAGAGCCTTTGAAGTGGCGGAAGCCACGCCGAGGTCGCCCCTTGCACGGGGGCGTGGATTGAAACTATTTAATACCGAGATGGTGAGGGCCATCATGGATGTCGCCCCTTGCACGGGGGCGTGGATTGAAACAACTCTGCCCTCATCAAACCACTGGGCCTCACAAATGTCGCCCCTTGCACGGGGGCGTGGATTGAAACTCAATCAGCGACTTAACAACCTTCTTAGTATTTTGTCGCCCCTTGCACGGGGGCGTGGATTGAAACTGATATTGCTACGCAAGTTATTTCGAACGGGTCATGTCGCCCCTTGCACGGGGGCGTGGATTGAAACACGTTTAAGTTTAAATAATGTGCCCCTCTCGTTGCGTCGCCCCTTGCACGGGGGCGTGGATTGAAACACGGTCTGTAGGCATATGCTTAGCCGGAGATTTTACGTCGCCCCTTGCACGGGGGCGTGGATTGAAACCTCTTGATAAAACTCAGGACCATCGTCACCGTCATGTCGCCCCTTGCACGGGGGCGTGGATTGAAACAAACTGAAATCTCTTGTAGACTTTCTGAATAACGTCGCCCCTTGCACGGGGGCGTGGATTGAAACATGAATGTCCATCAACATTTGCCCATACTGTGAATGTCGCCCCTTGCACGGGGGCGTGGATTGAAACCGTTGTATGGTGGCATATATCCAGCTTGACTTGCGTCGCCCCTATTTAGCCCCTAAATGAGATTGGAGTCCTGTCCCACAATAATGTAAAATAATATTGACGGAGGGGATAGGACATGAAAAGTAAAAGATATCCTAAAGAGTTCAAGGATCAAGTAATAAAAGATGCCTTGGAAATCAACGATGTAGGACAAGTAGCTAAACGCTACGAGGTTCACCCCAAAACCCTATACCGTTGGATTAGCGAATCAAAACATAAAGCATGGCAGCAAACAAGCAGTGAGTCCAAGAAAACATCTGTTTATATACCTTCACATAAAGAATATAAACAACTGGAAAAAGAAAATGACAAGCTAAAAAATATCCTTGGTGAAAAAGACCTCGAAATTGCAATCCTGAGGGATTTATTAAAAAAGAAAAACCCCGGCTTTCAGACAGAATA
>NZ_JARPTC010000023.1:0-90286 GCF_030577015.1 Desulforamulus aquiferis | reverse complement strand
TTTTTTTGTGATGATGGCTGCCGCACCCGCAGGAAGGCTCGTCCTCAACAAATTTAATCTGTGAAAGGGATTGTTCCACTTGTCCACGAATACCTTTTAAATATTCCTGACGGAGGTTATGCTGTTCTTCCTTTTCTGCCGTGGTTAATCCCTCAGAACGCTGCTTGCGTGCCAGGGTATTTATGCGTTCTATAAGTTCCTTAGTTATCATGATATCACCTCAAATTTAGTATAACATGCCCAATTTAGGGTAACAAGTTAACTCACTAAGTTATAGTATTACATTTCAATAACAAAGAAAAACCTGCAACATTGACAAAAACTGAGTTATTGCATAAAATAATTCACAGGTTTAATAGGTAAAATCTATGATCGGGAGAGTAGGCCAATTTATATCTTGCTCAGGGAGGTCGGAGCCCTAGACTGAAAGCTCCGCTGCAGGAACTTGGTTGAAGAACACCCGGGAGTTACCACCGAAAGGATGCATTTCCTAGTAGGCTGGTACGGTGGCGGCACCGTTATCGCCGACCGGAGAGGAACATTTATGTTCAATCAGGGTGGCACCACGGGATAAATCCCGTCCCTGGCAGTTGGTTATGCCAGTGACGGGGTTTTTTTATTTTTTTCTAGGACAGACTTTTGCCATAATATGTTTGGTTTTTAAGGGGGTTATAATTGTGTTAACAACAAGACCCAGGGGCACCAATGATATCCTGCCAGGGGAAGTTGAAAAATGGCAGTACCTGGAGGAATTGGCCCGACAGGTATGCCGAGAATATGGTTATGGAGAGCTGAGGACTCCAATCTTTGAACATACAGAATTGTTTCACAGAGGTGTAGGGGAGACCACCGATGTTGTAGAGAAGGAGATGTATACCTTTACCGACAGGGGTGAACGCAGTATTACCCTTCGACCCGAGGCGACAGCTGCCACCGTGCGGGCTTATTTAGAAAACAAACTTAGCTCCCTTCCACAACCAGTTAAGCTGTTTTATATCGGACCGATGTTCCGGTATGATCGTCCCCAGGCCGGACGTTTCCGTCAGTTTCACCAGTTTGGGGTAGAGGTGTTTGGTACCCATAGCCCTGCCATTGATGCTGAGGTTATTGCCATGGCCATGGATATATATAAAAGGATCGGTCTAACCGATTTAGAATTACATATCAACAGTGTAGGCTGTCCTGAATGCCGTCCCTTATTAAGGGAAAAGTTGCAGGAACATTTTAGGCCTCATCTAGAGGAGTTATGCTCAAACTGTCAAGGACGCTTTGAAAGAAATCCACTGAGGATTTTGGATTGTAAGGGGGAGAAATGCCAGGAGCTTGGACGTAATGCCCCAACTACCCTGGATGCCCTTTGCCCCGGATGCCAGTCGCACTTTAATGAAGTGAAACTAAACCTTGAGGCGGTGGGTGTTCCTTACATAGTAAATAATCGTCTGGTAAGGGGACTGGATTATTACACCCATACAGCCTTTGAAATTATGGCTAAGGATATTGGGGCCCAAAGCTCAATTGGCGGCGGAGGGCGTTATAATGGCTTGATTGAAGCCTGTGGAGGACCGGCCATTCCTGGTGTTGGCTTTGCGCTGGGATTGGAGAGAATTCTCCTAACGGCTGAACGACAGGGCATTGATTTTCCCTTTAGCAGGGGACCTGAGGTGTTTGTGGCCACTGCCGGGACCGGTGTTGAAATACAGTCCTTTAAACTTATTCAAGAATTACGGCAAAGGTCTGTACCGGCAGAAAAGGATTATCTTGGCCGAAGTCTAAAGGCGCAAATGAAATATGCCGCCAAGCTAGGGGCCAGGTGGGTCGTGATTTTAGGTGAAGAGGAATATGCCAAGGGACTTGCAGCCGTAAGAGATATGAAGCTGGGTGACCAGCAGGAGGTAGCCCTGGCTGAACTGGTTGAATATATAAAATCAAAATAAGAATGTTATATAAAGATAAATGTATTTTGGAGGTTGTATTTTAATGGCAGAGTCAATGCAAGGCATGAAAAGAACCCACTACTGCGGTGAATTACGGATTAACCATGAGGCCCAGGAAGTCATTCTGATGGGCTGGGTTCAGAGGAGAAGGGATCATGGTGGGTTAATCTTTGTGGATCTCAGGGATCGTTCCGGTTTAGTGCAAGTGGTTTTTAGCCCGGAGGTTGACCAAGCAGCCTTTGAGAAGGCTGAGGGGGTTAGAAACGAGTATGTACTGGCCATTGTGGGAAGAGTGAATGCCAGACCTGAGGGTACTGTAAATCCTAATATGGAAACCGGTGAAATTGAGGTTTATGCCCATACTTTAAGGCTATTTAACAAGGCAAAAACCCCACCCTTTTATATTGAAGATAATCTTGATGTTGATGAAAACTTGCGCCTGAGGTACCGCTATTTGGATTTGCGGCGTCCTGAGATGCAGCAGGCCATGGTTATGCGCCACAGGGCATCAAAAAGTGTAAGGGATTTTCTAGACCAAAATGGCTTTTTAGAAATCGAAACACCTATGCTGACCAAGAGTACCCCGGAAGGAGCCAGGGACTACCTGGTACCAAGCAGGGTGAATCCCGGCAAATTTTATGCTTTGCCCCAGTCCCCCCAGTTGTTTAAGCAAATACTGATGCTTGCAGGTATGGATAGATATTTCCAAATTGTTCGCTGCTTCCGTGACGAGGATTTACGGGCTGATCGTCAGCCGGAATTTACCCAAATCGATATAGAAATGTCCTTTATTGATGCCGACGACATTATGTCCTTGATGGAGCAGATGATAGCTATGGTTTGCAAGGAAACGGCAGGTTTGGAGTTAACTGCCCCATTCCCAAGGATGTCTTACCAGGAAGCCATGGACCGCTTTGGCTCAGATAAGCCTGATACGAGGTTTGGCTTAGAGCTAAGGGATATTACTCCCATTGCAGCTAAATGCGGCTTTAAGGTCTTTAATTCCACTGCTTTAGGCGGTGGGCAGGTTAAGGGTATCAATGCCAAGGGCTGCGGCTCCTTCTCCCGTAAGGAGATTGATGATCTGACAGCCTATGCCGCAGTATATAAGGCTAAAGGCCTGGCCTACATGATGATAAATGAGGATGGCTCAATAAAGTCAGCCATTGCTAAGTTCTTTACACCTGAGGAATTGGCAGCTATATCCGACAAGCTTGAAGCACAGCCAGGAGATCTGCTGTTGTTTGTGGCGGATAAACCGGGGGTGGTGGCGGCAGCCCTAGGCGCATTAAGACTTCACTTAGCCCAGCGGCTAAATCTAATACCCGAAGGAATGTGGAACTTCCTTTGGGTGACAGATTTTCCACTCCTTGAATATGATCCGGAAGCGGGGCGTTATTTTGCTATGCACCACCCCTTTACCTCACCTGTAGAAGAGGATATCCCGCTGCTTGACTCAGAACCTGGCAAAGTCCGGGCCAGAGCCTACGATATGGTTTTAAATGGTGTGGAGGTTGGCGGCGGCAGTATCCGTATCCATCGGAAGGAGATTCAGGAGCTGATGTTTAAGGCCCTGGGTCTTTCCGAGCAAGAAGTTAAAGATAAGTTTAGCTTTATGCTTGAGGCCTTTGAATATGGTGCACCACCCCATGGGGGAATTGCCTTTGGCTTTGACCGTTTGGTTATGCTGTTAACGGGCAAGGACAGCATTCGTGACGTAATTGCCTTCCCCAAAACTGCCAGTGCCACCTGCCTGATGACCCAGGCCCCTGATTTGGTAGAGCCGGCCCAGCTGGCAGAACTACACGTTAGGAGTACCGTGGCTCCTAAGGCTAAGGCTTAAGTAAAAACAACAATAAAAAAGTGTCAGGATATTGTATAAGGGTTACCGCCGGTGGAAAAATAAGGGTGCGGGGACAGGGTGCAGAGGGCTTGCGATTATGTTAGGGCTATGTTAACATAAAGCATATAAAATTAATATAGCTTAACAAAACTACCCTACTCTGTGCGTGTTGCACCTGAAGTTTTGAGCCAACATTTTTTGAAAGGGAGTCCGACTCAACGCAAGGGAATGTAGACCTTACATAGTATAAGGAAACAGGAATCTGCGGGAGGGCACCCACCTGTTGGAGAACAGGTTCAAAAAACTTTGGGCTTATACACGGCATGGTGGGGTTATCTTTAGATTAAATATTTTCTTACTAAATAGACATCTCCCACACTACCGGGAGGTGTTTGTTTTGTTTATAATGGGAGTGAATCTGGGACTAAGCTGCAGAGAATAGTCAGGAGGGGTATTGTGGTGGTGAAACATAGGTTTTCCAGAACAGAAATGCTTATTGGCAGCCAGGGACTGGAGAAACTGGCCGCAGCAAAGATAATTTTATTCGGTGTTGGGGGAGTAGGTTCCTATGCAGCCGAGGCTTTGGCCAGAGCCGGTATTGGAGAAATGACTTTGGTGGATTTTGATACCGTTGATATAACAAACATCAACAGGCAGCTCCATGCCCTGGATACTACCCTGGATCAGTATAAAGTCGATCTAATGGCCGAAAGGATTAAACTAATCAATCCAGCTGCTAAAATAAAGCCATTAAGGGAGTTTTACTCACCGGAAACGGGTGATGAGCTGTTTAAGGAAACCTATACTTACATTATTGATGCCATAGATAATGTTACAGGAAAGCTGGACCTTATTAAAAGGTGTCATTTCCGGGGTATTCCCATTATCTCCAGCATGGGTGCTGGGAATAAGCTGGACCCGGCTTCTTTTAAGGTGGCGGATATTTCTGAGACATCTGTTGATCCACTGGCCAGGGTCATACGCAGGGAGCTAAAAAAATCTGGTATTTACCAGGGGATAAAGGTTGTTTTTTCCACGGAACAACCCCTGGTTCCGCAAAATAAGATTGCCAAGGTGGGGCCCGATTCCTTACCCCAGGATGATGAAAAGCGACGGCCTTTAGCCCCAGGAAGTATATCCTTTGTCCCAGCAGCTGCGGGATTGGTGCTGGCAGGGGCTGTGGTCAGGGATATATTGGGAAGTAAGTAAAGCAATTGACAAAAGTAAACTTAAGAACATATAATGAGATCGCTTATTTTACTTAAAAGTTAATTTAATGTAAAAGGAGAGATTTCCCATGGGTGACAATATAACAGTACTGGACGACCAAAACTTTTGGGCCACCATTGAAGGTTCTAAAATGCCTGTGCTAGTGGATTTTTGGGCTGATTGGTGCGGACCTTGTAAAATGATTGCTCCGGAGATTGAGAAACTGGCAGATGAACTGCAGGGGACTGTTATGGTTTGTAAGCTTAATGTTGACGATAATAGGGAAACCCCAAACGGTTTGGGTATAATGAGCATTCCAACTATGATTGTTTTTATGGAAGGGCGAGAAGTTGAGAGGACAGTAGGCTTTAGGAAGAAAGACGATCTTAAGAAAATGATCGATAAACATCTTTAGATTCTATAGGTGTCATATTTATACATAGCTACATATTACCACCCTAAGGGTGGTAATTTTATTATATTAAAAAACCTCTAAAATAATCTTGAGCAAATTACTCGGATATAAGATTGACAACCACTGGAGGGCCATGCTATTATAACCCCAGAAAACCGAGTGGTTTACTTGGAATTGGTAAGGGGGGGGTTGCTTGCGGCTGACCACGAAGGGACATTATGGACTAAAGGCTATGTTTGATTTAGCCATGCATTATGGGTCCGGACCTATACCCTTGAAGGTAGTAGCCGAGCGGCAAGGGATTTCCGAAAACTACCTGGAACAGCTAGCTGCAGTTCTGCGCAAAGCCGGTCTTGTTAAAAGCATTCGCGGAGCACAGGGAGGGTATATCCTGGCGAAA
Source organism: Desulforamulus aquiferis (assembly GCF_030577015.1). Taxonomy (NCBI): domain Bacteria; kingdom Bacillati; phylum Bacillota; class Clostridia; order Eubacteriales; family Peptococcaceae; genus Desulforamulus; species Desulforamulus aquiferis. Next base: position 84,485 of record NZ_JARPTC010000023.1, on the reverse strand, counting down.
CTTCCCTCTGAAATCAAGGTGGGGGATGTGATTAGGGTTTTAGAAGGTCCCATAGCTCCATTGGAATGTGTTAGCGAACTGGAAACAACAATCTGTGAAAAGGGCCAATTTTGTATTTCAAGGGATATTTGGGCCAGGGTTAGGGATAGTATTGCAGAGGTGCTGGATTCTATCACCCTTGAAGATATGTGCCGGGATGCTGAAAAAGCTAGGCAAGCAGAAACGAAAGTTTTCCAGCCCAAATGATTCTATAGCCTTAAGGAGGAAAACATGCGAAAAGTATATTTTGACCATTCGGCAACTACGCCGGTGGACCCTGCTGTTGCTGAAGAAATGATAAAATACATTACAGAGCATTTTGGTAACCCCTCCAGTATCCATTCCTGGGGACGAGAAGCCAGAAAGGCAGTAGAAAAAGCCCGCCAGCAGGTAGCAACTGCCATTGGTGCGTCAAGTATAGGTGAAATTGCCTTTACCAGCAGCGGTACAGAGGCAGCTAATATGGCTATTCGCGGCGTAGCCTATGCCAACAGGCAGAAGGGCAATCATATTATCACCAGTGCTGCAGAGCATAGTGCTGTTTTGGCTTGCTGTAAGCAACTGGAGCGGGAAGGCTTTACAGTAACCGTATTACCATTGGATCAATATGGTCTGGTAACTGCCCAGCAGGTTGCAGAGGCCATCACCGATAAAACCATATTAATCTCCATCATGCATGCCAATAACGAGATTGGTACCATCATGCCAATTAAAGAAATTGGAGAAGTTGCCAGAGAGAATAAAGTAATCTTCCATACAGATGCCGTTCAAAGTGTGGGTAAAATACCAGTAAACGTGGACGAACTGGGTGTAAATCTATTAACCTTATCAGGCCATAAGATATATGGTCCCAAGGGAATAGGCGCTATGTATATTCGTAAAGGAACCTTTTGGCAGCCCATCACCTTCGGGGGTGGACAGGAACGACGGCGCCGTCCGGGAACTGAGAATGTGGCGGGAATTGTTGCCCTGGGTAAAGCCATAGAAATGGCAACCGAAAGAATGTACAATGATGCCCAGCGTCTTTCAGGTTACCGGGATCGCCTGATCAAAGAAGTATTAGAAAAGATTCCAAATACCATTTTAACCGGGCACCCCCAGAATAGGCTACCCAACCATGTGAGTTTTTGCTTTAGGTTCATCGAAGGTGAATCCATGCTGCTGATGTTAGATATGAAAGGGATTGCCATCTCCAGCGGTTCTGCCTGCACCTCCGGGTCTCTAGAACCCTCCCACGTTCTTACAGCCATTGGACTATCTAAAGAGGTTGCACACGGCTCCCTAAGATTGACCATGGGTAAATACAATACTGAGGAAGATATTGAGTATTTCCTAGAAGTTCTGCCACCTGTGATTGAACGGCTCAGGGCCATGTCTCCCTTGAGTGAAGGGTGCAACCCCTGTGCCTGCAGTACCTGTACAGTTCATGACGATCACCACCATGATCATGGTGATGAAGAAGAACAATACTAAAAAGAATAGTTCTGTAAAGGGTATGAGGAGGTAATTTTTATGTACACCGAAAAGGTAATGGACCATTTTTCCAACCCCCGCAATGTTGGAGAAATCGAGAATGCCGATGGTGCCGGACAAGTGGGAAATCCAAGCTGCGGCGACATCATGAAGATTACATTAAAGGTAGAAGATAATATTATTAAGGATATTAAGTTTAAGACCTTTGGATGTGGTGCTGCTGTTGCAACAAGCAGCATGGTTACTGAAATGGCCATGGGCAAGACCATTGAGGAAGCCCTGCAGATCACTAATAAAAGTGTGGCTGAGGCCTTAGAAGGACTGCCGCCGGCTAAAATGCACTGTTCCAACCTAGCGGCCGACGCTCTAAAGGCAGCCATTGAAGACTACTTGAAAAAACAAAACGCGTAGGTGAAGCCTTTTGGCAACCAAACAAAGAGTAATTGCAGCCATGAGCGGCGGAGTGGATAGCTCTGTTACAGCCGCCCTATTACAGCAGCAGGGCTATGAAGTTGTTGGAGTAACCATGCAGATATGGGACCCGGAACAGGCGGTGCTTGATGGGGATTATGTGGGCTGCTGCTCCCTTACCGCGGTGGACGATGCCCGGAGGGTGGCTGAAATATTGGGAATTCCCTATTATGTATTAAATTTTAGGGACATCTTTACAGAAAAAGTGATCCAGTATTTTGTTGATGAATATTTCAGAGGACGGACACCTAACCCCTGCATTGCCTGCAACAGATTTGTTAAATTTGCGGCTCTACTTCAGAAGGCCAGACAAATGGGCTTTGATTATATAGCTACGGGGCATTATGCCCGTCTGGGCTATAGTGAAGATTTTAACCGCTACACTGTACGAAGGGCACAGGATGAAAAGAAGGACCAGACCTATGTGCTGTATGGTTTTACCCAGGATCAAATAGCCCATACCCTAATGCCTCTGGCAGAGTATACCAAGGAGCAGGTCCGGGCAATGGCAACAGAGTTGGGACTGCCCACGGCTACTAAGCCCGAAAGCCAGGAGATATGCTTCGTACATGATGATAATTACCGTAACTTTTTGGATGAACGGGCCCCTGAGGGTATAAAGCCAGGTCCCTTTATGGATTTGAAGGGTAATGTTGTAGGGCAGCACAAGGGCATTCCCTTTTATACAGTGGGCCAGCGGAGAGGCTTGGGATTAGCCACCGGGGAAAGGACCTATGTCACAGAAATTGATACTGAAAATAATGCGGTAATAGTGGGGCCTGAGGAGGCTATCTGGGGAACCGAGCTGATAGCATCTGATAACAACTTTATTTTATTTGATAGTCTTAAGGAGACGAGGGAAGTTGAGGCCCAGGTTCGGTATAATAGCAAGCCGTCTCCGGCGGTAATTGAGCCTTTAGAGGGGGGCTTGGTGAAGGTTACCTTTAAATATCCCCAGAGGTCAATAACTCCCGGACAAGCCGTGGTTTATTATCAGGGGGAATACCTGGTTGGCGGCGGAACAATTGAAAAACTAAGTAGCAAATAGCTTGGAGGGTTGACTTAAGGGTCAACCCTCTGACTGTTAAAAGGTTACTGGGTTCGGAGCAGTGGAAACAGCGCCTCGCGAAGCTGAAGCTGAGAAAATGGTTTTGTTAATTTTATGTTAAAAAATTTACAACTTAATGTCATTGTTTAGAGGAATATGGTGAGATATGTTGAATTTAGGATAATATACCTAGAAGACAGAGCCAAAAATCCTAAATTTTGTTAAAGGCAAACCTATCGAAAGGTAGGGACGCAAAGCTATGGGTCTACACCTATTTTGGTATGACTGCCAGGCTGCCAAAAAATAATCTCTCCATAAAGAGTTTATTTTTAGCATAGCTTAAGTCCCTCATAAGAAAATAGAGGGATTTTTTGTTTTTTTAAAACGAAGATATAATTATATATTTTTTTCATCTTAATGGATAAAAATGGAAAATTTTATATATTAAGCAAAATAATCAATAATATGACATGGGTCATAGTTAGGAGTGATTATTTAAAAAAGCAGTGAGTGATTTTAAGTGGTGTGTTCTAAGATTTTCAATTGCAGATGCGAAATTAAGTAAGAGGTGAAAGGGGAAGGTTGCGTTGTTTAAGAAGGGCATCCGCATAAGGGATTTTTCATTGAAAAAAAATCCTTTTAGGAGTATCTCATTTAATGGCAATTTTAGTATCCGTCTTAAATTTTTAGCTGTATTATTTTTAGCAGTTGTGGCCTTGATAATCACAAATCTATATGCCTTAACTAATTATAAAACAGGCCAGAGTGAACAACTCCACCATTCGCTTGAACAGACCGTAATCGCAAACAGTAATCTTTTGGAAGAGAATCTAAAGAAACATATTCACATCCTGGATATACTGTCAAAGGTAAATGAAGTACAAGGAGAAGATTTAGACGAAGCCCTTGATTATTTAAAGTCAGAGCTTAAACACCAAATGGAAGTAAAGGATGTCATGTTTGAATCCTTTGGCCTAATTGAATTAGACGGGTCGGCAATTAATACTGATGACGCCCCGGTGGATTTAAGGGATCGGGATTATTTCATCGCGGTAACAAGTGGGGATAGATTTGCCTACTCAGCACCACTAATATCTAAGGTTAACAATAAAATGTCGGTTGTTTTGGCTGTTCCTGTAAAAAATGATGGAGTTATAATCAGAGTTTTATATAGCCGCTTGAACTTAGATAGATTATCTGAACAGGTTTTGCAAATGAAATATGGGGAAAAGGGCAGGGCTTATCTGGTTGATGCCAGTGGTATAACCATTGTTCATCCCAATGAGGAATTACTGCTCAAAAACCTAACCAAGGTTGAAGGGCCTGTCACTGAAGAGGTTGCCAAGTCAACAACCCAAATGGTGGAAACTAAAAACGGGCAGATAGAATATGCTTTTGAGGGTGAACAATCCATTGCCAGCTTCCGGACTATTACTACCGCTGGTTGGATTCTTGCAATTGTGGCCAATCGGGATGAGGTGTTTGTAAATGTTGACACCACCAGTCAAAAGCTACTGCTCATTACTATCATTGTCTCGGTGATTTTGCTTGGCATAGGCTGGTATTTAGGTACTAAAATAATTGAGCCTATCAACAGATTATTAGCTGCAACTGGCCGGGTGTCTAAGGGTCAGTTAAATGAAGAGATAAGGGTAACCAGCAGGGATGAGATAGGGAAACTGGCCCAATCCTTTGAAGAAATGAGAATAAATCTAAAGGAGCTAATCGGAGGTATATCCACCGCCAGTAATTATGTCAACGAGACTGTTTTCAGCTTATCTTCCCAGGCCGAGCAAACCTCTGCTGCAGCTTCAGCCAACGCCTCCACAGTTGGCGAGGTGTCAAGCACGGTAGAAAATATCGTAGGTAATATTAGGGAAGTGTCCACACAATTAGATGAGGCCAGTTTCCAGGCTGACCAGGGTAAGGATAAGATCAATAGTGTGGTTACTACCATCTCGGAAATAGCTAACTCTTCCCAGGAGGTAGGGAAGACCATTGATTCCCTTAATACGGCAATTAAGGATGTTGGGAAATTTGTAGAAACCATCAATGGTATTGCCGGACAGACGAATCTTTTGGCCCTAAACGCTGCTATTGAGGCAGCCAGGGCGGGTGATGCAGGGAGAGGCTTTGCTGTAGTTGCCGACGAAGTTCGCAAGCTGGCAGAAACCTCCTCTAATTCGGCAGTTGAGATAACCAAAATTATTGCCAATATTCAACAGCAGTCAACCCAATCTGCTGAGGCTATGCATATAGGACAACAAAAGGTAGCCCATGGCCATCAGGTGGTTAAAGAGGTAAGTGAGTCCTTTTCAAATGTAATCGGTTTGGTGCAAAGCCTTAGTGTTCAGGCCAGGGAGGTGGCAACAGCAGCCACCCAGGTAGCTGCGGCTGTGCAAAATGTAGCTGCCACAACCGAAGAACAAACTGCCACCATGCAAGAGGTATCCGCTGCAGCTTTTGAATTAAGTAAAACTGCTTCAGAACTTCAAGGGATGATAAGTAAATTTGATATTAAATAAAAAAAATTATTAGTTACTAGGGCTGTCTCATTGATGAGGCAGCTCAATTTTTTATTTTAGAAGAAGCATGTTTGGACCAGATTATAGATATTTGCTAATCCATTTTAAAATATAAAAACAAATGCTTGGAAGTGCATTTTTAACTTTAGATATGGCAATAATATGAGACATCAGAAATTGTTTTATAGAGGGGGCCTTTTGGTGAATTGCCCGGTTTGTGGAGGTAAAGCCACCGGAAAGGTGGGAATCGACCAGTATTACTGCTGGGATTGTTGCTTAGAGTATCGCTTAAACAAGGAAGGTGTAGATATTTTTGAAGTTGCCGAGGACGGCAGCCTGGTTTCCTTTGACCCGCATAATTCAGCCTTATACTAGATTTTAGGGGGTGAACAGATATGATGGGATTTTGGAGGGGCATTGTTGCTGGTAGTTTATTAGGGGCAGCCCTTGGAATGGTTTTTAAACCAAGTAGAAAACCAGAGCGCATACTAATGGGCTCTACCCGAAAGGCCAGGCACCGGGCTCAAAAAATGATGAAAGGCATGACCAATAGAGTAAGCGAAATGATCAGATAGGAGTGGGGACGCTAGTCCTCACTTTTTTTCAATACTGATACCCTTGGAGGATCCTATGTCCTGGTGGATGGAAAAACGTACCTATCGATATTTTTTTATTTTAGTTATGTTTGGATTGGTCACCTATTTTCTCTATTTAATACGAGGACTGTTCCTGCCCTTCGCTCTGGCCATTGTATTAGTTTATCTATTGAACCCATTGGTTGATCGAATGGAGACCAGGGGCACCCCTAGGGTAGCAGCCATTCTGATTCTCTATCTGGGGGTAATCATTATTGTGACCAGTTTATTAATGTATGGAGTCCCCAGAATGGTTAATCAATTAGAAAGCCTGGTGGAGACCATTCCGGCATATACTGACCAGCTACAGGATATCATCAAAGGAATTGAGCAGAGTTTTGCTAATAGTGCTATGCCCCCAGGAGTACAACAAGTAATTAATGAACGGATCAGTTGGGCTGAGGCCAGGCTTCTTGAAATGGTCAGAAGGACAGCAGATCTTTTGCTGGCCTTGATTGGTAATTTGTTTCATTTTATCCTTGCCCCGGTGCTGGCCTTTTATATAATGAAGGATCTAGAGCATTTTAAGGGTAGACTGCCCGAATCTTGCCCCGAGGAATGGTCTGAAGACATCTGCCGTTTGGCTAAAGAAATTGATCGAGTTTTTGCCAGCTTTGTTCGGGGGCATATGACTGTAGTTGTTATTGTAGCTGTCTTGACCAGTGCAGCCTTTGCCCTAATTGGATTGGAGTTTGCAACTATGCTGGGGGTAATTGCCGGTCTGGCAGAGCTTATCCCCTATTTTGGTCCCTTTATTGGTGCAGTACCTGCTGTAGCCATTGCCTTATTAACTTCAAAATTAATGGCAGTTAAAGTAATTGTTGCAGTTTTTATTATTCAACAATTGGAAGGGGCTGTCATATCGCCCAGGATACTAGGCAACAGTGTTGGGCTACACCCCTTGACCATTATTGCAGCTTTACTGGCGGGGGGACATTTGTTCGGTATTGTGGGTATGTTATTGGCAGTTCCCCTGGCGGCTATCGTAAAAATATTGGTAGCTTTCATATGGGAAAAGCTTTCTTGACCAGTGCTGCAATTTACTATACTATTAATATTTGGAAGATATTTGTTGTTTTGTGGAGGTATGACAGTAAAATGACCGGAAAAGAAATCAGGGAAAAATATTTAAGGTTTTTTGAGGAACGGGGCCACCAAATTCTGCCCAGTGCTTCCCTAATACCCCATAACGATCCCAGTATTTTGTGGACAGCTGCTGGTATGGTACCGTTTAAACCCTTTTTCACAGGACAGGCTGTTTCGGAATTTAAGAGGGTAACCACCTGCCAAAAATGTATTCGCACTCCTGACATTGAAGTTGTTGGACGGACCGCAAGACACCATACCTTTTTTGAAATGCTAGGAAATTTTTCCTTTGGTGATTATTTTAAGGAAAATGCCATACCCTGGGCCTGGGAGTTTGTTACTGAACAATTGGGCTTGCCCGCTGATAAACTGTGGATTACCATCTATCTTGATGATGATGAGGCCTTCGAAATTTGGCATAAAACCGTAGGTATACCGGAAGATAAAATTGTAAGGTTAGGCAAGGACACAAACTTCTGGGAGATCGGTGTTGGTCCCTGCGGCCCTTGTTCAGAAATATATATTGATTTAGGAGAAGCAAGGGGTTGTGGTTCTCCCGATTGTAGGGTTGGCTGCGACTGCGACCGCTACCTTGAGATTTGGAACCTGGTATTTATCCAATTCTTCCGGGATGAGGAGGGTAATTATTCTCCCCTGAAGAGTAAAGGTATTGATACTGGCATGGGACTGGAGCGGGTTGCCTCAGTAGTGCAGCAGGTTTCTTCAAACTTTGATACCGATTTGTTTAGAGAGATTATGGATTACACTGCTAATCTGGCTGGTCATAACTATGGTCAGGATAACCAAATCGATCTGGCCCTGAAGGTAATAGCAGATCATTGCCGGGCAGTCACCTTTGCTGTCAGTGATGGAGCATTACCTGGCAACGAGGGAAGGGGCTATGTTATCCGTCGCTTGCTAAGACGGGCTGTACGCTTTGGCCGGGTTCTTGGAGTTAAGGAAACCTTTTTATTCAAGGTAGCCGGGGCTGTAATCAGCCAAATGGAACAGGCTTATCCGGAATTGGTCCAGAAGAGGGAGCATATTTTAAGGGTTATTCGTACAGAGGAAGAGCGATTCCTGGAAACCCTTGCTGCTGGCAGTGATATATTAAATAATTTAATTGCTGATGCAAAATCAACAGGCAAAATAGAGATATCCGGCCAAGAAGCCTTCCGACTTTATGATACCTTTGGCTTTCCCCTGGAGCTTACCGAAGAGATTGCCTCCGAGCAAGGGCTAAAGGTGGATAAGGATGGATTTACAGCTGCCATGGAAGAGCAGAGAAAGCGTGCCCGCAGTGCCAGGCAGGAGGTGGAATATCTGTCTGAACGTGGTGTTATGTATAAGGCCTTACGTGAAGAATTGGGTGAGACCAGGTTTGTCGGTTATAGCATGCTGGAGGTCGAATCCAATGTAATGGCAATCCTAAAGGACGGTTTACAGGAAATCTCTGTTAAGGCCGGTGAGGAAATAGAGGTCATTTTGGATGTGACACCCTGCTATGCCGAATCAGGCGGACAGGTAACGGATTTTGCGACCCTGCGGGGACCAGAGCTGGAAGTAGAAATATATTCAGTTAACAAACCGGTGGAGGGCTTAATAGTTCACCGGGGTAAAGTGGTGTCCGGTATTCTAAAACGGCATGATTCTGTGAAAGTAACTGTGGAATGCGGGCGGAGAAACAGTACTGCCCGGAACCACTCAGCTACCCACCTCTTACATAAAGCGTTAAAAGAAGTTTTAGGTGACCATGTGAATCAGGCCGGCTCTTTAGTAGAGCCTGAACGTTTGCGCTTTGACTTTACCCATTACGCAGCAGTAGCCCCGGAGGAACAAAGGAGAATTGAAGAATTAGTAAACCAGGCGGTGCTGGCTAATTTGACAATAGATGTCTTTGAGACTTCCCTTTCCAAGGCTAGAGCCCTTGGGGCGGCTGCCCTGTTTGGAGAAAAATATGGCCAGCAGGTTAGGGTTGTAAAAATGGGTGATTATAGCCTGGAACTGTGTGGTGGCACACACCTTACCTCGACGGCGGAGATTGGATTATTTAAGATTGTTAATGAGACCAGTGTTGGAGCTGGACTGCGCCGGATAGAGGCAGTTACAGGTATGGGAGTATTGAGCTACTTAGCAGCCAAGGAAGAGCAGCTCCAGGAAATTGCTGGGGTGATTAAAAGTCCGGTACCAGAATTGGTCCGCCGGGTTGAGGGAATGGTTCAGCACACGAAAGCCTTGGAACAGGAGATTGAGGCCCTAAGGGGCAAGCTTGCTAAATCAGAGGCCCAGGATATCTTAGGCCAAGTAACAGATGTTAAGGGTGTTCAAGTACTTGCTGCTGCCGTAAATGCACCTGATATGGATAACCTTCGCAATATGGTTGACATGCTAAGGGATAAGCTGGGAAGTGGTGTAATTTTCCTGGGAAGTGTAGCCGGGGATAAGGTTAACCTAGTGGCTGCAGTGACTAAGGATTTACTTGGCCGTGGCTTGCACTCGGGCAATATGGTTAAGGAAATTGCTAAAATCGTCGGGGGCGGCGGTGGAGGCAGGCCGGATATGGCCCAGGCGGGAGGAAAGGACCCTGCCAAACTCCAAGAGGCCATAGATAAAGTTGCCTCGGTGGTGGAAGGACAAATTAAATAATTAGAAGGAGGCTGCCTGCTGCAGCCTAAAGATATAACTGGGTTTTAATAATCCAGAGCAGCGACGTTCGGAGCAGTGGAAACAGCGCTTCGCGAAGCTGAGGATGCGAAAATGGGTGAGCGGACATGGACGTCCGCTCAAGCCTGAGGTAAACACGATGTTTACTCGAAGGCGGCCCATTTTCGCCCGAAGCAAGGGATTAGCGCTGTCCACTGCGGAGAGAGGAGTCGTGAGGGATTATTAAAACCCGAATATAGGTAGTTTTTCAATAATCTGAGGCTGCCTGCTGCAGCCTCTTTTTTTGTGATCATAGGCTAGGCACGAGCCAAGTTTTAGCTGGGACTTGTAACATTCTCCCCTTATACACCATATGATGAAAAACAGGAAGTATTTGTATGATTAAGGGGGTAATCTGATGTTTTTTCCGCCTAGTAAACCCGCTAAAACTACGGTTAAAAGTCCAATGGTGCCGGGATTTCCAGGTTTGCAATTCAATATGAGCATTGATCATATGCAATTACTAGGGACCCTGGCCATGATGACTCTTAGCCGTCAACCGGGTTTTAAGAAGCAGATGGAGGAGACCATGGATTTTTTACGCCAAATCCAGCAGGCTGCTGAAGCTATTGCAGTACAAATGGAGGTCGTTCAAACGGAGTTTAAAAAAATCAAAGCTGATGAGCAAATCATTGAGGCAGTGCCTAGACAGACCAACCAGTACGGCAATCCCTTTCTGCAGCACTTATTTAGATTAATGGGCTAAGCTGAGAGGCACCATAAAGGTGCCTCTCAGCCTGTTGAAAAAGATTCAACTGGGTTTTAATAATCCCGAGCAGCGACATTCGAAGCAGTGGAAACAGCGCTTAGCGAAGCTGAGGATGCGAAAATGGGTGAGCGGACATGGATGTCCGCTCAAGCCTGAGGTAAACACGATGTTTACTCGAAGGCGGCCCATTTTCGCCCGAAGCAAGGGATTAGCGCTGTCCCGAATATAGGTAGTTTTTCGACAATCTGTGGGGCACCATAAAGGTGCCTCTTCTAGTTATTTAAAACTATGAAAATGTTTTTTCAGGACTGCTATATCCCTTACTGATGTAACCTGGTCTTTTATAGATATACTGGCCCCCAATTGCTCTAAACGATCATCAAAATGTTGTATTTGATCCTGCTCTGAACTGAAGGCAATTCTTATTTTTATGCTTTGCCAGGCTGGTACTAAGGAGGCATAGTTTTGCTCAGCTTCCTGCCAATCATTTGCTTTAATATTGGCTTCAAGTTCCGCAAGGTAAGCCATCACATCCTCACCTGGATGGAGAGGTTTTTTTAGATAGGCTCCCGAATTTAGAGCGGCTATAAAAATCAACATCGTGAGGATTACGGTACCCCAAAGCAGTACCCTGCGGATAATATTAATCTTAATCATTTTCCCCCCACTTTTTGTACCGATATTTAATAGGGTCCTTTATAATCACTGGGATTCGTAAAGCTCTTAGACTTTTCTTTATAAAGATCGATATAAAGGATGCCCGAGGTATCAACTTCGGCATAAAATACATCCCTAATATTTGCTATATTATGCTTTTCCTTAAGCTCCTTTAGCAGCCAGGTCTTGTTCAAATTAATCTGCTTAAGATTAACCTCAAGTATTTCCCCCTCTTGTATAACCTCTGTACAAACACCCTTATACTCTGTAGGTATTCCCATATCCTTTGGCGTAAGGGGCTGGTATTGAGACTTCTTTTGGATCGACAATTTGCCACTGCTTTCTAAAATGGCGAATTCTACATCGGATATGTTAAAGATGTTTTTTTGTCTGAGTCGTTCGGTTAGATCCGAGACGGTAAACCTCATCCGTCGCATATTGTTTTCCAGGATTTCACCATTGTTAATGACCACCGTGGGCTCACCCACAATTACTTTGTTTAAATAGCGAAACTTTAGAGTTGTATATTGCATAATTATGGTAAATAATATAAAAAGGGAAAGCCCCAGCCAGTTGTTCCAAGCACGGATGTCTAGATTTACAACCATATTGGCTGTAAGGGAGCCAATGGTTATACCTGTAATATAATCAAACACGCTTAGTTGGCTAATTTGCTTTTTGCCCAAAATTCTGGCATAAATAAGGAGAGTAAAAAAACCTATTATTGCTCTTCCGGTTATTTCAAGGCTTTCCAAAATATCTCACCTATCTCGTTAAAGTGTCAAAATTAAGTATGCCCGGATTTTTTACTATTTTTTTTGACAAATAGAGGAAAACAATCCTCAGTGTTGAATTAATATTATAGCTAAAGGTAATATTAGGACTGGGAGGTCTTTGCATGGCTAATGATTCTTCTCAAGAAACAGTAATGTTTAAAGTCCAGGCTGAAGAAGTTAACCAGGCCCGTGATATACTACAGGCTGTTTATGCTGCATTGAAGGAAAAGGGGTATAATCCTATCAACCAGCTTGTGGGTTACCTTTTATCCGGCGACCCCGCTTATATTACTAGTCACGGTAATGCCCGCAGTTTAATCCGAAGGCTTGAGCGGGATGAACTGCTGGAGGAACTAGTTAAAAATTACCTTGAACAAAAATAACCCCTGTACAAGGGGTTTGTTTTTGGAGTTTTTTAAGGCGGTGGCACAATGCAGTATAGAACCTTAGGGGACACGGGAATAAAGGTGTCCCGTTTGTGTTTTGGAGCTTTAACCATTGGCCCACTACAGTCCAACCTGCCCTTGGACATGGGTGCTTCAGTGATAGAGCGAGCTCTGGAACAGGGGATAAATTTCATAGACACAGCAGAGCTATACCAAACCTATCCCTATATACGAAAGGCCATAGCTAAACACAAGGATGTGGTCATCTGCAGTAAATGCTATGCCTATACAAAAAAAGATATGATGGAAAGCTTGGCAAATGCCCTTAGGTCAATAAACAGGGACTATATAGATATTTTTATGCTGCATGAGCAGGAATCAGCATTGACCATAAAGGGTCACTGGGAGGCAGTAGAATATCTAATTAGGGCTAAGGAGCAGGGCTATATAAGGGCAGTGGGCATCTCAACACATCATATAGCTGGGGTGGTAGCGGCGGCTGGGATACAAGAGCTTGAGGTCATTCATCCAATAATTAATCTAGCCGGTGTTGGAATAGCTGACGGGAGTACGGAAGATATGCTCCAGGCTATTAGTCTAGCCCATTCTGCGGGAAAAGGAATATATGGAATGAAGGCCCTGGGGGGAGGAAACCTGCTGACCAGAACCGAGGAGGCCCTAGAGTTTGTACTAAACATTCCAGAGCTTGCAGCTGTGGCTGTTGGTATGCAAAGTCCCATGGAGGTAGATTATAATATCAAATACTTTAGTGGTGCTGAGATACCGGAGGATTTAGGCAGGCAGCTTTCCAGGCAGCCCCGCAGACTCCATATTGAAGAATGGTGTCAGGGCTGTGGCAGTTGTGTGCTTAAGTGTGGTGCCGGAGCCCTTAAGCTTAGGGGTGAAAGGGTAGAGGTGGAACGGCAGCTTTGCCGGCTTTGTGGTTACTGTGGAGCCGCCTGTCCCATGTTTGCCATAAAAGTAATATAGAATGGAGCAGACAAAATGAGAATTATGGGGCTGGATGTGGGGGATAAAACTATAGGTGTAGCCATTAGCGATCCCCTTGGTTGGACTGCCCAGAGCATTGAGGTAATACGTCGGAAAGACAATATTGATCAAGACCTATCCCGCTTAGGGGAGTTAGTAAAGGAATACTCCGTGGAAAGATTTTTAGTGGGCATGCCTAAGAATATGAACGGCACAATTGGTCCCCAGGGTGAAAAGGTTATGGAGTTTATTGAGCAATTAAAGAGAAAAATAGATTTACCCGTTAAGATTTGGGATGAAAGGCTTAGCACAGTAGCAGCGGAGCGGACCCTGCTGGAGGCTGATGTCAGCAGAAGTAAAAGAAAGAAAGTAATAGATAAAATGGCTGCGGCAGTAATACTTCAGGGTTATCTTGACTCAGGTGCTAAGTAGTAATTTAAGTTAAGAAATCTTTATATTGAAGCTGCTTCCTTAATCTCGAATTTCTTGACATGAAATTTTTTTTGGGATACAATACAGACAATCTTTGGAAAAGAGGTGCAAATTGTGGCAGAACAAGATGAAGTAATCACTTTGATCGATGAGGATGGAACAGAACACGATTTTAACGTTATTGACGTTATTGAGGTAGAAGGTTCCGAGTATGCTATCTTATTACCCGTAGAAGAAGATTCCGATGAAGCAGTTATTCTTAAGTTTGCCAAGGATGCTGACGGCAATGAACTGCTAGTTGATATCGAAGATGATGAGGAATGGGAAAAAGTAGCTGATGCCTGGGAAGAAATGGTTCTCAAAGAAGAAGGCGAAGACGCGTAAATTTTTGTCACAAAACCGGAGGGATAACCCCTCCGGTTTTTTTATATGAGTCAGGGACGGTTTCTTGATTCATTTCCAAGTTTTAAGTGATATTTAATGGAATAGCAATAGCCAGTCCCTAGTAAGATATACTACAAAGACTATGGAAGGGGGCAGGCTTGTGCCGAGAAAATGGAGATATTTTGGGTTTTTGGCTATGCCGCTAATCATTTCTCTTTCCTTGCTATTATACCTGGCCTCAGGTATGAGCTTTGCTTCTGAGGATGTTGTTTTACCAGGGATATCAATTATGGATGTGGAGCTTTCCAACTTAAACCAAGACCAGGCAGTTGAAAGAGTTAAACAGCTTGAGGAAAGTTATCAAAAAACCATTAAAGTAGCATATCAAAATTCTAATTGGGACTTACCCTTAAATACTATAGGCCTGAAGTTGGATTGTGAAAAGGAAGTTCAAAGGGCCATGGACATAGGGCGCACTGGAAGCCTTTGGCAGAAATTTGTTGAGCGGAGACAAGCCCATAGGGGAATTAGACTGGAGCCCTCTATACAAATCAACCCCTACTTATTGGAAAAAACTGTTTCAGAAGTTGCAAAACCAATCATCCTGCCACCCAGGGACGCGGGCTTAATTATTAATGCAAATGATACCATTGAAGTATCTCCCGGAAGCACAGGGCGCTTAATTGACATTACCCATTTGGGGAAGGACATTAAAGAGATTTTAATAGCTGGTGAACAAAGGACCATTGAACTGAAACTGGTAGATGTGCCACCGGCCAGGTCAACTGAGGAAGTTGAGGAGATGGGGGTAGATGCCCTGTTGGGCTCCTACACTACCCAATTTGATCCGAGCAATGTTAACCGAACCTATAATGTCAGCGTGGCTGCTGCTGCCCTTGATGGGCAGATTATCAGCCCCCATGAGATATTTTCCTTTAACGATATCGTTGGGCCAAGGAGTACAGAGGGCGGCTATAAAAATGCACCTATTATAGTTAATAATGAATTGGTAGACGGTCTTGGCGGTGGTGTTTGCCAGGTCTCCACCACCCTATATAATGCAGTGCTGCTGGCAAATCTCCAATTGGTTGAACGAACCAATCACTCCATTCCCATTCCCTATGTACCCATTGGAAGGGACGCCACGGTGGTGTTTGATTTGATAGATTTTAAGTTTAAGAATAGTACTGATTATTGGTTATATATCCAATCCTATGTCTCAGGGGGAAACCTCACCATAAAGATCTTTGGCAACAACAGCTTTCGCAGAGATGTGGTTATTAGAAGTTGGGTAGACGAGACCTATGAGCCTGAAACAATTGTTGAACAGGATCACAGCATTAGGAAAGGTGATCGAATAGTAAAGCAGCAGGGTGCCCCGGGCTATAAGGCCTTGGCTGAGAGAATAGTCATGCAAAATGGTCAGGTGATAAAGGTTGAAAAACTACCCTTCAGTATTTACAACGTTAAAAATAAAATAATTTCCCAGGGTATGGCCCTGCCCAGTACAATTATCAGTACCATAGCTAAAGACCTTGATGAAGAAAATTAAAAATAT
Organism: Desulforamulus aquiferis; assembly: GCF_030577015.1. Taxonomy (NCBI): domain Bacteria; kingdom Bacillati; phylum Bacillota; class Clostridia; order Eubacteriales; family Peptococcaceae; genus Desulforamulus; species Desulforamulus aquiferis. The sequence continues at coordinate 68,613 of NZ_JARPTC010000023.1, read as the reverse complement.
TATAGAATAGGATGTTGTTATAGAACATATGTTTGATATAATAGGAGAAAATAACTGAGGAACTGGAGAGATATATTTGGACGGAAAAGAATTTTTAAAAAAGACCCTATTACAGGCGGAGTTAAATAGACTGCGACATGGCCATCCCGAGGCAGATGCCACAAGGTTGCCCTTAGATTGGGGATTAATAGCTGGTGAACACTTTGGACACTTGATGGCTGCTTTACGAGAGACTGACCCGGATGCCATCGAAAAAGAAGTATTACATGTTTCAGCAGTTTTACTAGAGCTCCATGATGCATTATCCAATTTTAAAATTGAACAAAAATAAATTAACTGGAAGATTTTCCGCCCTCCCGGCATATTAATTCTTTAAGAATACTTACTGTGTTCAAGGAAGGGGAGGGGGCTCGTTGAAAAAGATAGTAATTTGCGGGCGAAACGACGGGGGTAAATCTACCATTTTAGGTGAATTGTATAAAGGTTTAAAGAATAGGAATTTTCAACCCCTGGCAGTTGGCTCCGGCGTGCAGGATGAAAAACCATATTTGCACAAAGGGATAGATCCAAATTATTTAACCATTGCTGTGCCTGAACCTGGTAGAGATATTGTGTCAGATATTGAGAGGGTTATACGCCATGCAGTAAATCAAATCAAAGAGAAAAACAAACTGATTGAGAATGCCCGCAAGGCCTTAGATGAGTTGAACAAGGTTCGGTCAGTGTTAGAACTAGGGAACCTATCCCAGCGGGATATACCGAAAACTGCCTCCTTGCCCGATGTTGTGTTGGTTGAGGCCGTAGGAATTAATGACGGATATAAAGCAGAGGAATGCAGAAAGCTTGCAGATGTACTGGTTACCATCATTCCTGCCGGACTTAAGGGCGAGATAATCATGGAGGCTGGAAATTTCCTCCTCGATGAGGCTGATGTCTTAGTAGTAACCAAAGTAGATGAGACACCTAGGGATGTAACTTCAACCACCATCAAGCTATTGCAAAGAATATACAGGACCAAACCCATAATTCCGGTTGTAGCCACCAAGGGAGTCCATATGAACCTGGTGTTGGACGAAGTAGTCAAGGGGCTAAACAATCCCATGATCCTGTTTGATGCGGTTCTCCCGGACCAGAAGGAGATTTTAAAAATTAACTAATCCCTGATATGGCACCCGCTAGGGTGTCATATCAGTTTCAGAACACTACATACATAGGTACTATTGGTTGTACCCCCCGGCGAATAGATGATATAATTGGTCATATTACTAAAGGTTGGTATTGGCATTGACTAAAAGAATTAAAAGTATAAAAAGATTATTAATATTTATTGTTCTATGCCTAGGATTTTTTGGGATTGGTACAGGTCTGTATCTTAATTCTCTTCTCAAGCCCCTAGATGCTTCAAAATCTTCCCAGGACATGCTGATTCAGGTTGCACCCAGGAGTAGCAGTGGACAGGTGGCAAGGATGCTGGAACAACAAGGAATCATTCGAAGCGCTACGGCCTTTCGACTTTATTCCCGTTACCACCAGTTGGACAACCAAATTAAGGCCGGTTACTACTTACTTAACCCGTCAATGTCAACGCCCTCTGTACTAAATGTATTGGTGAGGGGAAAAACAGCCACCAAGGCCTTTACTATCCCCGAGGGCTATAACCTGCAGCAAATAACAAATACCCTAGTCACAAAGGGTTTTATTAAGGAAGAAGTATTCAAGAATTTATTAGCTGAGGGTCAGTTTAATTACCCCTTCCTTGAGGATGCCCCCGGTGGTTCCAAGAGATTGGAGGGATACCTGTTTCCCGAAACCTACAATATTCCCTTGGATAGTGGCGAGAAGGAAATAATCAACGTCATGCTGGCAGGCATGGACAGACAGTTAAAGGAACTGGATTATGAGAAAAGGGCCAGTGCTATGAATTTGAGTGTACATGAAGCTCTAACTATAGCATCAATGATTGAAAGAGAAGCCCGTAAGGACGAGGAGAGGCCTATTATCTCCAGTGTAATCCATAATAGACTGGGTATAGGTATGAGACTGCAAATCGATGCCACGGTGGAGTATGCCCTCGGTGGCCACCGGGAGAAAATATATTATAAGGATCTGGAAGTGGACTCACCCTATAATACCTATAAGTATAACGGTTTACCCCCCGGGCCAATAGCCGCTCCGGGCAGGCAGTCATTATTGGCCGCAGTTGCTCCAGACACAACAAAATATTTATATTACGTGGCAAAACCTGATGGAAGCCACGCCTTTGCCACCACTTTGGAAGAGCATAATGCAAATAAGAGAAAATATCTAGACTAAACATGGGGTGACTCTGTTGACTGATTTGGAACTACTAGCCCCCGCAGGGGACTTAGAAAAACTAAAAATAGCTGTACTCTATGGTGCCGATGCTGTTTATTTAGGCGGACAGCAGTTTAGCTTGCGGGCCGGGGCCGGAAATTTTGGCCGTGAAGAAATGCTGGAGGGAATCAGCTTTGCACATAAGAACCATGTAAAAGTTTATGTGGCAATCAATATATATGCACACAATGAAGACCTGGAGACCCTGCCGGAATACCTTGACTTTCTGGCCCAAATAGGTGTGGATGCTGTAATTGCCAGTGACCCTGGAATAATAGATACGGTGAAAAGAGTTCAGCCCTGTCTGCCAATTCACCTTAGCACCCAGGCTAATTCAACCAACTGGGCCAGTGCTGCCTTCTGGAGAAGAATTGGTCTGGAGCGAGTCGTTTTAGCCAGGGAATTGTCCTTAAAGGAAATTGAAGTAATTGCCAGCAGGGTAAACATTGAACTGGAGGCCTTTGTCCACGGAGCTATGTGCATGTCCTATTCGGGACGCTGCCTATTAAGTAATCACCTTACGGGCAGGGATGCCAATAGGGGTGATTGTGCCCAATCCTGCCGCTGGCGATATTTCCTAGTGGAGGAAAAACGACCAGGGCAATATTTTCCCGTGGAGGAGGATGCCAGAGGCACCTACTTTATGAGCAGTAAGGATCTTTGCCTTATTGAGTATATCCCCCACTTGGCCAAAGCCGGTGTATCCAGCTTTAAAATAGAAGGTCGGATGAAAAGCATCCACTATTTGGCCACCATCGTAAAAACCTACCGTCAGGCTATAGATGCATACCTGGCAGATGCAGAAGGCTTTAGGGTCAAGCCCCAGTGGTTGGATGAAATCACCAAGGTAAGTCATCGTGAGTATACCACAGGCTTTCTCCTTGGGGATGGTGGGAAAACGGCCACAGTAGAACCTGGCCAAAGCAGCTATACCAGGCGGACCTCCTTCGTGGGCCTGGTGCTAAATAATGAAGAGGGCCAAATCACTGTTGAGCAGCGAAACAACTTCAAGGCAGGGGAAGTATTGGAGGTTCTGACTCCTAAGGGAGATAATCTTTCCATACAGGTGGAAACTATTTTCGACGGAGAAACTGGACAACAAATGGAAGTAGCTCCTCATCCCCAACAAATTGTTAGGTTACCCTCGAGTATTAAGCTCCCTCCCATGTCAATGCTGAGGAGAATCCAATAAATGGATATTAATTTTCTTTTTTGGTGACAATATTAATAAAGTTGCCATAAAGGAAAGTGCATATTTATATGGGTTTATTTCACCAAAAAAGATTAGTGTGTATTTTTTATCTGCTGGTTATTTTATTTTTGCCTTTAGTTTTTCATTTAGGTGTTATTCAATTGGTTCATGGAAATGAGTATAAATTAAGGGCCCTTGAGCAGGGCAGTATAAGGGTAAGCCTTGAAGAGATACCCCGAGGAAGGGTCTTAGATAGACATGGCATTGATTCTCTAACCCAAGGACAAAGGGAACCAAGGGTGGTGGTGTTTCCAGAAATAATTCAAGCTAAGGAAGAGGCTTCACTTTTATTAAGTCAGGTAATCAGGAGAGAGCCGGAAGAGTTATTCCGGTATCTAAATGGAGAAGCAGGCTTTTTGCCATTTGCCCTCACCAAGGGGCAAGTTAGGCAAATCCAAGAGCTAAACATTCTGGGTCTAATGGTGCAGGAGATAGATTATCGCTATGGCCCAAAACCACTGGCTGCACATGTGATAGGTCATTTGGGGCCTATTTCAGATAGGAGTTTATTGGAAAGATTAAATAATCTGGAGGGTAAGCAATATAAGCTCTCTGATTTAATAGGCAAAAGTGGTTTAGAATATTTTTATGAGGGAGTCCTAAAGGCCGGTGAGCCGGTTAGTATGGTCAGGGCCCATGTGGATGTATACAGAAATTTAATTGCCGGCCTTGGTATTAAAAAAGAAGAGGATAGGGATACAGGGCGTCAGGATTTAATTACAACCCTGGATGGGGAAATCCAGCGGGCTGTAGAAGAAGTGATGGACCGCCGGGTGGAGAGGGGGGCCGTTGTTATTATGGATGCACGCAACGGCGATTTGCTGGCTATGGCTAGCCGACCCAATTTTAATCCAGGTAATGTGGCCCTGTCCTTGCCCGGTGATCACGATACCTTTTTAGATCATTGTACCGCTTTATACCAGCCAGGCTCCATCTTTAAGGTTGTTGTTGCCGCCGCAGCCCTAGAGGAAGGCATGGTTAAGCCATCGGATACTTTTGTTTGCCTTGGCGAGCATGATCATTTAGTACGCTGTTGGCATAAACCGGGACATGGGCCCATAACCTTTGAGGAGGCCTTTGCCCAATCCTGTAACCCTGTTTTTGCTGAGCTAGGTTTAAAATTGGGGGCAGAAAAATTAATTACCTATGCCAAAGCTTTCGGGTTAGAATCACAGAAAATTATTGGTTATCCAGTTTCCCGGGATCCAAGGCAGGATTTGGATTTGATTGGTAAGCCCTATAGCTTGGTCAATAGCAGCATTGGCCAAGGCCCGGTTCTGACAACACCTGTACAGCTTACTGCCATGATTAATGTAATAGTTAACGGTGGGATGTATATTGAACCGAGATTAGTAAAAGAATTAAGAGCAGAGAACGGACAGACTTCTCGCCATTTCTCCCTGGGGAATAGTCATAAAGTAATCTCCAGCGAAACAGCCAGAGAATTAAAAAGATTGTTAGGCCTTGTTACTACTCAGGGAGTTGGCAAAGAGGCCGGTATTCAGTCTTATGGTAGTGCCGGCAAAACTGGTTCTGCAGAATTAGCTGGCAACACGGATCGGGTTAATGCTTGGTTTTGTGGTTTTGCGCCAATGGAGTCACCTAAATATATAGTTACAGTATTGGTAGAGGAAGGGGTTAGTGGAGGATTAACGGCTGCCCCTGTGTTTCGGGAGATATTGGAAGCAATACTGGACCACCCGCATTGACTGGATAGTAAAATTATAGTAGGATAATAGTATATTTGTATGCTATGGGAGTGTTTGCAATGATAGTGCGGGGGGATCAAATCAGGGCCTTAAGAGAAGAGAGGGGCTATACACTGCAAGACCTGGCACGGCGGGCAAAATTGTCTTTGTCTTATTTGAGTGAAATTGAGAGGGGATCAAAGAGGCCCTCACTTAAGACTATAGACAAGCTGGCTGCAGCTCTAAACGTAGCGAAGACACAACTGGTTGAGGGAGAAATAACCGACTCTGGTCTCGGCCTGGGAGAGAAAATTAGGATTATTCGAAATGAGAATAACCTATCACTACAAGAATTAGCTGACAAAATTGGCATTTCTTTATCGTATCTGAGTGAGATTGAAAGAGGAACTGTTTACCCGGCCCTGAATACCCTTAAGAGGGTAGCGGAAGGACTGGGGGTTCCGGCCACAGCTTTAATGGGCCATGAGGGTTCCCTGGGTTACAAACTTAAGCATTTACGTGAAGAATATGGACTTACCCAAGCTCAATTGGCTAACCTGGCAGGAGTTACAGCCGGGCTAATCGGTCAGATTGAGCAGGGAAAAGTACAGCCATCCCTAAAAACCCTGGAAAAACTTTCAGAAGTAATGGGTGTGTCACCCTGTTACTTTATCATGGAGCCAGGGGCTGTGGATCAGATGGTCAGTCTAATGAACCCTGAACTTCGTGAACTATTAATTCATCCTAACGTTCAGTCAGTTTTAGGGCTTGTCTGCAACTTAAATGAAAAGGAATTGCAATTTGTTTTAAACTTTATTCAAATGTTTAAGAGAGCTGAATTAAGTTAAATCATGGCACTAATTCTACACGAAAAATATTGCTAGCGAACAATGAAGTATAGTATTATAGTTACATAAGAAATTTCAAGACCTGGTTTTGGTAAGACTCAATTTATAAGGAGGCAGGTTTACATGGCTATGGAATTCAACGCCGCAAACTTTGAGGCTGAGGTAGTTAAGTCTGATATTCCAGTATTGGTTGACTTTTGGGCAGCTTGGTGTGGCCCCTGCCGTGCTATAGCACCGGTAATTGAGCAGCTTTCAACTGAGTTTGCCGGAAAAGTTAAGATTGGTAAAGTTAACGTGGATGAGAACAGGGATCTGGCACAGCAATTTGGTGTTATGAGTATCCCAACCATTATCATGTTTAAGAATGGGGAAAAGGTAGACCAGATTATTGGCTTTACAGGTAAGGCAGACTTGGAGAAGAAGCTTAACGCTATGTTATAATGCTAACCATCCTCCGCTATAAGGCGGGGGATTTTATCTTTTTATAGATAACTAACTTAAGTTCCTGGAGATGATATTTTGTACCCGGTACTTTTTCACATCGGCGATTGGCCAATACATTCCTTTGGAGTTATGCTTTCGTTAGGGATTCTTTCAGGGTTGCTGGTATCCTGTTATGTTGCAAAGAGACAGGGGCGGTACCTGGCGGAGGTAGTAGACCTGGCTTTTTACGCCATTGTTGGTGGGATTATTGGGGCACGCCTATGGGAGGTAGCCTTTACCTGGGATTACTATTCATATAATCCAGGTCAAATTGTGGCCATCTGGAACGGAGGACTATCGGTACAGGGGGCAGTTTTAGGGGGACTGCTGGCAGTAGTTTGGTATAGTCGAAGAAATTCGATACCCTTCTGGCCAATGGCTGATACCCTTGCACCAGGATTGTTGATGGGACAGGCGGTAGGGCGTATGGGCTGCTTTTTGAACGGTTGTTGCTTCGGAATTCCCCATTCATTTGGTGTTGCTTACCCGGTTGGTTCAGATGCCAACTTTATCTTTGGCTCCCAAAAACTATTCCCAGCGGTTCTTTTTGAAGCGGGATGGGACATTTTAGTACTCGCACTACTTCTAAAAATTTTTACTAAAAAGCCCTTTGATGGTTTTATTGCCCTGAGTTATTTTATCCTATATTCAGTAGGCAGGTTCACCATTGAATTTTGGCGGGGTGACAGTCTGCGAACAATAATGGATTTTAAGGTGGCACAACTTACTTCAATTATAACCATAATTGTGTCTGTGGCTTTGATGGTTTATTTAGCCAATGCTAGTAAGGGGCATAGGGATCAACAATGCTGAAATAGTTTACATAATATACCAACATAGCTCTGCTATTTTTTTGTACAAATATTTTTTAAAAAGAATTTGATTTTTAATACCGGACACAATAGAAAAGAGGAGGTGAGGCGGATGGAAATTGGACACAACTGGCATAAGTGGAAGGAAATACTTGGTGCTGCCGTGGGATTAGGTGAGAAGGCCGGAATGGAAAATGAGACCATCAATAATGCAGCTTTCCGTTTGGGGGACTTCTTTGCCAACAATTTTGACCCGGCCAATGATGAACAGCGTTTAATGAAAGAACTTTGGGAACAAGGTAACGATGAAGAAAAGAAAACCCTGGCGTCTTTAATGGCCAGAGCTTCACACAAAGCTAACCATCATTAATTAAGAAGGGAGCCGGATGGCTCCCTTCAGCCTATAGTGTTGATTTATTTTTCAATTGGATAGCCCTTTTCCCTCCAGCTGTGCATACCAAGCTCCAGACTGCGAACATGGGAATAGCCATAACCCCTTAAAAACATGGCTGCGTAGGCTGAACGTGACCCACTCTCACAGGTGGTAATGATGGGGCGCTCTAAATTGGTGGGCAGATCTTTAATTCTGTTGGGTAGATCCCTGACAGGTATGTTCTCAGAGCCTGGGATTCTGCCTTCAGCGAATTCCTGGGGCTGCCGCACGTCAATAATCAGTACATTAGACTTATCTTTGATAATTTGCAGCATCTCTTCACTATTTACCAAATTCCAGTGCTGGGGAATATTTTTGAAATAATATTCCATGGCACTGCACATTTGACCCATTAAAGGATTGGAAACTGTTGTGGAGGAAGGTACGGGTACAGATTTTTGAACCTGGGTCTCAGAAGCCGGTGGGAGGGAGCACTGAATTTTATCCCCCTGGGTAGCCATGCTTGGGAGCTTTGCAAAGGAATCCCTGGCAAACTTAATGAAATCTTCCTTACTGGGATGCTTTAAAAAGGGGTTGTTTGATATCTCATAGCCCAGGGAGGAGTTTATATTGTTTTGATAGTCATGGGCTGGATAAACTGCCAGATCTTCACCCAGGCTGGATAGCTTATTATATAAACTATCATACATATCTTCATTGCTGCCTCCAGGAAAGTCTGAACGGCCACAATTACCGATCATCAGTATGTCCCCGGTTAATAGTTTATTTTCCACAACCAAACTAAGGCTATCTAAGGTGTGGCCAGGTGTATGCAGACAGAGAATCTCTACCCCTCCGACCCTAAGAGTCCCATGGTCTTGGGGTGTTATGTCAACTATAATGGCTGAGTTTACGGCCAAGTGTTTAACAATGGCATCATTGCCTGAAAAGGTTGCACCAAGTTTCCTCTGCTCCACAAAGGAAGGATGCATTACTACTTTTGCTCCGGTTTTTTCTGCCAGTATACCTGACAGACTATCATGGTCAACGTGGGTATGGGTATCAATGAGATAAACTAAATTTAGTCCAAGCTTATCAAGGGCTGTTAAGTATAGATCAGGGCTATGGTTAGGGTCCACCAGGGCTGCTTCCTTGGTATTTTCACAGTAAATTAAATAGGAATAACAGCCATCCTGATCTCTAAATTGCTTAAAGGCCATCTTCACACCTCCGGTACTTGATATAAGTAATATATTCAAGCCTATATGTAAAGGGTGCTTAATTAAAATTTTGCAACGGCATAACCGCTGTTATAATGCTCTCAGACTGTTTAACCCTATTTCTGCCCTCATGCTTTGCCTGGTATAGGGCCTTATCGGCCTGACTTACCAGTGAGCTTGATAAAGATTGACGGGTTGGAATTGTTGTAGCTACCCCTAAACTAACGGTCACCACCTGGCTAACACTAGAGGTTGCATGTGGAATGGCTAGCTTTTCAATACAAGCCCTCAGATTTTCAGCCACCTTTGTTGCCCCGGCTAAATCAGTATCAGGCAGTACCACAACAAATTCTTCTCCGCCATAGCGAGCTACTAAATCCCCGGGTCTTTTGACGTTGTCGCTTAGCTCCTTGGCCACAGCCTTAAGGCAAGCATCACCTGTTTGGTGGCCGTAGGTATCATTATAGTTTTTAAAGTAATCAATATCTATCATTATAACGGATATCCATGAGGCATCACGAATTGCCCGGGACCATTCTGAATCTATGTAATAATCAAAATGGCGCCGGTTAGCTATAGAGGTTAAGCCATCTATGGTTGATAAATTACGTAATCTTTTATTGGAATCAGCCAACATGACAGTTTCTTGCCTAATGCGCCGGACAAGGGGACGAAAAATAAACAGGGCCTCGAAGATTAGGACAGATAGTGTAGTAAAAAGAAGGATGGCTTCTAGTCTTTGTAGTCTTGCTATTTGTGATTCACTGTGTATTTGGTATTCCTTAACAATTATATCTAAGGACCTCAGGAGATCCCCTTGGGAGGACTTCAAAATATATTCTAGATGGGGATTGTTACGGGAAAGATTTGAATCCGGTTCTCGAACAAAGTCCCGGACGTGGGCAATAAAGTTAGATAATAGCATATCCAGTGGTACAGGAGGATCGAAATATATGGAGTGTATATTGGACGGTGGGTTGCCGGGTAAGTTGAGCTCCTTACTGCCATAAATCAAGCCATAGTGGGCAGATTCCATTGTATCTATCGCTAGACTAATCTGCAGCCTTATGGCCTCACGTTCATCAGTATCCTGGGAGTTAACTAGCTGAAGACACAATAAAGCCGTTTTCTGTAACAGCATCCTCTGCCTGCCGCTCTCATTGATCACCGCCGCACTCATTTTTTGGGTTTTGATAAGGTAATAGAGGTTAAAATAGGCAGTTATAGAAAGGAAGGCGATAAGTCCGAGGGCTAAAAGGTATCTCTTAGTTATACTGCCAGAAAAAATAGTTTTCATAGCACCTACTCCGAAAATATTAGCTAGGTAGAGTTAAAGATAAAATACGACTAATATTGGTGAAAGTCCTTTAATTACGGAAACATTTCACTTAATTTAATTTAATTAGTCATAAGATTACAGGATATAACATTTTACAACAAAGGATTTTGCAAAGTTATAGCAAATTATAGTTTTCATGAAAACAAATTATAATAATTTAATCGAAAATTGGTCCGATAACATAGCCCAATATATGCAAGGGGATAGGGATAATAATAAGGCTATTGTGGCTTATGGGCTTAATGTGGTTATTTTTAATACATTTGTTTTTTTGGCTACAATAATCACGGCAATAATTTTAGGGCTTACTGTACCAGTATTTATGGCATTAATTGCCAGTGGTTCTTTGCGTTTTTTCACTGGAGGATATCATTGTTCACAACCCCATCATTGTACGATTATTACTGTTATAATGATTAATTTGTACGGATACTTAGCTTTAGTAATTTCACCTATGTTAACACTTGAACAGTTAGCAGTAATACTTGGGATTATAATGGTTCTTTGCCTTTATTTTATAATAAAAAATGCCCCTGTTGAAACACCGAACAAACCGATAAAAATTGAGAGGAGGCCAATATTAAAGAGAATTGGCATTATGGTATGGTTTTTCTGGGTGGTAACCTTGACTTTGTTAGTAGGTTTTACGATTAAAGATTATACCTATATCATACTGGCTGTTGGTATGGGTATTGCCAGCCAGACCTTTTCAATTTCTGGCATCCTAAAAAATAGGGAGGTGTAAACATGAAGGCAAAGATTTTTATTTTGATGGGTACTGTTCTAACTTGGTTAGCCATGATAAACGTGGCTGGTGCTTGCGGATTCAATCATTATGAATCAAAAGTGCCGGATTGCTTACGTTAAAAGGAGGTTTCATGAATGGGCACCGCATTTATTAATTATGTTTTTCAGGGCATTCCAGAAATGGCTGCCCTAATTTTTACTGCGTTTTCTCTTGTAGGTCACCGGACTACGCGATGGAAAGTTCTCTGGTTTGGTGTTTTTTTAGCATCATTAACTTGGTTACTGCGGCTTTGTGCAGTGATACCTTTCGGTTTGCATACATTGGTAGCAGCATTCACTTTAGCAATAATAATCTATAGAGAGGTAAAGATATCTCTTGGAAAATCTTTTTTCATATCATTTTTCACATTTTTTTTACTAATGATTTTGGAAACAGGTTTTCATTATATAATGGAAAATATTTTAGGAATTACATTTAGTAACCAGGGTTGGACCTGGGTAATGGCTGGATGGCCACAGGTACTTGGACTTTTGGCATTATCTATAATACTAAGAAAGTACATCCCCCCCCGGTTATTTAATTCTTAAATCACGGGGTATTTTAAGATGAACAAATTAACACCAGCGGATCAACTAAAAGATATATACTGGGTTGCTCATTTTTTCTTTTTCTTCATTATTTCAGTTACTAGAGTCATTGAAAAACCGGAGCCTGCGCCGATAGGTAAGATCTTGTATGAGTATTCATTTTCATTCCTACTGGCGTTCAGTGTTTTCTTTTTTATAAATAGCATTTTTCTTAAAGCAATAAATGAAAAATTTTCAGACAAGGGAAAACTGTTATATCAGATACTATATTCTATGTCTCTGGTTGTATTCACTATTGCCTTTATCGTGACTGCAGAAGAGAAAGTAAGTAATTGGATATATGTTGTTCCGATAACGATGGTGTCACTTACTTGTGGTTTTAGAATTGGTCTTGCCACAACACTACTACTTGGAATACATATGCTTTGGATGGATGGAGATATTTCTGTTCATAATTTGCCTGTATTTTTATGCCTCCTTTTGATGTCTTGGCTGGTAGGGCAGATATCGGAGGTTAACTTCCGCCAGGCTTTGCAGTTGGAGAGTGAGAGAAGGTTTCTGGCTGATTTAATTGAAACCTTTTCCGGCGGTATAGTTGTGAGTAATTCGGATGGGGAAGTAATTCTTTGTAACCGGGAAATAAAGAATGTATTCCATAGGGAGAAGGCAGATATTATCGGTAAAGGGGAATCTTTGCTGTGGGTTAATAGCTCAATACCCTTTCACAAATGGCAGTCTAACTTTATTAATATGGAATTATCTATTGGCTCCAGGGAATACCTGGTAAGCCGATTTTCAATAGCAGGGATCGAACCAGGGAAAAAATGTTATGTAACTGTTCTAAATGATATTACAGAAGTCCAAATGCAGAGAGAAAAGCTCCATAATCTTACCACACTATCCGCCCTAGGGGAGCTGGCCGCCGGGGCAGCCCATGAAATAAAGAACCCGCTGACCACTATCAGGGGTTTTTTGCAACTGCTTAGGGATAAAAATGGCAGCCATCAGCTAAATGAACTGTATGCCTTATCAATTGAGGAATTGGATCGGATTAATTATATAGTTAATAGTATGCTGCAACTGGCAAAGCCGGATATGGATGAGCCCCAAAAACTCAGCCTTTCATATCTTGTGAAAGAGACCTGGGAGCTATATACTTGCTCTGCTGTTAAAAAGGGGATTAGAGTTGAAAATAATCTTGACGATGATTTACACGAGATTATGGGCAGTAGAAAACAAATAAAACAGGTGCTGCTAAACTTTATTCAAAATGCCGAAAAGGCATGCTCCCAAGGAGATAAGATCATAGTAAAAACCTATATGAATTCGGGGTGGGTATGTCTGGAGGTAAGGGATACAGGTAAGGGTATCCATCCGGACCACGTTGATAAATTATTCTCCCCATTTTTTACCACCGAGGCAGAAGGAACCGGTATTGGACTGGCCATATGTAAACGCATTATCTCAGATCATAATGGACGTATTCAGCTAGAAAGTGAGTTAGGACTAGGAACCAGCTTCACTGTTTCTTTTATCCCTATAGATAATCAGCCGGCTGGTTAAAATATACTAAAATTAGTCCCAATTAAAAATAAAGCCCAGATCCGAGATCTGGGCTTGTTATGATGCTTATTTAGGCCTTTTCACCAGCCAATTCCATTTTGGGAGCTCCAACGGAACCATCTGAGAATTTATCTACCATCAACGCTATGGCACCGTCACCAGTTACGTTGCAGGCTGTACCGAAGCTGTCCTGGGTCAGGTAAAGGGCAATCATTAGGGCCAACTGGGCTTCAGTAAAGCCCAGCATAGATTGTAACAGCCCCAGGGCGGCCATTACAGCGCCACCAGGAACTCCAGGGGCTGCCACCATGGTTATGCCCAGCATTAGAATAAAGGGGAACATGGCACCGAATGCCGGTGTAATTCCTGACATCAGCATTACGGCTATGGCACACATGGTCAGGGTAATTGTACTACCCGACAGGTGGATGGTAGCGCACAGGGGTACGGCAAAGTCAGCCACTTCATTGGAAACATTATTCTTCTTAGCGCTACGCAGTGTAACGGGAATGGTAGCTGCAGAGGATTGGGTACCAATGGCTGTAAAATACGCCGGGATCATATTTCTCAGGGCAGTAAAGGGATTCCTTCCAGTTACGGCACCAGCGATAGTATATTGGGACAAAATCATCAGCATATGGGTAATAATGATGATGGCAAATACTACGCCAAAAACCTGCATGATTCGTGCAACTTCACCCGCATAGGTCATATTGGCAAATATACCGGCTATGTGAATGGGCAGCAGGGGGATAATTACCCCTTGAATAACCTTTTCAATAATACCCTGGAAATCTTTAGTCACTTGATAAAGGGATTTATTTTGCAGGGCCGCCATACCTAGGCCTAACATAAAAGCGGTAACCAGTGCTGACATTACGCCCATAATTGGGGTGATGCCTATGGAGAAAAAGCCGCTAACCAGAGCCTCTTCAGGATTTTCAGCATGCCCTCCCACAGAAGAAACAATTTTTGACAATATTCCGGTTCCCACCAGGAAGGCCAGGGTGCCGGCAGTAATGGTAGACACATAGGCCAGAAGAGTTGTTATACCTAAAAGCCTGCTGGCACCTCTACCCAATTCCGCAATCCCGGGAGCGACAAAGCCAATAATGATTAAAGGGATAATATAAGTCAGGAAGCTGCCGAAAATACCGTTAAAGGTGGCTAATAAACGTACCAGGAAATCAGCTTGAATGATTTCTTTAGAAATAAAACCTACAAGGATACCAAGGGCAAGGCCGATAATTAATCTTGTAAGTAAACCTAGTTTTTTCATGGGAAACCCTCTCTTTCAGCTAGTAGTTATTAAGTCTGGTTTCCAAATACAATTTTGTCATAATCACTCCTTAAGAAACTGATTGACTAATCATCCAAGGGGGTTTAGGTTAAAACCCTCTGCAGAACGGATTTTCTGAAGGTAGTTATAGACTGTATATTTAGATACTCCTAAAACCGTAGCAATGTAATCCACAGAACCCTTGATCAAAAATGCACCCCTTTGTTCAAGGGCAGCAACGAATCTTATTTTATCCTCCATTTGCATATTAGCTGGAGCTTTGCCTACAATTTCAACAGCTTGATTTACCAGAGAGTCGATGGTCTCATGAACCGCCGAGGTAAAAGTTTCCCGCCTTTCGTCAGAATTTTGACTTGGTAAATTTATTAAATCTCCCAGGGTACTTTGTAATTGTTGAAGGTCGGTTATATCAAAGTTGATACACAGGGCGCCGATGATTTTTCCCTGCTCGTTTCTAATAAAGGTGGTGGAAGACTTCAGTATGCGGCCGTCAGGGGTAATGCTTTTATAACCTACCATATCCTGGGCCTGATCTCCTTCCTGGTGCAGCACCCGGACCACCAGATCGGTAATTGGGGCACCTGGCTTACGCTTAGTTATGTTACCTGCAATATAAATTAGAGATTTATCCAGATTAGCCAGGTCATGTACTGCAACCTCGCAATTGCGTCCGAAGGTGTCCGCCATGACTTGGGCTATACGGATCAAGTTTTTAAAAATTCCCTTTTCCACTGCTGCACCCCCTGTAGAGGAGATTAACGTTGATTATTTTTTTTCTTAATCACATGTTACAATTTTGCTGCAATGATTACAATAAATTTTTAATATTCTATACAATGTAAATCATTCCTCTACAAGAAAAAAGAGGCCCTGGGGGGCCGCTTTAACATTCATGATCCTATCTAGTTATAATTAATATATATTCCTCATTTTGTTCCTGGACTTTGACCAGCCACCCAAGATTTTCAGCTGTTCGGGTGATATTTTCTACGGCGGTTTTATTGTCCACTATGACTTCCACCTGATCGATACCCTGCTCCTGGAGTACTCGCCTGGTTAATATAACCGGCTCAGGACAGGATAGACCCCTGGCATCCACTACCTTTTTCATATTTAACGTCACCTCCAACCTTAAACTTGCAAACAGCAAAGGCTATAACAAAGGTAAAGACTAAGCCAATAACTACCGCAAACTTTCCATTTAGGGGAACCCCATTACCACTGGCCGCCAGCCCAAAGTTATGGGCAAAGGCTGCTCCTGCTATAATACCAAGGACAGTAATTGCCGAATCGGTATTACCCTCTGAGGCTGAGACTAACTGGCGGAGTGGGCAGCCTCCTAAAAGAACCGCAGTGAATCCTGCCAGCAGCATTCCTAGGAAATTCCACAGACCATCGGTATGGGCTAAGGGCTGGCCTGTGAAACCAAGTTTAAAGGAACCCACCAGGAGATTGCCAATTAAGGCAGCAACAAAAACGGCAAGGAAACCATACATCAAATGAAAGTCTTTAAAGAAGATTAAGTCCCTGATTCCCCCAGCCATACAAAGACGTGAACGCTGGGCTATGATGCCAATAAATAAACCTGCACCAAGGGAAATAAGCAGTGGTGCATGCATTGAGCCAGGACCCTCTTGACTTATAAAGATAAAGGCCGGTGCTGCTAGAGCTAGAAGCAATAGACCAATAACCAGTAATGGGAAGACATAACCATTGGAAGGGGGCTGCTTTGCTGTCCTGCCCAAAGAAAAACCTTTAATTAAAAAATATGTGCCAATTACTATACCAACAATAAGTCCAATTAAACCAACTCCGGCATTTAAATCCCCACCGGCAAGGCGAAGTACTGTTCTAACGGGACAGCCAAGGAACACTAACATGCCAATCATACCTACAAAACCAAGGGAAAATCTGAGGATGGGACTTGAGCCACCGGTAGTGCGGAACTCCTTGGTGGCAATTGCTGCCACAAAAGCACCCAAACCCATGCCAATTATTTCTGGGCGAAGGTATTGAACCACTGCTGCCCGGTGTAAGCCTAAGGCTCCGGATATATCCCGCAACATACAGGCAATACAAACGCCATAGTTGCCGGGATTACCCATCAGGACCAGAATTACTGCCAAAGCCCCGATACTTAAACCAGACATAATAATCAATAAATGTCTTTTCAAAATTGGTCCCTCCCAAAATTATAATAAGCAAGATTATGTGATTTATTCAGACCCCCTTTTAAAGTTTTGGTATAATTTATCTATTTATATTAAAAATACCTTTATATTAAATATGAATAAATGTTATTTAAATTTAGCGATTAATAAACTTAGATAATATAATGACAGCATTTGAGCTTGTTCTCGAAATTTCGGACATATATTTGGTGCCTAAAAATAAAAATGCTACCTCCCAAAGGTGGTAGCTAAGTATTAAATGTAATTATTTTTCTTCTTGATTTGAGTCAGGTGGCTCTACTACATTTCCCCGGTTATTTAACATAGCCTGGAGTTTTTCTCTGCCCGCATGTATCACCAAGGAGTTAAAATAGCTGAACATTGTTAGACCCAGCAACAGTAGTAATGTTTCTTGTAGGGTTGCCTCAACCAGGTAGCTAATTACCAGAGCTACTCCTGCCCCAAGGACTAAGGAAGGAATGGTCCAGGCCTTTTTCCTTTCCCAGCCCTTTTTCTCATAACCTATGGAAAGCCTGATAGATACAACCCAAAGTCCAATACCTGCCACAATAAGTATTAATAATTGTTCTGCATTCATTTTTATACCCCTAGTTATTTATTAAAAATAAGAATGGCCATACCAAACTGTATAATACTAAGTTAGTTTATGTGAAAATCGAAAAATTATGAGAAAGAAAAAGCTCAAGGTATACACCAAGGCGAGGCACTTCAGGCACTAGTTCTTTGTTTCTCCAAGAAATTCCAGAAAGTTTTCAAATTCTGTCATAGCTTCAGGCTCCAGATAATTATCATAGCCACAGTGGTGCTTTTTGCATTTCTTTTCATGATCACCAATTATTGGTACTGAAACTAGCTCTTCCCGAGAAATTACCAGTTTAACTTCTAGAATCACTTTAATAATTATATTCCATTTTTGGCAATTAGCACTATCAGGAACACCCCTGACGCTTATAGCTTTAACTTTAACCTTTTCCTGAACATGATCATCGGGACATAAGTTGTCAATTTTATGAACGGATTGAACAGGTACAACAACTTCCCTGACAATTTTCCTTCTTGCATCAGAACATGAGGTGGGACAAGGATCATTAAATGTTAATTGCAGCTTAAGAAATCCTTGATTAATAAGTAAATTTTTTTCGATTTCGGGTTTTAATACTACGTTGCCCATTGGTTTGATATTAATCGGAACCTTTAATTCGCCAGTTTTGTGATCAATATCAACCCCAATTGGAGCAGGTAAAATGGTTTCACCAATTTTTAGGATATTTTTTTGGAAGATAACCACAAGAGTTTTAATTTCTTTAATTTTTTTGTTGCATTCCATGGCAATTCTCCTTTTGGTATTTTCTACATAATACTCCGAAAAATGTATAATGTGAATTTAGATAAATGGTAAAATTTTGCAATAGAAAAATTTATTAACAGCAAGACTTCAAAGGGATTCTTAAGTAAAACTAAGAATCCCTTGCTCATAAGTGATAGAAAAAATTATTTACTTTGGACTTGAACGCAGATAATTTCTTCTCGGGCAATGATAACCTCAACTTGCAGAGTAACTTTTATTAGTAGATTCATTTTTCGACCGGCAAATTTGGAAATAGACTTATCAGGAATGCCTTTAACTTTAATAGATTTAATTTCGACCTTTTCCTGAATATGGTCCTCTGGACAGATTTCCTCGATTTTATGAACAGACTGTATTGGAACTAATACTTCATGGCTGATACTCTTTCTAACATCAGGACACGGCCCTGGATATAAATCCTTGAAAGTTAACATAATCTTAAGGGAGCCTTCATTAACTAATTTGTTTTTGCCAATTATGGGGTTTAAAACAACGTCTCCCATTGGTGTAATTTCTAAGGGAACATTAACCTCACCGGTTTTGGGATCAATATCAACCCCGATGGGAGCAGGTATAGTTGCTTCACCGATTTTTGTTAATGTATCTCTAAAAACTACTACAAAGGTCTTTATTTCTTTGATGGTTTTGTCACAGTTCATAACAACTCTCCTTTGGTATTTTCTAACATAATACTCTGGTGGTTTTTTTATGGTGATTTAGTAGGATTATTATCTAATTGGTAATTTATCTCAGGTAAAAATTAATAACTAAAAAAATAAATATTAAGTCCTTGGCCTCTTTTGAGAGACCAAGGACTTGTGGTAGCATATAAAATCTTGTTTTAACTTAGCTTAGTGGTTTAGGGGCAAGGACAGAACAGGCTGGCGGCATTAACCTTAAGAATTTCTTCTCTGCTGATAACTGCGCAGCCTTCAACGATAACGGTAATTAGCAGGGTTAATTCAGTTATCAGACCATCAACCACAGTAAAGTCAGCAACAACAGGCACGATAGGCTCTAACACTTGTAGATCATGCTTTTGTACGTTTACTGTACCATCAGGAACGATGCCTGAACATACAATTTCACCTGTAATAAAGAAGCCAGGGATATCAAGTGTAAGAACTTCTACACCTAATAATGTAACAGTTACTGTTAAGGGAACAGAGATAGTGTTTAGGACCTTGTTTGGTAATACTGTGATGTTAGGTACTGTAGGAATACCTGCCTCTACATCAAACACAAGTAGATCAAGGTCGGCAACTGGGAGATCAATACCTACTGCCAGGCCGGGAAATGCGGTTGTGCCCATTTCTTGGAAACAATCTTGACAGAGAACCTTTAATACCTTTAGCTTCTGAGGAACGAAGTTGGTTGTACTTACCTGATTAACAAACGCCATATATATAACCTCCTTTTTATTATTTGCTACATGATATTCTGCAGCTGGAAAATTGTGATCTACTTACAATTATTTTCCTGTTATTTTTGGATGATTTTATTTATGTGTTATTTTTAACTATCCTCCTTTTATTATTTGATAAAGAATATTCCACAAAATGGTATAATGTGAAAGAAAAATGTAAAATTTTATCATTGATGGAAAATTTTATTTATGGTAGAATAGGTCTAACGATAGCCTTCCAAATAAAAACCCTTGGTCTCTGTTCAAGACCAAGGGGGAAGAGAATAAAGCTATTTGAATTTTTGCTTGGGCTTTAGAGCACGTGAATTAATCACAGTTGCACATCTGGCTGGCGGCATTAACCTTGAGAATTTCTTCCCGGCTGACAATAACGCATGCTTTAACAATGGCTTTGATAATCAAGTGAAGATTTAGGGCACAGGTTGCGGTATCGTACTTTTGGATTGGCGAAAAGACTATCCCTTCAACGTGTAAATCGTGCTTTTGTATATTGGTTTCATCATCTGGCTCTGCACCAGTACATTCAACGACCCCTTGAAAGGGAACCTCTAACAGAGGGTAAATAACACAATCATCCACTAGTAAACGAACGGGGACGACGCCCATGTTAACTACTTTACCCATTAGAACTTCAATGGTTCGAACTTGCGGGGAACCAATAAGCTCTAGAGTTACAGGGGCGTTTAGCAGGCCGGTTTTTGGATCGAGGATTAGGCCTGTAGGTGCAGGAATAATAAGGTCCCCAATTTCCTGCACACATTCTTGGCAAATTACCTTTAATACTTTGATTTTCTGGTCAACAAAATTTGACGCAGTTACTTGATTGACAAAACCCATTTAATACTCCCCCTTTTAGTATTTGCAACTTAATCTACCGAAATAAAAGTAGGATTCAGTTTGCAAAATGTTTAAATTAACATAAAAATTATAAATATCCGCATGATAGAACAGGAATTATTTCCTCACGGCAGATAGTTAAATTAACCTCAAGAATAATTTTGATAATAAGGTTCACTTTTCTGCCGCTAGAATTAGAAACTGAGTCATCGGGAATACCCATGACACTAATTGACTTAATCTCAACCTTTTCTTGAACATGGTCGTCCGGACATATTCCTTCAATATCATGATAGGACTGAATTGGGATGGTAGCCTCTTTTACAACACAAGTTTTTGCATCAGAGCAAGGTTCGGGACCTTGATTGTAGGCAATTAACTTAATTTTTATAAATCCCTCATTAATCAGCAGACTGTCTACAATTTTAGGATTTAATACCACCTCCCCAACTGGGACAATTTCTACCGGCACAGTTAATTCTCCAGTTTTGGGATCAATTTCAACTCCAACTGGAGCTGGTATAACCCCTTCACCAAATTTAATAATTTTATCCTTGTGCAGTAATACTAAGGTTTTTATCCTTTTTACTACGACATCTTCAACGGAAGCAGGTATCTTAAAATCCACCAATGCGCGGGTTGATGTGTTGTTTGCTTCGGTTGATGTAATTTCGGGTGTAGGTAAAGATTCAACTGTGGTAGGAGACTCTGATGTAGTGGTATCTGCAGAAGCGGATGAAGATATAGGCTCAGCTGAAGTTATAGCTGGAACTGCAGGCTCATCTGCGATGCAGGGTGAGCTTGTAGGTTGTGGTCTATTTCTAGTTCTGGAATAGAGGTAGTCCAGAAATTCAAAAATTTGATTATACACGTTTGTTCTTCCCTCCTTTATATGAAAGTACCAAGCTAATAAAATTCAGCCAAAATATACTAACTTAGACTAATTTATACTATTCTAGCTTGCTAAAATGGTTACGTCGTAGTGCTCAAAATGAAGTAAAACTCAATAAATTATCAAAGGAAGGCTGCCTATTGGCAGCCTTCCATGTTAAACTCCTTTATTAATTTTGTTAGTGCCCTTTTCTCAATACGGGAAACGTAAGAGCGGGAGATGCCTAGGGTTCGGGCAATTTCCCGCTGGGTTTTGCGGGCGGTTGCACCTAGGCCAAATCTCATTTCAAGCACCCTTTTCTCCCGGCGGTTTAATTTGTGTACCTTTTCCAGTAAGCGCTTCTTTTCAAAGGCCGACTCCACTGTATCGGCCACAACCTCCGGGTCTGTTCCTAAAATATCTATTAAGCTTATTTCATTTCCTTCCTTATCCACACCGATCGGATCATAAAGGGATACTTCAGCTTTTACCTTCTTGATGAACCTTAAGTGCATGAGAATTTCATTCTCTATGCAACGGGCCGCATAGGTAGCGAGACGAGTGCCTTTGTCTGGCTTAAAGGTGTTAATGGCTTTAATTAACCCAATGGTACCAATAGAAATTAAGTCATCTACATCTTCTCCGGTTGAGTCAAATTTTTTAACTATATGGGCAACTAGACGGAGGTTTCTTTCTGTAAGCACGTTTCGAGCATGTTCATTACCCTTGGACAATTGCTCCAGGTATCTGGCCTCTTCAGATTCACTCAAGGGTTGGGGAAAGGTGTTGTTGGCAATATAAGAAACCAGCGCCATTACCCCATTAACAACCGACAGGACAGTGACCGTCCACAGGCCGGGTAGCATCAAGTAATCCCCCCTTAGAAAATTAAGTCAACAATATATGTTATGTATGTAGCCTGGTTTGGTGTCTGTCCCTGGGGATGTAAAGAATGGTGGGGCAAGTGTGCAGAAGGTTTGACAACTAGCATAAATAATCTGATGCTAAAGTTGACTATTAGCACAGAAAGCAAATGTATAAACATGTGCTTTTTTGTTTCCAAGTGTAATTACAAGTGTTATAATCAATAATATAAGGAAGGTGGTGTTATTGAAAAAGAAGTGTTATTCATCCACGGAACTGCTAAAAATACTTAAAAAAGAAGGCTGGATTATAAAGGGTCAGGAAGGTTCTCACATACATCTGATTCACCCAACGAAACTAGGGAAAGTAACAGTTCCACATCCAAGAAAAGATTTTAAACAAACAACACTCCGGTCAATACTAAAGCAGGCGGGTCTAGAACTAAAATAAGCCCCGCCCCAAAAAGGGGGTTTTAATATATAGATGAAAGATAAATATATTTTTCCGGCCATTTTCCAAGCTTGTGAAGAAGGGGGATATTGTGTTACCTTCCCCGATCTTCCTGGATGTATTACTGAAGGTGATACAATGGAAGAAGCATTTTATATGGCAAAAGATGCACTTTTGTTACATCTCTGGTGTATGGAAGATGAAGGAGATATTATTCCAGAACCTACACTGCCAGATATGATTCAGGTAATAGCAGGGGGGTTTGTAAGCCTAGTAGAAGTGTGGATGCCATCTATGCGAGATAAAATGGCCAATAAGGCAGTGAACAAGACGCTAACCCTACCAAAATGGCTAAACGATTTGGCAGAACAAGAGAAAGTCAATTTTTCATATATACTCCAAAATGCTTTAAAACAGTATCTTGGGGTTTCAGAGTATAGGCC
The DNA here is from genome assembly GCF_030577015.1 of Desulforamulus aquiferis. Classification (NCBI taxonomy): domain Bacteria; kingdom Bacillati; phylum Bacillota; class Clostridia; order Eubacteriales; family Peptococcaceae; genus Desulforamulus; species Desulforamulus aquiferis. The sequence goes on along the minus strand of NZ_JARPTC010000023.1, from coordinate 45,614 downwards.
AGCAATTAAAAAATAGTTTATTAAAAGAATAATATAATAGTGAAGCAGGGAAACTCGCAGAAATTCGAGTTTCCCCTTTTTTAATATAGGTAGTGAGAGGAATGCCTTTGACGAGCATAAATAATCTGATGCTAAAGTTGACTATTGTTGTAATAAACAGGTAAAATAGGCACATGCAATTCATAAATAAACGGTGCTACGGTACCATATAAAAGTGGTGTAAAATGCTATCAAAACTATATCCTAAGATGTACGTTACTAGTCTGTTTCAAATAGATCTGGAAGACCTAAAACAAAGGGGCATTAAGTCTATTCTTTTCGATATAGACAATACCGTGATCCCTTGGGACAGCCATAAGATGGCCCCGGAGATTGAGCGCTGGTTTAGAAGCTTATCTGAGCAGGGATTTAAGGTGTGCTTTGTTTCAAATAACAATGAGCATAGGGTTTCTAAACTTTGCTCCTCATTACAGGTTCCTGGTGTACATAGGGCTGCCAAACCGAGGCGTAGGGGATTAAGGCAGGCTCTTAGGCTGCTTGGAACAAAAATTAATGAAACTGCCTTCGTAGGGGATCAGGTTTTTACCGATGTGCTGGCCGGCAATAGGCTAGGAGTATATACAATACTTGTTTCACCCCTAGCAGGCAAAGAGTTTATTGGGACCAAAATTAATAGGCAACTGGAAAAACTAGTTTTAAAACGCATCAAAAGGAAAACCCAAGGGTGAGTCAGGGAGGTCCCAAATGAGTCAGGGGACGGTTCTCTGACTCACTTGTTAAACTACACAAAAATGAGTCGAAGAAACCTGACTTATTTTGGGGGGAAGATAGATGTGGCAGGAGATTAATGGAAAGTCTAGGGTCTGTGGCTTGTTTGGACATCCGGTGGAACACTCCTTTTCCCCGGCCATGCATAACGCAGCCTTTGCTGAAAAGGGGCTAAACTGGGTTTATGTTCCGTTTGATGTCAAACCGGAAAGTTTAGCTAGGGCGGTAAGTGGAATAGTGGCACTAAACTTGGCAGGGGTAAATGTAACCGTCCCCCATAAGCAGGCAGTAATGCCTTTGCTGGATGAAATAGATCCAATTGCCCAAATGATCGGGGCAGTAAATACCATTGTCAACCATGGGGGAAGGCTTATTGGCTATAATACTGATGGCAGTGGTTTTGTGGAATCCTTGGCCAGGGAAGGGGACTTTTCGCCTGCAGGAAAAAACGCCCTAATACTGGGAGCGGGAGGAGCAGCCAGGGCTGTGGCTGTTAAGCTGGCCCTTTCGGGAGTAAAGACATTAGCTTTGTCCAACAGGTCACTGGATAAGGCAGCAGCCCTGGCCAGTCAGATTAGTAAATTAACCGGGGTTCAGGCCAAAGCTTTACCCTGGGGCAAGGAACTACCCAAGGAAAGGGTCGCGGAAAGCCACTTGGTGGTACAAACAACCCCTATAGGTATGAGCCCCGGTAAGGATTCATATCCTGAGTTTCCCTTTGAGGTATTACAACCAGGTCAATTAGTGTGTGACTTAATTTATAACCCGGACCAAACCTGCTTTCTAAAGCTGGCAGCCCAGAGAGGAGCAGCTGTTTTGAATGGTATCGGCATGCTTTTATATCAGGGTGTGCTGGCCTTTGAACTTTGGACAAAAGAGAAGGCCCCGGTTGAAGTTATGAAAATTAGCCTGCGGGAGCAGGTTTGTAAATAGAGGAGTGATTATTTAGTGCTTCGTTTTTTAACTGCGGGGGAGTCCCATGGCCCAGGTCTCACGGCAATTGTGGAGGGCATGGTGGCCGGCTTGCCCCTGACCAGGGAATATCTGGATAGACAGCTGACCAGACGCCAGGGAGGTTATGGCCGGGGTGGTCGTATGAAAATAGAACAGGATCAGGTGCAGTTTTTATCAGGTGTTAGGGGAGGCACAACCACCGGCAGTCCCATAACCCTACAGATTACCAATCGGGATTGGGCCAATTGGTCGGAAATAATGTCGGCGGAACCAGGGGCCAAGCTTGAACAAAGGGTGGTAACCAGGCCCAGGCCGGGACATGCGGATCTGGCCGGGGCCATAAAATATGCTCATCGGGACATGCGCAATGTGCTGGAGAGATCAAGCGCCCGGGAAACGGCTGCCCGGGTGGCTGTGGGAACACTGGCCAGGCGATTGCTGGAGGAACTGGGTGTTACAATTCACGGTTTTGTTAGACGTATTGGTTCGGTGGAGGCTGAGGTCGGCAGCAGCCTTTCGGCAATGGAGCAGGAGAATATTCAAAACTCCCAATTGCTTTGCCCGGATTTAAAGGCAGAAAAACAGATGATGCAAGGGATCGATCTAGCCAAGGAGCAGGGGGATTCCTTGGGAGGAGTCTTTGAAATACATGCCTATGGCCTGCCGGTAGGTTTGGGCAGCCATGCCCAGTGGGATCGCAAACTGGACAGCAGGCTGGCCGGTGCCCTGATGGGTATTCAAGCCATTAAGGGGGTAGAAATAGGCTTGGGCTTTGGGGCAGCGGAAGTACTAGGGTCCATGGTACATGATGAAATTAATTATACCCCTGAAATAGGTTTTTATAGGGCTACCAACCGGGCTGGGGGAATCGAGGGAGGCATAACCAATGGTGAGCCGGTGGTTGTCCGGGCGGCCATGAAGCCAATTCCCACCCTATATAAACCCTTGCGCAGTGTTGACCTGGAAACTAAGGAGCAGTTTGAGGCCTCGGTGGAGAGATCCGATGTATGTGCTGTGCCGGCGGCCTGTGTTGTGGGTGAAGCGGTGGTGGCTTGGGAGCTTGCTATTGTCTTTTTGGAAAAATTCGGTGGAGATAGCTTGCAGGAACTTAAGGAGCGGGTTGATCTGTGGAATATGCAGGTCAGGCAGGTGTAAATAATGAAGAGTGTTATTTTAATTGGCTTTATGGGTTCAGGGAAAAGCACAGTGGGCAGCAGATTGGCTAAAAGGCTGGGCTATAAGTTCATTGATACGGATTGCGCCATTGAGGATGTAACGGGGCTGACTGTTGAGAGGATTTTTTCTAAATACGGGGTTAAAAGATTTCGTGGGGAAGAGGCCCTGCTAGTTACCAAACTGGCTGGTAAAGATAATTTGGTGATTTCCACTGGGGGAGGGCTGGTCTTAAGTGAGGAGAATGTAAGGCTCCTTACCACCAATGGGGTGTTTGTAAGTCTAAGGGCTACAGCAGATACCATCATGAAACGGGTCAGAAATAAACGTACCCGTCCCCTGCTAGCCAAGGGTAACCTGCGGGAAACTGTAACATCCCTCCTTGAACAACGTAAAGAGGCCTATGGCATTGCGGAATTAACTATTGATGTGGACCAACTGACTCCGGAGCAGATAGTTGACATAATATATAAGTACCTTAAGGAAAGGGAGTATATTTAATGAGGACAATTCCCGTGTCACTGGGCAACCGGAGTTATCCCATCTATATAGCCGGCAATATATTGCACCGTTTAGGTGAGATAATGGCAGAGCAATCCCTGGGTAAAAGGGTTTTGCTAGTAACTGACACCAATGTGGGCCCCATTTATGGAAAACAGGTCACTGATATACTGGTACAAGCTGGTTTTCAGGTATCCCTGGCCATTGTTGCTGCTGGGGAGAGTTCCAAAACCTTAGAGCAGGCTGAGAAGCTATATGATGCAGCCTTTAAAGGGGGACTCGACCGTTCTTGTCCAGTAGTTGCCCTGGGTGGAGGGGTTGTAGGTGATTTGGCCGGATTTGTAGCTTCCACCTATATGAGGGGAGTTCCCTTTGTTCAGGTACCCACTACCCTGCTGGCCCAGGTTGACAGCAGCGTGGGAGGCAAGGTGGCGGTAAATCACCCCAGGGGGAAAAATATTATTGGCTCCTTTTATCAGCCCAGGCTGGTGTTGATTGATGTGGTTACCCTGGGTACCCTTGGTGAGAGGGAAATCAAAGCCGGATTAGCAGAGGTTATTAAATACGGAGTCATCTGGGATAAGGACTTTTTTGCCTGGCTGGAGGAAAATATATTTAAGGCCCTTGAATTGGACAATGAAGCCTTGGAATATATTATCGAAATCTGTTGCAGAATTAAGGCAGAAGTTGTTGAACAGGATGAAACTGAACAGGGTCGTCGTGCTATTTTAAATTATGGACATACTGTTGGCCATGCGGTGGAAACACTGTCCGGCTATGGAGCTTATTTACACGGTGAAGCGGTGGCCATAGGTATGGTGGCCGAGGCCAGGCTGGCACAGGATATGGGCTTAATAGCTCCTGGAGAAACAGAGCGGATCGTGAATTTGCTAAATCAGTCAGGACTTCCGGTAAAACAGCCCTCAAAGCTAGATATTGGGCAGATGATCGACTCCATGTACACGGATAAAAAGGTTACCGACAGTAAATTAACCTTTGCTTTGCCCCAGGGTCTGGGATGTGCCGGGGTATATAAGGGACTGGCTGAAGAGGCCATTATAAAGATAATTAAGTAACAAATAGGCTATATGTGCATGATTAAGGAGCCTCCGCCCCTTTAGGGGTGGGGCTTTTAATTTTTGGAGGTAAGGAAATGGCGGAAGCTAACGATTTTTCTCTAAATGAAGAAATACAAAGGATCCTAGGCCCGTCTGTGGCTAATGAAGCAGCGCTCCCCTATCATTCAGGGGTTGAGCGTGTTCCAGAGGAAGCTGGAATTGGTGATGCACCAGTGGTTAGAGTGTTAAACACTATTATTAACCAGGCAATAAGGGATAGAGCCAGTGATATTCACATTGAGCCCATGAAGGGTCAATTAAGGATAAGATTCCGTATCGACGGGCTGCTTCATGAAAAAACATTCCTCTCCCCCTCCGTTCTGCCTCCCCTTGTAACCCGCATAAAAATCCTGGCCAGCTTGGATATTGCAGAAAAAAGATTACCCCAGGATGGACGCTTTCATGCCAAATCAGACAAGGGGGAAGTTGATTTAAGAATATCTACCCTGCCCACAGTATTTGGTGAAAAGGTGGTTATCCGAATCCTTAGCAAAAGTCCGGAGCTTTTGCAAATGGGGCGCCTTGGTTACAACCAGGCAAATCTAATGAGGCTATCGGAGATAATTCGTTATTCCTGCGGCATGATCTTAATTACCGGCCCTACCGGCTCAGGTAAAACTACCACCCTTTATGCATTGATCAACCAATTGAATAATAGTGAAAGAAATATTGTTTCCATTGAAGAACCCGTTGAATATGTTATGCCCGGGGTAAATCAAACCCAGGTAAATAATAAAACAGGTCTCTCCTTTGCTGCCGGTTTACGATCCATTCTTAGACAAGACCCAAATATCATCATCGTGGGGGAAATTAGGGATTTAGAGACTGCTAATATTGCCGCTAAGGCTGGTAATTCGGGACACCTGGTACTTAGCACCCTACATACAAATGATGCCCCGGGGGCTATAGCCAGACTAGTTGATATGGGGGTTGAACCCTATGTGGTGGCCTCATCGGTGGTGGGGGTAGTTTGTCAGAGACTGGTAAGGGTTCTCTGTCCGGGCTGCAAGGAACCCTATCAACTTGAAACGAGGGGTATGGAGCGGGATTTTTCCGGCATTCCCAAGGGGCAAGATGTCATTCTGTACCGACCCAGGGGTTGCCCGGCGTGCCGGCATATAGGCTACCAGGGGCGTACCTGTATCCAAGAAATTCTGCCGGTTTCAAATACAATCCGGCAAATGATCAAAAACAGGGCATCCGAACTGGAGATCAAGCTGCAAGGGATTGCCGAGGGAATGAAAACCATCAAGAAGGATGGACTTGAGCGAGCCATTGAGGGAGTAACATCCATTGGTGAAGTGATGAGAGTGGCATTCTCCGAGGAGGAAAATTAATTAAATTAACTAATAAATCAATTTATTTTGACAAATTAGTTGATTTATTAGACGGTTTTTTGTAAAATTTACCTGTATAGCCAGTGGAATTTAATGACCTTTGAGAATTCACATTTAGACGGCTGTCCGGGAATTAGGGACAGGCTGATAGAGAGTACCGATAGTTCCAAGCTTAGGCTTGGAATTTTTGTTTTTGGAGGAGTTATGACGACCTTTCAATATAAAGGAAGGAAAGAAGACGGAAAAAAGGTATCTGGCTTTATGGAGGCTGGTTCAACCATTGAAGTAGCAGCCAGTACCAGATTGCAGGGTATCTTTGTAACGGATATCCGGGAGGTCTGTGGGGGATGTGGTAAACCCAACAAGTTAGTTAACATAATTAAATATTTGCCTGGTTACAGGAAGAATAAATTAGAACATTTGGCATCCTTTTGCAGGCAGTTATCTACTCTGGTTAATGCCGGCATTCCCATTACTAATAGTCTCGATATCTGCCGTGCCCAGACTGGCTCACGGGAGCTAAAGGGGGCCTTGAAAATAATTATCAAGGGTTTGGAAGAGGGCAATTCATTAGCCCCGTCCTTTGCCAGATTTCCAAACCTGTTTCCGGAAATATTTATTTATATGGTAGAGGCCGGGGAATTGGGGGGAGTTCTTGATGAGGTGCTGGAACGCTTGGCTGACCACCTTGAGCGGGAGCATGAATTGTATGAGAAGCTTAAATCCGCCTTGATTTATCCCCTTACGGTACTTGTATTTTCCCTCATAACTTTAACGGTAATGTTGACCTTTATTTTGCCAAGGATTATTGAAGTACTTCTTGTCATGGGAATTTCTTTGCCACTACCAACTAAAATAGTCATGGCTGTCAGCGAGTTTTTCAGTAGGTTTTGGTACTTGAGTCCCCTTATATTAGCAGTACCTGTACTGCTTCTAAAACAAATTAAATCCAACCCCGGAGGCAGGAGAATATTAGACTCATTAATCCTAAAGACACCTATCTTTGGCCTGGTATATACAAAAATTATCACAGCTCGCTTCTGTCGAACCCTGGGCACCCTCCTAAAGGGCGGTGTAACCATAACCCAGGCCCTACAGGTAGTTCAAAAGTCCACGGGAAATCTCGTGGTGGCAGATGCGGTAGGGGTTGCTCTAGAAAGGGTACAAAGTGGTTCGGAATTATCGGCCCCCCTTGGAGAATGCGGAGTCTTTCCTCCACTGGCAGCAAGAATGATGGCCGTAGGTGAACAAACTGGATGCCTTGACAAAATGATGGAAAAGGTTGGCCTCCATTACGACAAGGAGGTGGGTATTTTGGTGGGACGTCTATCAAGCATTATGGAGCCAATATTAATTGTTTTCTTAGGCGGCATTGTGGGATTTATTATCCTTGCGGTAATGTTGCCAATGATGAGTAGTGTAGTGGGCGGATTTAGTTAGTTAACTAATAGGTATTATGTAAACTAATTAAAGGGGAACCAGCAGCCTATGTTATTAAGAAACTGCCAGGGCCTTACCCTGGTTGAATTAGTGGTGGTTATCGTAATTATCGGTATTTTATCTTCGATAATTGCACCCAATGCAGTGGCCTCTATTGAAAAGAGTAGAGTGGCAGCTACCCTGGCAGATTTTCAGGCCATCAAAGGGGGAGTATTAGCCTACTATGGGGATACCGGGAAGTGGCCCCAATCAAATGAACAGGGAAAGGACCCGGGGCTGGCCACTAAGGATTCCACCAGTGGTTGGAATGGTCCCTATATAGACCGATGGGTTGAAAAATGCCCCTTAGGAAATCAATACAGCTATAACCGGGGTCAAAATATCCCCAATGGTTTAAATATGGATAGCAAATATAAGTTCATTACCATAACTGGTATAGCAACCTCGGCGCGGGATCGCTTAGAAAGGGAATTGGATGGCACGATCAGTGCCAATGCGGGGGTTGTTCGCTATGGGGGAAGTGATGACAACTGGACAGTTTATTTAATTATCTCGGAGCATTAAAGGAGCTTCTAGGAAGTCAGGCACTGACATTGCTGGAAACGGTTACCGCCACAGGTTTGCTGGCAGTACTTATTGTGTCCTTTTCTGGAGTTATGAGCACCGCCCTTTTTACTGCCCATATAGCCAGGGAACAATCCGTAGCCTTATACCTTGCCCAAGCAAAGATGGAAGAGATCTTGTCAAGTAGAAGCAACCAGGAAAGAACTGCTTCGGGAAGCTTTGAGCAATTCCCCGGGTATGTATATGAATATAAGGTGGAGAAATATAAGCAATCTGACCTATTGGCTATAAAGGTCCAGGTTTTTAGATGGGAAGAGGATAAACAGTGCAACCAGGTGGAGCTCTTTACCTTGAAGGCCAGGGGTACCAGTAAATGAAGCTCCCCTTTGCTAGTACCAAGGCAGGCTTTACACTGATAGAAATAATGGTTGTCACCTCCCTGGTCTGCATCCTACTGGCCATAAACTATTCCTTGGTGCAAAACCATACCCTGCTGGCTAAAAAGGGCTACTACCGGGGGGATGTTCATGAAAACCTTAGACTTGCTGCAAACCGTATGTCCAGGGATATACGCCAAGCCCTGGAATATACCATTGGGGTAGATCAAAGGAGCATTCAAATTACCCGATCGGAAAGGGACGGGGCTGGGAATGAGGTCATTAGATATATTACCTATTCCCATGATCCGGTGGACATGGAAGTTGAACGAAGCACCAGGCTTACTGGCCCGGTATCATCTCCCCTACCCCTGGCCAGCCACATCTGTTCTTTGAAATTTGAGCAGGAAGGAAATGCAGTAGTCATTACCATTACGGGTGAAAAAACCTATGTCAAAGAGGGTGACAAGGGTAATGAGCTATACGACTGGCAGCCCTATGGCCTGGTGCTCCAGACAAAGGTTACGCCCAAATTATATAGGGAGCTGCAATAATGGCTTTGCCCTGCCCATGGTTATCATGACCACCGCCCTATTGATGGTTTTAGCCGTAGGTTTTATGACAGTTGCCAGTCGTGAAAGGCAGGGAACCAGTGACGAGATTAACCTTACCAAGGCCCTTTACCTTGCAGATGCAGGTGTAGAACTCACTTTACAATATTTGGCGGAAAGTTCGTTTGTTTGGTCCGATTTTGTTACAAACCTGGGTCAGGGACAGAGCGTTAAGGTGTCCAGAGCGGTGGGGGAAATTGGGGATGGCAGCAATGAAGTGTGGCACTTTAATTCAGAGGGTACTATTGAGGATGAAGAGGGCAAGGTCTTAGCTAGAAGGAGCCTACAGGCCACCGTGAAAAGGGCCTTTTTACCAGGCCAATTTACTGAGGGCGTCGACCCAGGCAACTCCCTACTGCTGGGAGGCAATGAAGACCCCCAGGAGGCTATTTTTTATCACCGGGGAGATTTAACGCTATTTGGGCAGGGAGAATTTAGGGGTAGGTTTATCCTGGCGGTGGACGGAAAAATAACCGTGGAAGGCTGTTTGCAGCCAGGGGAAGCCGAGGACTCCCTGACAATAATCAGTTCCCGGCAGGTTGAACTGGCCGGTGGCTGTACCCTCTGGGCTGTTATTTTTACACCTACCTGCCTTTTGGGTAATCACTCCTCCCTATTTGGCCGAACAATCTGCGGCACAGTAATCAAGCAACCAGGTTCAGTACAGGTGAGTGATAGTTCCACTTACTCATTTGAAGAGCAGTCAATAAATTTTGTCCAAGGCATCGCCCCCTACCGCCCTATGTTGGTTAGATGGCGTGAACTATATCCGGTATTTTAGTTGAACTAAGGTGTATTTATTATGAGGGAACATGGCTTTACAATTATTGAGACCATCCTTGTCCTGTGCATCTTTATTTTTCTTCTGACTACCACCCTAGCCCTTTGGCCAGGTCATCTGCATAAGCATCAATTGGAAAGGATAGCAAGGGAGCTGGTAGCAGATATCCGATATCTCCAGCAGCGTTCCTTGACGGATAACAGCTCCTTCTACGATATCAGGTTTAGTACAGCCTCCACCGGCCATTATTATGAGCTGAGGCTGGCCGAGGGCAATCAAATGAAGAGGATTAAGCGGGTTTACCTACCCGAAGGAATAGAATTTGCAGCCTTTACCTTTAACGACACCACCATGTCATTTACCCCGAAGGGAACTTCCGCCAATCCCGGCACCATTGCAATGGTACACAGGGGATTGAATAAATTTATATACATTAAAGTGGCGGTAACTACCAGCAGGGTTAGAATGACTTACCTTAATACCAATCAATCAGATGAAAAGTAAAGAACGGATGAAATGTATGAGTTACTGGTTAAGAAACGAGATTTGTGCCGTTGACTTAGGGAATCATAGCATCAAAATAGTTCGTATGCAAAGAAATGGTCTAAGCTGGAGGGTCTCCCATAGGATTGCCTGCCCAATCCTGGAATTTGGGGACAGCAGCCATAAAAAAAATGCAGAATTACTCAAGAAGGCCATTGGGCAGTTGGGAATACAGGGAAACAGGGTTGTTTCCCAACTTGGGGCTCCCCAGGTAATTATTCACCAGTTAATCATGCCAGATATGCCCACCAAGGAGCTTGCTAAAGCTGCTAATTGGGAAGCGCAGAAATTACTATCCGTACCGGTTTCTGAGGCTGAAGTTCGGCCCATAGTATTGGAGAGGATAAAGGGAAGAAAGGATCGCCAGGAGGTTAAGATACTCCTTGCCGTTGTCCCCCACTCCCTGCTCTATGGTTTTTATGAAATATTTGAACGGGCTAATCTTATCCTATTAAACCTTGAACTATCTATATTGAATCTTTGGAGGGTCTTCCATAGAGAAACCTGTAAACCTGAGGCAACCAAAATACAAGGGGTTATAGATGTGGGATATGACTCCAGCGATTTTATTATTATTAATGAAGGAAGACTGTCCTGGGTCAGGAACTTTGCCCATGGAGCCAGTTCAGGTATACAGGTCGTACATCAGCTAATAACAGGGCTTAATGAAGAATTGGAAGCCTTTCGTTTACAGGAGATGGCCGGCAGGCCGGAGAGATTGCTCATAACAGGTGGTGGCAGTGAGCTGGCTGGATTACCCGAAGGTCTGGAGGAAGGCTTGGGACTGCCTGTCCAAATTGGCTATCCGATGTTGAAGGACGAAAGGGGTGTCCCGCAGACCCTGGCACCACAATATTCAATGGCCGCTGGCTTGGCCCTGGGAGAGGTTTGTCGATGAATTACCGGGTTAATCTCCTGCCTGAAGATTTAACACCCAGGGATACTGGTGGGATGAAACAGCTTAGGCCCTATGGTTTTGGCTTAATTGTTTTGTTCTTGGGGTTCCTTCTTTATTTCAGTATGGTAACAGCAAAAGAGGTGCAGGCTGATTTATTAGCAGTAGAAGCACAGCTTGACCAATATAGACCAATTACTAGGGAATTCCAGGAAATTAAACTGCGACAGGGTGAAGCTCAGGAAAAAGTACTTCATTTAAATAAATTGATCAAGGGTCGGAAAAACTGGTCGGTTTTTCTGGCCGAATTAAGCAGTCAGATTCCCGAGGGGATATGGATAAATAAGATACATTTATATCATATAGCCGAGGAAGCCCTTGACGAGGAAGAGAGGCCGGTACCACCGCCAAACTCGCTGCTAATCAGAGGTAGCAGTGAGGGGGTGGAAAATATCGGCAAGCTGATATTTGCACTAAATCAGCTAAGGGAGCTGTCTTCTATAAAATTAGATGAAATAAAGGAAGTGTCCTCAGGCGATTACAGCTATACAATTACTGCCTCTATAGGAGTAGGGGGAGGTAATTAAGGAATTGTTTAACAGGAAGATAAAAGTACAAAGTCAGTCCTTTAGATTGGTTGTTCTAGGATTATGCCTAATCTACCTGGCAATATTATGTATACTTGTAAGGGAGATTTACCAGGGCAAGGTGGCCATTGCCCTGGCAAGGTCAGAATTAGCCAGTATCAGTAAGGACATAGGTATGGTTGAGAAAAACAGGGAGGGGCTTATTGCCTTAGAGGCCAATTTAGAGTCCCTGTATAAAAACTTCGCTGCCAACTATCGGGACGGTCAGTTCCTGGTAAATCTGGATCGCAGCCTAAGGGAGGCGGGGGTCAGGCTAATTGGTCTTCGAACTATCGGTATAACCCAGGAAGAAGGATGTTTTGCCCTGTCTTTGGAGATTGAGCTGTCAGGTGATTACAACAGGCTCTGTGGAATCGTCGGGTATTTAGAAAACCAGTCTAATCTCACCGAAATAAGAGAACTACTGATCACCAAAGCTCTAACCGAGTCTAAAGAAGAGGACCTGACAGGAGCCGATCCTTTGCCTGGCGAGGTACCTGGTTATTTGCCACCGGATCAGGTTGTCGCGAAGTTCACGATGCTGATTTTTTTCCTGGAACCAGGGGATGTAGGACTTTTACAAGAGGAGGTAAAAAATTGGTCCTTTGGCAGGCAAAACCCCTTTTTGACACCTTCCAGGTAAATACAAATGAATAAACATCTTTAAGAAAGTAGACAATAGAATGATAAAGGGCTAATATATTACCAGTATTTGCTTTGGGAGGCGTTATTATTGGTTGATAAACAGCTATTAAAAGAGGTGCTTGGTGTTGCCCTGTCCAACGGGGGAGACTTTGCGGATATTTTTTTAGAAGAAAAACAAAGCACGGGCATAGGCATGGAAGCTGGCCGCATTGAGAGGGTTAATTCCGGCCTTGATGCCGGGGCAGGTCTAAGGGTACTGTCCGGTGAGGCCACTGCCTATGCCTATACCAATGATACCAGCAAGGAAGGACTGCTGGAGGCAGCTAAAATAGTTAGCCATGCGGCCCAGGGGGGCAAAAGAGATGTTAACCTTGATCTAACAACTATTAAGCCCCTAGTGGATTTTAAGATTAAAACCAGGCCCGAGGATGTACCTACCCATGATAAGGTGGAGCTTGTCAGGAAAGTAGATAATGCTGCCAGGGCTGTGAACGGAGAAAAGATAAAACAGGTCATTGTAGGTTATGGCGATACAGTTCAAAGGGTAACCATCGCCAACAGTCAGGGTACCTTTGTTGAAGACGAAAGGGTGCGTACCAGGCTGATGGTCAATGTGGTGGCCTCGGAAAATGGTAAGATCCAGACCGGCTATGATGCAGTGGGCAGTCACAATGGCTTTGAGCTGTTTGAACAGTACGACCCGGAGGCCCTGGCCCGGAATGCTGCCAGACGAGCTGTGAGCATGCTGGACGCCCTGCCGGCCCCTTCGGGAAAGATGCCGGTGGTTATGGCCGGGGAAGCTGGTGGCACCATGGTCCATGAGGCCTGTGGCCATGGGCTGGAGGCTGATTTAGAGCAGAGGCAGCTCTCGGTCTACTCGGGCATGAAGGGACAGCAGGTGGCCAGTGAACTGGTGACTGTGGTGGATGATGCCACCATGCCGGATCGATATGGCTCCTACCGTTTTGATGATGAGGGAGTACCCTCTGAAAAGGTAACCATGATTGAAAATGGTATACTAACGGATTATCTATATGATCGTTTGTCGGCAACCAAGGAAAACCGGGAATCCAATGGTCATGGACGAAGGGAATCCTACCAGCATAAACCCCTGCCCAGAATGGCCAATACCTATATTGGGCCGGGCAAGGAAGAACCTGAAAATATTATTAAAGGTTATAAAAATGGACTGCTGGTTAAAAAGATGGGCGGCGGACAGGTCAATACCACCACGGGAGATTTTGTTTTTGATGTGGCTGAAGGGTATCTAATCAAAGACGGTGAAATCGGTTCCATGGTGCGGGGTGCCACCCTTACCGGAAATGGACCGGAGGTATTGCGGATGGTGGAGCGGGTCGGCTCTGATTTGGGCTTTACCATCGGTACCTGTGGTAAGGACGGTCAGGGGGCGCCTGTTTCAGATGCCCAGCCCACCATGGCCATCAAAGAGCTGGTGGTAGGAGGAACAGCAGGCGGAGACGAGGGTGCCTCACTGTCGCCATATTTGGATACCAGTTTTAAAAAGATTAAAAGAATTTAAGAAATTTGGTCGGGGTTGTCAAAAAACCCGGCCAATTTTTATACATTAAATTTTTATTAAATATTGGCAAATTTATATTATTTATATAGGATTTTTTATAAATTAGTCGAATACAGTTTCAATAAATATTAATGTTGGAATCTGCTATTACATGATTAAAAATAAGGAACAGTGTGAGTAATTAATGTTAGAGTATATAGCTATCTTTGTCTTAGGACTGTTGGTGGGAAGTTTTTTAAATGTTTGTATCTACAGAATACCCCGGGGTGAAACGGTTATTACCAACCCATCACACTGTTTGGCCTGTCATACTAGAATCAAACCCTGGGATTTAGTGCCGGTGGCAAGTTTCCTTGTACTGGGTGGCAGATGCCGTTATTGTGATACCAGATTATCCTGGCAGTACCCTTTGGTTGAGTTGGCTACAGGCATTCTATACCTGACTGCCCTTTGGAAATGGGGTGTCGGCTGGGAAACCCTAGCCATGCTGGTTTTCTTCTCTATGTTACTTGTTGTTACTGTGATAGATCTATATCATCAAATTATACCTAATAGAGTATTGCTGGTAAGTGGTGTGCTGGGCCTCCCCCTGATATATTTACAATCATTTGAAATGCTTAAAACAGGAACCATCGGGTTCTTTGTTGCTGGCACATTGTTGTTTATTATAGCAGTGGCATCCAAAGGTGGTATGGGTGGCGGAGATATTAAGCTGGCCGCAGTGATGGGAATGTTCCTTGGGCTTAAGTTGGTAATGATTGCCCTATTCCTGGCTTTTCTAATTGGGGGTATAATTGGAATTATACTTTTGGCCACAGGTCAAAAGGGCAGAAAGGACCCAATACCCTTTGGTCCCTTCTTAGCCTTAGGCTCACTAATAGCTGCCTTGGTTGGCGAAAAAATAATTAGCTGGTATACTGGATTTTGGTGATAAAATATTGTAACTTATTAAATAAATACTTGTTTTTTAAAGGCAAACTTTCCGAAAGGAGAGGACGCAAAACCACGGGCCTAAAGGAGAAATCCGATGGCGGCCGGGTTGCCTTAGGAAATCAGGCCCATGACCTAAGTTAAACCTTACAGTTATGGGCTTTTTATTTTAACGTTTTAAAGTATTAGCCTATCATGGAGGCAAAGGATGAATTTAAAGCAAAACAATAATTACCTGGGAACCTGGTTAGTTAGGGAAGGAGTCATTACCCAGGAACAGTTAGATAATGCCCTGAGTAGTCAGTCCCTCAAGCAGGGTAAGAAAGCTATGATCGGTCATTCTCTAATTGAACTGGGTTACTGCAGCGAGGATGATATTGCCAAGGTTATTGCCAAAAGGGCTGGCGTTCCCTTTGTTTCCCTGGAAAATTATCCAATAGATCCGGCAGCCTTAACTACCATTTCAAATGATGCCATTAAGCGCTACAGGGCACTGCCCATTGCCTTTAGTGAAGGAAAACTATTGGTGGCTATGCAAAGACCCACCGATATTATGGTTATTGATGATCTCCGTTTGTTAAGCGGGTTTGATATAAAGCCGGTATTTGCCCCCGATAGCGAGCTGGAGGTGGCTATAGAAAAGCAAATTCGGGCGAGCATTGAATTTGATAAAACAGAGGAAGAAATCATCCCGGAGGAAGATATCCTGGGAGCATCGGAGGATTCCGACCAAAAACCCGCTGTTCAGCTGGCAAATATGATTATCTCCCAGGCAGTAGCTGCCAAATGCAGCGACGTACATATAGAGCCCTACGAAAAAGCTTCCCGGGTGCGCTTTCGGATAGATGGAGTGCTGCATGATGTCATGGAGCCCCCTATAAAAATACATGCCTCCCTGGTTTCTCGGATAAAGGTTATGGCAAATATGGATATAGCCGAACGCCGGATACCCCAGGACGGTAGAATGTCCCTAAAGGTTGAGGGTAAAAACATTGATATCAGGGTGGCATCCCTGCCCACAAGTTTTGGTGAAAGACTTACTCTGCGGCTTTTGGATAGTTCCAGCCGGGTGATTACCTTGGAGGAGTTGGGTGTAAACCCCTCTATCCTAAAAAAATATAAAGAAGTTATCAAGATGCCCTACGGACTGATCTTAGTAACTGGACCAACTGGAAGTGGTAAAACCACAACCCTATATGCCAGCCTTGGTTCAGTGGATCGGGTGCTAAAAAATGTTATAACCGTTGAAGATCCGGTGGAGTATAGAATGGCTGGCATAAATCAAATCCAGATCAACACTCAGGCAGGACTAAATTTTGCCTCGGGCCTAAGATCTATTCTGCGGAATGACCCGGATGTGATTATGGTTGGTGAAATTCGGGACAGGGAGACTGCTAAAATTGCCATTGAGTCAGCCATGACGGGACACATGGTGTTTTCCACCCTCCATACCAATGATGCACCTGGGGCAGTCAGTCGATTGATTGAAATGGGTGTGGAGCCATTTTTGATTTCATCATCCCTTGTATGTGTGCTGGCCCAGCGCTTAGTACGACAGCTCTGCCCCCATTGTAAGGAAAAATACCTAAAGACCCGGGAGGAATTGAGCAGCATACCGGATTTTCCACTGGAAAGCTGGGAGAAATCCGTTACCTTGTATCACCCAAGGGGCTGCATGAGATGCAGCAATACCGGCTACCGTGGCAGAGTTGGAGTTTACGAGCTGCTTTTTATAAGCGAGAATATACAGCGTTTAGCCCTGGAAAGGTCTTCCGCCAGGGATATTAAAAAGGTGGCAGTGGCTGAAGGTATGATCACACTGCGTGAAGACGGTTTAGACAAAGCCAAACAGGGTATTACATCCCTTGAGGAAGTAATGAGGGTGGTATTATGAGCGAAATTAATATACCTACAATTGGTGATATACTGGCCCAGGCTGTGAAAATGGACGGCTCGGACCTTCACATATCTGCAGGGGTTCCCCCGGTGGTTAGGGTTTATGGAGAACTGGTGCGCATGGATTTTCCGAAACTTATGCCAAAGGACATTGAAGAATTGATTTTTCCAATATTGCAGCCCCACCAAAGGGAGCAGCTGGATAGGGATTTGGAGCTGGATTTTTCCTATTCAGTTCCGGGACTAAGCCGTTTTCGGGGAAATATTATGTGGCAAAGGGGCTCCCTGGCAGCAAATTTCAGGGTGGTTTCCATGAGCATACCCTCCTTTGATAGTTTGGGACTGCCACCGGCAGTAAGGGATTTATCCCGTTTGCCCAGGGGTTTAGTCCTTGTTACCGGACCAACAGGCAGTGGTAAATCAACCACCCTGGCATCCATCATTGATTTAATTAACCAAGAGCGTGCCCTTAATGTTGTGACTATAGAAAACCCCATAGAGTTTTTACACAGCCATAAAAAATCCATGATCAAGCAAAGGGAAGTGGGGATAGACACCCACTCCTTCGCCAACGCCCTGAGGCATGTGCTGCGCCATGATCCGGATGTCATACTGGTGGGTGAGATGAGGGATATGGAGAGCATCTCCATTGCTTTAACCGCTGCTGAAACAGGACACCTGGTCTTCTCCACCCTGCACACCCAAACCGCTGCCCTGGCTGTTCACCGGATTGTGGATGTTTACAGCGACAGTATGAGAAACCAGGTTCGGCAGCAGTTGGCAGACTCACTGCAGGCGGTGGTGGCCCAGCAGCTCATTCCCCGCTCCGACGGCAAAGGAAGGGTAATAGGGGTTGAACTTCTCCTGACTAACCCGGCAGTTAGAAACCTGATCCGGGAAGGAAAGGAACACCAGCTCTATACCGTAATGCAGACCTCCCGCAGCGCCGGGATGCAGACCATGGATCAAGCCCTGGCAACCCTTTGCCTATCAGGGAAAATCACCCGGAATATGGCCCTGGAACGTTGTGTTGACAGACTTGAGCTGGAGCGGGCCCTAAATAAAGGCTTTAGCTTCTAAATTAGACATAAGGTGGAGATAGCCTTGCCTTTGTACTCATATCAAGTAATGGATAAAACAGGCAATACCTTAGATGGTCGATTGGAGGCCGATAATGAATGGACTGCAGCTTCCAGGCTAAGCAGTATGGGCTATGTTCCGCTGGAAATAAATGAAATAGCGGATGCCAAGAAAAAGAAATCATCCAGCTTATTCAGCAAGAAAATAAAGATAGCGGATCTTAGTTTTTTTACCCGGCAGTTATCCGCCATGCTTAATGCCGGCATTCCCCTGACCCGCTGTCTCTATACCCTGGGTGAGCAGTCAAATAACCCCCAGTTGGCCCAAAGTGTATCTGAGGTAGCTAAGAAAGTAGAGGGAGGCATGAGCTTTTCCGATGCCCTAGGTGAGCATCCCAAGATATTTAATACCATGTATGTGGAAATGGTCAGAACAGGTGAGATAGGCGGTTCCCTACATGAAATTTTAAGACGGCTCTCTGAACAGCTTGAGCGAGAAAAGAGCCTCCGGGATAGTATCAAAGCGGCCACCTTTTACCCTTCAGTGGTATTAATATTTGCCGGTTTGGTTGTATTGGCCATGATGTTTTTTGTAGTACCCATCTTTGTGGGCTTTTTCCCTGAGGGAATAGAATTACCCCTTGCTACCAAAATTATCATGGCTTTCAGTGAGTCCCTACGCAGCTCCTGGTATATGTATATAGTTGGCCTGATTGTTTTCGTGATAGGTATGAAGATATTTATTGCGAGCAGTTTTGGACATAGGATTTGGGAAAATATAAAATTTCGGCTGCCAATTTTCGGTGATCTTTTCAAAAAGGTTACTATCGCACGTTTTTCTCGGACCTTGGCAACCTTACTGTCAGGAGGTATCCCGGTACTGCAGGCCCTGGCTGCCGTTGGCCCCGCCACTGGCAGCAGCCAAATTGCCGAGGCCATGAAGTTTACCGGATCCAGTATCCAAGAGGGGCAAAGCATTGCGGCGCCCCTCAAAAAAAGTGGACTATTTCCACCCATGGTAATTAATATGATTGCCGTGGGTGAGGAGACCGGGCAGTTATCCCAGCTTTTAGGCCGGGTGGCGGACTTTTACGAGGAGGAAGTTGCCACCATGACCAAGGGACTAACGGCAATTATTGAACCCCTATTACTGATTACTGTAGGTGCCTCCATTGGTGGGGTAGTAATTGCTATTTACCTGCCGATCTTTACCGTGGTGACAACGGTAGCAAAATAAAACTGACAACAAGGGGCACCTGAGGAGGAAATCACAAGCATGGGTTTACTTAAATCAACCCCCGCGGTGGGCTTAGAATTTGACACCGGAGCAATTAGGGCTGTGCAGCTTAGGGGAACAGCCCGTTCAGCAAGCATTGAAGCTATTGCTAAAGTAAGCATTCCGGAAGAAGCCGTGATAGAAGGTGTCATTATAGATACAGAAAGGGTGGCCGTCGCCCTGGAGAACCTTTGGAGTACATATCAGATCAAAAGTCGCGAAGTAGTGCTGGGCATCTCCAACCAGGGTGTATTTATGAGAAATGCCACTTTTCCCAAGATCCCGGAAAAGAAGTTGGCCCAGGCCCTAAGATTTCAGGCCGCTGATTATTTTCCCATACCCATGCCTCAACTAATATTTGATTTTTCCGTGGTGGGAGAACATGCCGGTGAAAGCAGCACGGAGTTGGAAGTGCTGATGGTGGCAGCCAGGAGAGAAATGCTGGATAATTTTTTGAAGGTACTGGAGAAGGCCAAGCTGCAGCCTGTAATTGTTGATGCCTCCTTCCTGGCCCTCCTGAGGGTTATACCGGAGAATCGCCTTTCCGGAACAGTGCTATTGGCCGAAATAGCGAATGGGCTAGCCACATTACTGCTTATTAGCGGGGGGATTCCCCGTTTTGCCAGGCTAATTCCCTATTCCCTGCAATCCTATGCCAGGGAGATGAAACTACAACTGTCGGAAATCCTGACTGCACTACCCCAGGTTGCAGCAGCTAAGGAGGAAGAAATTTCGGAAGCTTATAATGTATTCCCCGTTGCCTGGGGCTCCATCCTGGCGGATGATATACGCTCATCGGTAAATTATTATTTAACCCAGCGCAGTGACAATGCAGTGGATACCATATTTCTTAGCGGACGGGGTGCCCAGATACCCGGTCTAAAAGAATTCCTGTACCAGGAGCTAGAAGTCCCGGTTGAGATTATCAACCCCCTGACAGCCCTGGGAGATTACCTGCCAACTAATGATATAAAAAAAGAGGCCCCAGAATTTTCTGCAAGCATTGGCCTGGCCCTACGGGGGTTAGAAGGGTAATATGCAAATAAGAATTAATTTACTACCCCCTGAAATTATAGCCAGGCAGGAGCAAAAGAGAAAGCAGAAGAAGCTGTTGGCGGTGGGAAGTCTGGTTCTCTTGCTTTTTATCGCTGTTTACTGCACCTTATCGTTCCTGACAAGTCAGGTTCATAACGAAATTGCTGACATCCAAAGGGAAAGGGAAACCCTGCAAATACAAGCGGGAGATCTAAGGCAATTTGCAGAGCTCCAGAATCACAAAAATAAAGTGGAGAATATAGTGCGTCAGGCTACGGAAGGAAGCCCAGAATGGTCGGTAATCTTAGAAGATATAGGCCGAAGCATTCCTCCCGATATCTGGTTGGACAGCTTTACAGCTAAGTATGTTTATGAAGAAGGCAGCACTAAATCAACAAAGAACGCCTCTTTAGTTCAGCAGGCTGTGGCTGATGTCCAGGCCCAGGTGCAAAAACTGCAGGAGGTTGAGGAAACACCCAATGGAGAAGTTGTGCTCCAGGGTTGGGCCCCGGACAATTCTTCGGTGGCAAACTGGCTGGAGAAGCTTCAGGGAATATCCGGATTAACGGAAGTAAGGTGCACCTTTTCCACAGAAGAGACTATCAATGGACAAGTACAGAGAAGGTTTGAGATCAAGGCAATGCTAAACTTAAAGAAGCCTGCCCAGGCCGCAAACAAAAAGGCAGGTGAGTGAATTTGACAGCAAAGTTGACCAAAGCAGAATTGCCTTTAATAATCGGTATTGTTGCCCTATTGCTCATTCTCTTGTTGATATACAAACAGGTGGGTCTGTTAAATCAAGCCAGGCAGGAATTGCAGACTGAACAAGCGGCAGTAACCCAGGCCACATCACAGCTGCAGTCTCTGGTGAAGATTAGGGACCAATCCGAGCACTTCCAGCAGGAGCTCAAAATGTTAGAGGAGATAATGCCTAAGGAACCCAGGGAGAATTTATTAATCAAACTACTGGAAAGTAAGGCTGCCAAAAGTGGAATGCAAATTAAACAAATAAAATTTGGACAATATGAGTCGAAGCAGGAACACTATGAAATTCCCATCTTTTTAACCCTGGAGGGGCAATATCATGGGCTGCTCAACCTGCTGGACGAACTACAGGCAGGCCCGCGTGCCTTACGTACGGAAGAAGTAAAAATCGGCAAGGGCGGGAATTTATCTTCCATCCAGGTGGAGTTGACTGCCAAAGCCTTTTATTTGAAATAACATTTTAATTTTTATTTTCTTTGTAAATTGTACAAGCAACTTCCTCGAATAAAAGGTTTTTGGGAGGTAAGACCATGTCCGACAAGGAATCAACTGCCGAAAAGTTAAAGCGTATCTGGGACAAGCTTAACAACACCAGACATGATGAAATAATCCCTTTAATAAAAGCTAATAAAAAGGTGTTTATCATTTCCGCTATCTCAATGGTGGTTGTCATAGGAGCGGCCTTTCTAATAAAGATAAACTATGATCTTATGGGTAAGGCAAATCAACCAGCAAACAACCCAATAACCACCACACAGAACAGCTCTAACCCAAACACCGGACAAAACCCTAGCTACACCTATCTGCCCGATACCAAAAGGCAGATAGAAAATCGTGATGATATCAGGGACCCCTTTGCCGGGACCATGCTCCTTAAGGGAGTAATAACCGGCGGTGGCGGCAAAGATATGGCCATCATCCAGGTGGGCAATATCTCCCACATTGCTGAGGTGGGAACCGAGCTTTCACCAGGACTATTCCTGGAAGAGGTAAAAAAGGATACTGTGGTACTTAAATCTGAAATAGAGATCATTCAACTAGATATTAACGGGAAAACCAAGACAGAAATAATCCAACAGGAAGAGGACAAAAATACTGGTGAACAAGGCGGTGGCAGCAATGATCAAAATAACCACTAGAAACATAAAGCTACTCTTTCTCACTGCCATCTTTGTCTTTAGCCCTATGCTATCCTTTTTCAACCTGAACTCAGCCCCAAGCACCCAGGCCTATGCAGAATCTGGAACTATGACAATGGAAGTTAGAAATGCTGACCTAAGGGATGTGCTATCTGCCCTGGCTATAAAAATGGGGGTTAATATTATCCTGGCAGATGTTACAACCGAGGAGATAAACTTCAGTGTTCAAAACGTAACTCCACGGACTGCCCTGGATATGCTGATCCAAAGCAGGGGTCTGTCCTATATACAAAATGGCGACATCATAGTAATTGGGTCATCGGGCACCCTGGAAAAAGACTTCTTCAACCAGATGATACTAATCAGATTTGATACATATTATATATCATCAAAGGACCTACAAGGATTGATTAGTCAGTTAGGCATCCAAGGTGTCAAAAGCATATATTTAGATTCAAACCCCAATACCATTTGGGTTCAGGGTACAACCCAGGGTATACAAAAGGTAAATGAACTTATAAATCAGGTTGACATACCGGCCAAGGTCGAAGAAGAAAACAAAACCCGCTTTGTATATACCCTAAGCCACATAGTCGCCGAGGATGCAGCCAAAAGGCTAAGCCAATTTGGCTTTGGGGATAAGCTCACAACCATATACACCGAGGATGATCGATTTGGCAAGCAGCTAATGGTTCTCTGCACTAAAGACATCGAAGTCCAAGTAAAAAGCGTCCTAACCAGCCTTGACGCCCCCCGGCAAAAAACAAAAGCCCCCCTGGTAACCAAATCAGGCTCAGGTGCTTACGAAAGCCTAGGAGTCACCCGGGATTTACTCAGCGAACTAAGCGGTGTCTCCACTGCCAGCATGAGCATATCAAGGAACCTAGGAAACACAGCTAACCCAACCTACGTCCTATGGGTAGAAGAAACACCCGACCGCATAAAGCTACTAAAAGACCTAGTGTCCGAGGCTGATTTATAGGAATAATTTTAGAGTTAGAAAAAATTTAATCGAAAGGAGGTGAAAACATGTTTAACAGACTATGCTACACCTTAAAAAACCGTAAAGGCTTCACTCTGGTGGAATTGATGGTAGTTGTAGTTATTATCGGGATTTTAGCTGCTATTGCTGTGCCTTTGTATAATAATTCACAACAAACTGCAGAGAGAAGGGCTGTGGAGGCCAACTTAAGAATTATTGATGGTGCTATAAGTCAATACCAAGCTAATAACAGCGGAGGTAACCCCACAGATTTAGCTGCTTTAGTGGGTACCTATTTACAATCTACTCCGACAGGACCTGGTTCTGCTACCTATAGTGTTGGTGGTACTCCACTTAGAGGTTTAGTTAGTGGTACAGTAGGAGGCAAGACTTTTTCTGCTGGAACATCATTGTCAAGTACAATGTGGGACTAATAGAGAATTAGGGTGCCAGGCACCTAACTTATTAACTTAATTGACTAGAATGAAGCACACCTCTGGCTTAGACACGTCAGGGGTGTTGCTTTAGCATAATATGTTGGTAACAGTTGCGGGAGGTTAGATATCGGTGACAACAAAATCAGGGATTGCGAATGCCAACCACCGTACTAACACAATCAAATCAACAAATAGTCGAGGGTTTGTTTTTACAGAACTGCTGGTAGTGCTCATAATCATAGCCATTCTAGTTGCAATAGCGGTACCATTTTACAGCTCGGCAAAGCAGACATCCAGAGATAGAGTGGATCAAGCCAACATAAAAATCCTAAACAGTGCCACCCTGCAATGGATGCTGTCAAACGAAAACAACGACCCCCGTGGACCGGGTATTAATACCGATTCGCTAAAAGAACAGTTAGAGGGTGTTTACATAATGGAGTGGCCAACATCCCCTAACAATAATAGCTACATCCTGAGAAATGGTCAGTGGACAGTTGAATAGGGTGCCAGGCACCTAACTTATTAACTTATTATTTAGGCATACCTCCAATAAGAATATAGCAGGAGGTGTATTGTTTTGGGCAGAAGGCCTAGGGTGGAGTATAGTGGAGCTATTTATCATGTGATTCAGAGGGGGAACAATAGGGAATACATATTTCAAAGAACAGAAGACAAATTATTTTTGCTGAATGAGCTTCAAAAAAGAAAGAGGTTAAAGGAATTCCTTCTCTTTGGTTATGTATTGATGGGAAATCACTACCACTTAATTCTTCAAACCACTGGCATCAGTCTTAGTAAATTAATGCATCTTATTAACAGCAGTTATGGTCGCTACTACAACAAGAGCCGTAAGCGCACAGGGCATATTTTTAATGGACGGTATAAAGCAATTCCTATACAAAACGAACAATATCTATTTGCAGTATTGCGATATATTCATCAGAATCCGGTTAAAGCCGGGATTTGCCAGAGAGTCCAGCATTATAAATGGAGCAGCGACATAGATTACCGCGACAATCAAGAGGGACTTGTGGACATTAACATTTTATTAAACATGATGTCCGACAATAGAGCAGAAGCAATAAAAAAATACTCAGCCTATGTTGAGCAGGAAGATGAAGAGGAATATGATGAAATAGATGTCTTAGGGGATGAGTCATTTGTCTTGGCTATTCAACCTAGTAAAAAATCTCCGACCAGAAAGGACCTTGATCAAATATTAAGGGATACAAATCTAAGTTCCACAGATTTTGAGCATCTTAAAAGGGGATCGAGAAGAAGAGACTTGATTCGGTATAAAGTTGATTATGTACGAGAGGCATTGCTACAGGGTTATACTTTAAAGGAAATTGGTGAAAATATAGGGATTTCAGCGACTGCTGTAATTAAGTTAACGAAACGGTGACTGGCACCTTGAGGTTAACTTGTTTGGGGGTGGGGGTATTAATATTAAAGAGCTTTTGGTACTTGCTTTGAAATATGAGGCATCTGATATTCATATATCGGTGGGGAAGCCCCCTTGTTTTCGGGTAAATGGTGAGCTTAAGTTTTTTGATGATCCGTATATTCAGAGGCAATGGGAGTTGTTGCCGGAGTATGCAGTTTTCTTGACGGATGAGCAGATTGATTTGATGCTTAGGGATATTACTTGTGAGAATCAGTATGATTCCTTCAAAAGCAATCTGGATATAGATTTTTCCTATGAGATGGCTAATGGTATGCGTTTTCGTGTCAATGCTTATCATCAGCAGGGGCATCCTACCATTGCTATAAGGCTTATTAGATCTGAAATTTATACTTTAAAGGAACTGGGTTTGCCCCTTATCTTAGAATCCTTAGCTAAGAAAAACGGGGGGTTGGTGTTAATTACCGGACCGGCAGGGAATGGTAAATCTTCAACCCTGGTTACTTTAATAGATTATATAAATGAGAATTTCTCCAAGCATATTATCACCCTGGAAGATCCTATTGAGTTTGTACATAATCGTAAAAAATCCCTAATCAACCAGCGGGAGATTGGCAAGGATTCCCACTCTTTTGCCTCGGCTTTGAGGGCTGCCATGAGGGAAGATCCCGATGTGATACTGGTGGGTGAAATGAGGGATGCTGAAACCATTGCAACGGCTATTACTGCCGCAGAGACCGGGCATTTGGTTTTTGGAACTTTGCACACCTTAAATGCCTCCCAGACCATAGAAAGAATTATCGACGTATTTTGGCCCCAGCAGCAGCAGCAGATCAGGGCACAATTGGCCAATACTCTGCAGGGAGTTGTGGCCCAGCAGCTTATACCAAGAATAGACGGGGCGGGCAGGGTGCTGGCTGTGGAAATAATGCTGGCAACACCGGCAATTAGAAATCTTATCAGGGAAGGAAAGACCTTTCAGCTAATAAACCAAATTCAGACAGGGGTCAAGTTTGGTATGCAAACCTTAGATATGTCACTAAAAGAATTGTATAAAGCTAATGTTATCAGTTTGGAGGAAGTGCTAAATAGATCCCTTGATCCCGAAGCTGTACAAAGGAATTTGGGATAACTAATTATAGAAAAAAGTAGTTAATGTAGTATTTCGTTAGATTTATATATTTTTAAACATGTTAGATTATTTTCATAAATTTAATGGTAATGATGGATTTTTTTATAGTAAATTATGTTACTATGTGATTAGTAGGGAAGTTAGAAACATTGAGTTTTAGCAGGATAATTTCAGAAGCACAGCAAGGTTAATTACTTATCAGTTAAGGAGTCAGTTAAATAGCAAAACCTGTATTATATTTGGGAGGCGTTATCATGATAAGAATAAGGAATTTATTAAAGTCAGAAAAAGGCATAGCCATGATTGCCGCTTTAATAACAGGTTTTATTGTTGTAGTGATAAGCGGCATGTTCTGGCAAGCCAGTTCCTCCAGGACAATACATGCCACAAGGAATGAAAATCAAACACAGGCCTTCTTCTTTGCCAGATCAGGTGTGGATGCTGCAATAGGATTACTTCAAACAGAGGATTTTTTCCCTTATGACAGCTTTCCCATAACCTACCATGGGGACCTGGAAAAGGACTTTATTAAAGGTAATGGTGACGACTATTCAATCAAATTTACCATATCAGAAGTTGCGGAAGGATTAAAGATTGAGTCCGAAGGCCGGGTCAGAGGAGCACAGGGGGCGGAAAGTACGGCAGAGGATTTAACCTTGTTGCTGCCAGGATGGAGCTCCGCCACTGGCAAGCCGCCAGTTCCCGGCGATAACGGTGGTGGCGGTGGTAGTTTTACCTTTGATTATGCTGTCTTTACAAGGGATAATATTAGTATTGCCAGATCTATCAATGAACTTAATGGTAGTGCTTGGATTGAGGGGCCGGTGGGAACAAATAGAGGCAAAGTTGTTTTTGGCAACTCAACCTCCTGTAAAATAACGAATTCAGGAAGTTATCCGGGGGTCCTATATCTTGGACCTGGAGCGACCGTTAATAAGCCAGAGCGGGTAAGGGACGGGGTTGTAAACTTTAGCCCTGAAAAGCAGTTTCCTGAAGTTCCTGAAATTCCAAACTTACCACCGTTACCTGATTATCCCGACTATCCTGGCTACCCAGGATATATTGGCTATCCCAATACTAGTGGAATTGCTGCTGAGCAAATAAATGTAAATAATAACATAACGGTTAATCTTAACCCAGGCCTTAAATTATATAACTCTATTAGGTTTGATTATAATAAGACGTTAACCTTTAATCTAAATGGAGATGCAACGGTAGTTGTCAAGGAAATTACTAATTCATCTGGGCATTTAAATATCTCAGGCCAGGGAAAACTAACTTTAGTGGTAGAAAAAAACCTTGATAACTTGAAAGACATCAATGTTAATGGGACACCAGAAAAGCTGGATATATTATTTACCGGAACTTCGATCAGTAGGCCAGCAGACTCAACAGTAATTGGAAATCTTTATGCTCCAAATGCCAGTTATGCAACAAATAATAAAGTTACCAGCAAAGGGCATCTTTTAATTGGTGGAAACAGTGTCAATATAGGTTCGTCGAATACCATTGAGGGTTCAATTTATGCCCCCAATGCTCAATTAACCACTAGCAATGCCGGACATATCAAGGGAGATCTAATCATCGGGGGCAGCAGTGTTAGCCTGGGCTCAGCAAATAACCTAGAAGGTTCAATTTACGCACCAAATGGTCAATTGACTACCAATAGCGGTAATGTTGAAGGGGATCTGGTCATTGGGGGAAGTAATATCAGCCTAGGCTCAGCAACAAGCATATTGGGCTCCATTTATGCTCCTGTGGCAAATCTCAGTACTACTAACCCGGTTAATATTTCAGGGAATATTGTTACAGAGGGCAAAAACATTAGTTTTAGCGGTGTATCACACAAAGGAGACCTTTACTCATATAATGAAAATTCAATAATCAAGTATACCAGTAACAGGGCATATGTATCCGGGACCATTACAAATATATACTCCAAGGGAACAAGGGTAGAGATAGATACCGCACATTTAAAAGGAGATATTCATCTCTCTAACCCCAATGCAGACTTTGTATTGGGAGGTAGTTCTACTCTAATAGGTGACATTTATACGGCCGGTAAATTTATTAATGTACAGGGTTCATCTGTCTATGAGGGTTATCTTTATGCACCTAACAACAGCTCCAGTGTGTTAATTGAAGGTGGCTCTAAAATAGAAAGCACCAGTGGCATCATTACTGCAGCCAGAGATATTACTATTAGTGGTTATTCAACAGCCCCTTTTAGGCTTGCTGTTTTTGCGCCCTATGCAGATGTTTTAATTAGCGGTAGCTCAAGGATTTCCGGTTCGGTTGTTTCAAAGTCCTTTAACGCCGGAGAGGGAGGTAGGGCAACAGTGACCTATGTCCCGGTATCAAGCGAATACTTCCCCCTTCCTATTCAAATTCCTGGAGAGCCAGGAGAACCCATTAGTACTGAGCAAGGTTACAGGGGGGGCATATGGATAAGAAATGCTTAATTGTTTAATGAAAAGCAAACCCTTAAAAAAGCCAGCTACAGGGGGATTTACTCTATTAGAGGTTTTGGTGGCCATGGCCCTATTTACCATTTTTATTCTGGCATTTATCTTTGTATATGGCTGGAGCTTTGAAAATACCTTTCTCATGGGGGAAAAAAGCAGGGCGGTGGCCAAGGCCCAGGAAGTGGTGGAAAGGCTGTATATTGACATTAATGATCCTAATATAGACCTTAACCGTGTAACCAACCCTGACGATTTATATGTCTACAATGAGAAGGGTAATTACTATGTTAAGGAAGCAGTGAAATATGCCATGGATGTTGGGGATGAAGAAGATAAAGTGGTTGAAGGCTACAATGTCACCACCGTTGTTTTCTATAAAGGTGGAGCACGCTATGTGGAGATTTCTAATTTTATCTTAAAAGAGAGCACAGAAGAGTAATGACTTGACCCAATAGGTGAAAAGGGAGTGTTAGGCTATTCCGAGTTTGCGCAGGGATGTAAGGGGTCTAACGATTATAGAATTATTAATAACCCTTGCCATTCTTCTTTTGGTATTGGCTGTGTTTTATTCGTTTTATTTTTATTCTATAAAATCCATTGATAAAGCGAATAATCAAAGGGAAGTCCAACAGAACGTCCTTCTTGCCAAGGAAGATCTGGAAAGAAAAATTCGCTTTGCCGACTGCCTAATAATATTAAAAGAGAACCCTGACGTTCCGGGTGAAGAGGGATGTGAAGGGTTTACAAGCTCACAGGAGCTTTATGCAACCGGGACTGGAGTATTGATGCACACCATGCAGGATGAAACCCCTAAGGAACTCCTGGGAGCTGTGGCAAGGGATACAAAGTTTAATTTGGAGTTTAAGAAAAACAGCTCAAGGATATTAAGCTTTACCATAAAAGGTGATTACAAAGGGGAAAAATTTGAGCTAAGCTCCGACATTGCCCTATTAAATATAAGTGATATACAAGAGGAAGAAACCGGGGCAAAGGGTGCAGCCATACGCTATGCCTTTAAAGATTAGTGAACTATAAAAGATGGTTATACTACTACCGTTTAATCTGAACGGAGGCAGTATAACCATGTTTTTATTGCCGGCTATAGTCCTACTAACACTGGCAGACTTACTATTAACCTATCATGGACTGAAGCTGGGACTTATTCAAGAGTTTAACCCATTAATGGCCTGGCTGTACCAAATCAATCCAAAGGTCAGCGTAGCCATAGTGTTTTCTTTAGTAGCTTTGGGATGTTTATTTCTCTATTTAGTACAAGGACAAGTGAGCTGGCTGCCAACTGCCCTTGCTGCCCTCTTGGTAATAAAGTTAGGCGTCCTGGGCTTGCACCTGGGGTGGTTAGTACAGACACTAGCCCTTGGAAGCTATCTTAACTCATGGAGTATCATTTTTTAACTTCAGCAAATACACCTGCACCCCATCATCCCTAACAGGATTCCATTTAAGCCTATCGGCCCACCAACCAGTTACGGTCAAGCCACTTTTTCCCTGTTGAATAGAAAAATCCTGACTAAACTTCTCGTTCTCCAGGGTTTTTTCCCACACCCTATAACCATATCCATCGGTTCTAACAAGGTACAGATCAAAGCCGCTGCGGTCCTTAGACAGGGTCCAGCCAGCCAAGAGGTAGCCTCCTGCCTCAAGCTGCCTCACAGACTTACCTATTGAATAGCCAACTCCAGAATATTTCCTCTCCCACTGGAGATTGCCCAAACTATCTGTTTTTACCAATGAGGCAACTAATCCTGTTGCATTTTCTGCCGCACTTTCCCCGGCTAAAATAAAACCGCCTTCAGGGGTTTCTTCAACATGGACCGCTGTATCCCAGTCTGTGCTGCCAAGGACCTTTTCCCAGATCTTGTTGCCCTTGGGATCTGTCTTTACCAAATATATGGCATAACTATCCCCAAAGGAATTGGACCTGCCAACCTGGAGGTAGCCACCATCCCTTGTTTCTATGACCGAGGTGCAAATTTCAGTTTGTTTTCCCCCAAAGGTCTTCTCCCACAGTACCTTTCCCTGGTCATCTAACTTAATAAGGTAAAAATCAGATTCTCCTGCCCCGGAGGAGGTGGTTTGCCCTGCCACTATATAACCTCCGTCAAGGGTTTGACGGACACAGGAGCCTGAGTCCTCACCCGTACCTCCCAGGGTTTTAAACCACATTTCCACACCTTTATCATCTGTTTTAACTAAATATATTTTCTCATCAGAACTTCTATTAAATGATTTGGTTGAACCTGTGAATATATAGCCTCCATCGGTGGTCTGCTGAATAAAGGTACCGAGGTCATTACTACCTCCTCCATAGGTTTTCTGCCACTGAATATAACCCTTATCATCAAACTTCACCAGGTAGGCATCGGTACCGCCGGAACCATGCATGTGGTAGGAGTTGGTTTCACCTAATACAATGAAGCCCCCATCAGGGGTTTCAATGGTGTGGAAGCCCCGGTCACCTTGTCTGCCTCCAAAGATTTTTTCATATTCCGGGGTAAATGAACCTGCTGCCTGAGCCCAGGCTGATTGCTTTACCGGGGGACTCAAAATAACTGCCAAAAAAAATATTGATAAAGCCCCAAAAATTATTCTAGCTGAAATAGACTTATTATAAATCCTGTTATAATTAGTTAACATAATATCCCTCCAGGGTAGATGATAATTTATGATCTAAGTATATCAAAATGAAGAAAATATTTCCGTCATTTAATCTAATTAGCTATTTTATTTAACCTCCTACTCCTATTAAATGCTAAATATCACGGCTTATTCAATAACAGCCAAATTCCACCACCAAAGACTCTTTTGTGGCCATACACACCTTGTGCCGTGATGTCATATGTTAAATAAGGAATGGTGCAGGTTAACTTTTGCCTGATATGCATTGGATTTGCACTTCTAGGGGGTAATGGGTGGTGAAAATAGGTGATATTGTAACCAGAAAAATTTACGGCGAGGACATGCAATTTTGTGTTTTGGGGTTTTATACCAATCAGAGAACAGGGGAGAAGGTGGCTATCCTGGCACTGTTGGACCCTAATTTGATTGTGGAGGCCTCGGTGCAGGAGCTAAACCCGGTGTCGGCCAGAAAGCTTTTTGCTTTAACCCAGAACTTTGTTCATTAAACCGCCTCATTAGAGGCGGTTTTGCCTTTCAAAAACATTTGAAACTTCCGATGATTTTGGTTTAGAGGTTAATCAAATTGACATAATAAGAATAAAAATAAATGGGAGGGACTCTTTTGACTAAGGACACTTGCGAACTTTGTAACATTGAAACTGATTTTGATTTAATTCCCGGCTCCCGTGTGACCTGTCCTGACTGCAATACGGAATATGTTTTAAAGCAGGAGGAAAATCATCTGAGATTTGATACATTATATACGCCTTAATTTTAAGGCGTTTTTTATTGGGTATTTTTTCTTAGTTTATTTTGGTTATAATTAACATTAGATTTCTTAATTTAAATAATTATTTGGGAGTTAGTTACAGTTATGTATATCAAAGACGCCCTATACCAAGAATAATTATTGTGTAAGGAAAGGGGATGCCCAGTTGAATAGTGACGGAAAATTTTTAAACATAGCGGAAAACGCAGTGCAAAGGGCTGTGCAAAATGGTGCTGCCATGGCCGAGGCATATTTGCTTAGCAGTAAGGAGCTATCCATAGAGGTTCGAGATAGCGAAGTGGAAACCATGAAACTGGCCGAAGACCGGGGGCTAGGTGTGAGGGTAATATCCGAAGGTAGGGTAGGCTTTGCCTTTACCACGCGCTTGAGCAATGACGGATTAGACCAGGTGGTTCAACAGGCCATTGCTAACGGCTCTAATACTGAACCTGACCAATACTATACTTTGCCTAAAGTTTCCGGTGGGTACCCGGAGCTTAATGTCTATGACCCAGGGATCAGAGGGGCCACCGTAGAAGGGAAGATCAAAATGGCCCAGGAGATGGAAAGGGCCGCTAAAGCCTATGATCCAAGGGTGAAGATTATCGAGACCTCAGCCTACCAGGATGCTGAGGTTGAGGTTAGTATTGTCAATTCCTTAGGCTTGAAGTCCCATTACCAGGGGGCCTACTGCGGTATTTATCTGGCCCTGGTGGCTGGGGAGGGTGAGGATAGCCAAACTGGTTTTGCCCTAAAATACGGTCTTAAATATTCAGAACTGGACCCAGCGGCCATCGGCAGCAAGGCTGCTGAGCGGGCAGTGCGTATGCTGGGAGCTAAGCAGGTGGGCAGCCAAAGGGTACCGGTGGTTTTGGACCCTTATATTGCCACCAGCTTTTTAGGGCTATTGGCACCGGCATTGTCCGGTGAGGCAGTGCAAAAGGGCCGATCCCTATTTGCCGGTAAGGTGGGCCAGCAGGTGGCCAGCAATTTGGTAACCATTGTGGATGATGGAAGGCTGCCCGGTGGAATTGCTTCCGCACCCTTCGACGGTGAAGGTGTGCCAACCTCCGAAACTGTGCTAATCCAAGGTGGCCAGCTTAAGGGGTTTTTGCATAATACCTATACTGCTGCCAAGGAGGGCATTTGTTCCACAGGCAACGGTGTAAGAGGCACCTTTAAAGGTACCCCGGAAGTGGGGGTAACTAACTTCTTCATTAAGCCAGGTCAGCAGGAACATAATAATATTATTAAGGAAGTAAAAAACGGACTTTATGTAACCGAAGTAATGGGTATGCATACAGCTAATCCCATCTCCGGCGATTTTTCCGTTGGGGCAGCGGGCATCTGGATTGAAAAGGGAGAATTAACTAAACCCGTCCGAAATATCGCCATAGCAGGTAACATTATGGATTTACTTGGGGCAGTGGATGCTGTAGGAAGTGAACTGGAGTTTTTTGGCGGCAAGGGTGCGCCGACCCTTCGGATATCTTCTATGTCCATAAGCGGCAGCTAATGCTGGTTTTGCAACTAAATATTGACCTAGCACCTTTCCAAGACCAGCTATTTTATGGTAAAATGTGTGTCGGTACTATGGGGTTTGACAATCCCCAGCAGTGGAGGAAGGGTAATATATCATGAAAGTTTTGGTACTTCACGGACCTAATTTAAACAGACTGGGTAAACGTGAGCCGGGTATCTACGGTGGTACTACCCTTGATCAGATAGATCAAATGCTAGAGGAACTGGCCAAAGAGCTTGGTGTGGAAGTGGAGTGCTTCCAATCCAACCATGAAGGGGAACTGGTAGATAAAATACACTCTGCAGAAGGAAATGTATCAGCGGTGGTGTTTAATCCGGGAGCCTACACCCATTATAGTATTGCCTTGAGGGATGCGGTGGCTTCAATTGACCTGCCCCTGGTGGAAGTTCACCTTTCCAACATTCATGCACGGGAGGAATTTAGACACACTTCGGTCATTGCACCCGTTGCGGTGGGTCAGATCTCCGGCCTTGGTCCCCAGAGCTATTTGCTTGGGCTAAGGGCGGCGGTGCATCTGGCACAGGCTGGGAGGAAAATTAATTGATTCGCAGATTAGAAGTCCTTCGGCAGCTTATGGCTGCCAGGGGGATAAATTATATATTGATTAGCAAGCCGGAAAACCGGAGCTATCTAAGCGGCTTTACCGGAACTGACGGTACATTGCTTGTTGGACCGGAGACAGCAGATATTTTTGTCGATTTTAGATATGTTGAACAGGCCAAAGCTCAAGCTGCCCATTTTAATACTATTAAGGTAGAACAGGCTTCCCTTGGAGTAACCTCCGAAGTGATAAGGAATTATAAAATAAATAAGCTTTATATTGAAGAAGATTATTTAACCGTTAAACAGTATGCCTACTTAAAGGATAAGTTAGCCGGAATTGACTTGGAACCTGCCGGAGGATTGGTTGAGGAACAAAGGAAGGTAAAGGATGCTTTGGAGGTACCCTTGATCCGTCAGGCAATGCATATCGGTGATCTGGCCTTTAGTCATATATTAAAGCAGATAAAACCAGGGGTGAGCGAATCAGCCTTGGCCCTTGAACTTGAGTTTTTCATGCGTAGGCAGGGTGCTTCGTCCTTGGCCTTTGACACCATCATGGCCTCGGGACCAAGGTCGGCACTACCCCATGGGGTGGCCAGTGATCGGGTGCTGCAGGAGGGGGATTTCCTGACCATGGATTTTGGCTGTGTCTACAAAGGATATAATTCTGACATGACCCGCACCCTTGTACTGGGCAGGCCTAACCAAAAGCAGCAAGAGATTTACCACATCGTGCTGGAGGCCCAATTGGCCGGGCTTGCAGCCGTAAGGCCGGGAGTAATTGCCAGGGAGGTCGACAGGGCCGCCCGCAGTGTTATTGAAAAGAGGGGCTATGGTCAGTATTTCGGCCATAGTACCGGCCATGGTGTGGGGCTGG
Source organism: Desulforamulus aquiferis (assembly GCF_030577015.1). Lineage (NCBI taxonomy): Bacteria > Bacillati > Bacillota > Clostridia > Eubacteriales > Peptococcaceae > Desulforamulus > Desulforamulus aquiferis. Next base: position 10,828 of record NZ_JARPTC010000023.1, on the reverse strand, counting down.
CCATTCATGAAAGACCTAGACTTGCCTCCAATGATGAAACGGTTCTGGAGGCGGGTATGGTGGTTACCATTGAACCCGGCATTTACCTGCCTGACTGGGGCGGGGTGCGTATAGAGGACAGTGTTTTGGTAACGGAAGAAGGCTGTGAAATTCTAACCTCTTCACCTAAGAAAGAATTATTAACTGTTTAAACTAGTATTAGGAGGCGAAACCAGTGATATCTACAAGTGATTTTAAAACTGGACTGACAGTTGAAATTGACAATGATGTTTATCAGATTATTGACTTCCAGCACGTTAAGCCTGGCAAGGGCGCTGCCTTTGTGCGCACCAAGATGAGAAACGTTCGTACCGGAGCAGTAATTGAAAGAACCTTCAACCCTAACGAAAAACTCAATCCGGCTAGGGTTGAGCGGGCAGAGGTGCAGTATCTTTATAATGATGGTGAAAGCTACAACGTAATGAATGTTGAAACCTATGACCAATATGCTGTATCTAAGTCTGACCTGGGTGATGCCATCAAATGGCTAAAGGAGAATATGAATCTAACCCTCTTAAGCTTTAAGGGAACCATCATCGGTGTGGATATGCCCAACGTGGTTGAACTGGAGGTTGTTGATACTGCCCCTGGTATCAAGGGTGACACCGCTTCCGGTGGTGGTAAGCCTGCTACCCTGGAAACCGGCGCAGTGGTAACAGTACCCTTCTTTGTGAACATTGGTGACAGACTGCAAATTGACACCCGCAACGGCAACTATGTAAAGAGAGCTTAAATATTGCCATAAAATGTTTAAAACCCCCTTTGTTGAGGAATAATACAGTAGTGTTACTCTCGGGTACACAAAGTAAAGGGGGTTAGAACCATGGATAGCTTGAAAGCAAGGGTAGCATACCTTCAAGGCCTGGCAGAAGGTATGGATTTGTCGGCGGAAAGCAAAGAGGGCCGGTTGTTTGCTGGTATCATTGATGTACTGCATGATTTTGCTGAAACGGTAGAGGGTCTGGAAGAGGCCCAGGAACAGCTGGAGGATTATGTAGAGACCATTGATGAAGATCTGTACTCTTTGGAAGACGATATCTATGAGTGTGAGTGCCAGGAAGAAGATGAAGAAGATTTTGTAGAGGTTGATTGTCCCGGCTGTGGGGAAACGGTAATGTTTCACTCGGGTATTTTAGAAGATGAGGACATCATTGAGGTAACCTGTCCTAACTGTGATGAGGTAGTATTTATTAATGATGATGCCTTTATGAGTGGGGACGAACCGGAAATGTTGGAGAACAACAGCAGGGATAATCACAACGACTTTTAATATTTAGGCGGCCTATGGGCTGCCTTTAAAATTTAGGGTAAATAAACATTTTTTTATTATGTTTATTCTTGCCAAAGCTAACAATAAGGTTTACAATAAGAGTCATATTACAACCTTGAATGTCTATGAAGGAGAAAAGTAAGTCAGACCCAGTCTCACAGGGAGGAAGTGTCACCGACTGCAAGCACTTCCAGATATGGCTGCCTGAAGTTCCCTCCGGAGATGCCAGCTGAAATAAAGTAGGCTAGGCCGTAATTTCCCACGTTACAGGGAAGGGGGTATCGGACTTTGTTCCCGTACCTTTGTGTGAGGTGGATCTCATTTTTGAGATCAACTAGGGTGGTAACGCGGAAAGCTAAGGCTTCTCGTCCCTATTAGGGTGAGAAGTCTTTTTTATTTGCTTTTAACTGCCGTCCGACACTAGGTGGGCATTTCCCGTACCCAGGTAGAGTTGGGCCTTTGGGCCAAAAAGGGTGGTACCGCGGAAGTATGCGACTTTCGTCCCTTATTTAAGATTCGCATAAATCATATTGGAGGGATGAATTTATGGTTGTAGTAATGTTACCCCAGGCCAGTGAAGAGCAAATTGCGGAAGTGGACGCCAAATTAATCGCCATGGGTTGTCGTACTCAGGTAATTCATGGGGTGAAGAGGACGGTTGTAGCAGCCATGGGCGACAGAAGGGCCGTTGAGGCCATGGGATTGGAGGCCATGCCTGGAGTGGAAAAGGTGGTCCCCATCATGAAACCCTTCAAATTAGCCAGCCGGGAAGTAAAGGAAGAAAATTCTGTTGTAAGCATAAAAAATGTCACCATTGGTGGTAATGAAGTGGCCATAGTCGCTGGCCCCTGTGCCGTAGAAGGGCGGGAGCAGCTTCTGGAAGCCGCCCGTATTGCTAAAGCTGCCGGTGCAAAGCTGCTGCGGGGAGGCGCCTTCAAACCCAGAACCTCTCCCTATAGCTTCCAGGGTATGGAGGAAGAAGGACTTAAACTGCTGGCTGAAGCCGCTGAGACCACCGGTTTGGTAACTGTGACAGAAGTCATAGATGAACATAGCCTGGAGATTGCCAGGGACTATGTTGACATATTACAGATTGGCACCAGAAACATGCAAAATTTCCGACTCCTTAAGGCGGCAGGAATGTCCGGCAAGCCAATTGTCCTGAAAAGAGGTCTTTCAGCCACCATTGAGGAATGGCTCATGGCTGCCGAGTATATTATGTCTGAAGGTAATAAGGATGTTATTCTTTGTGAGAGGGGTATCAGAACCTTTGAGACCTATACCCGCAATACCCTGGATCTAAGTGCGGTACCCCTGGTTAAAGGCCTAAGCCACCTGCCGGTTATTGTTGATCCCAGCCACGCCACGGGCAAGCGGGAATTGGTGGTGCCTATGTCCCTGGCGTCGGTGGCGGCAGGGGCGGACGGATTGCTGGTGGAGATGCATCCTGACCCGTCCAAGGCCCTTTGTGACGGTCCCCAGTCCCTTGATCCCGAGCTCTTTGGCCAACTTATGGCCTCCCTGGAGCCGGTGGCAGCGGCTATGGGTAAAACCATTCATTAGATTAGGTGAGGTGTGCCTTCCAAAGGGTGGCACACCATTTTTAATTAAGATATTATCTGTCATACGAATTGTTAATGGTATTAACAGGGGAACATGTCTTGAATCTGTTCTAAGATTGGAGTTATAATATAAATGTGATATTTTGACAAGAAATGGGGGAGCAAGTATGTCCAGGAAAATACTTATTATTGGCGGTGTAGCTGCAGGTCCGAAAACTGCGGCCCGGGCTCGCCGGTTGGACCCGGATGCTCAAATTACTGTATTAGAAAAGGGTAAATACATATCCTATGCCGGTTGTGGCATGCCTTTTTATCTTTCTGGCCAAATTCATGATTTTGATCACCTGTATTCGACTGCCTACGGGGTAAAGCGTGACCCGGAATTCTTTAAAAATGAGCGTGGTGTTGATGTACTGACCGGTATGGAGGCCATTTCCATCGACCGGGCAGCTAAAAAGGTAACTGCCCGCAATGTGGATACCGGAGAAGAAACTGTCTTTGAATATGATAAGCTGGTACTAGGAACCGGCTCTAACCCCATTACTCCTCCCATAGAAAATCTTGACCTAAAGGGTGTTTACCGGCTAAACCATCTCACCGATGCTTCAGCCATTAAGCAGGCCATGGATGCCGGGGAAGTAAACGATGTGGTTGTCATCGGCTCCGGATTTATTGGGATGGAAGCAGTGGATGCGGTTTTTAATCCCAGACGTAGCGTCACCGTGGTGGAGTTTAGAGATACACTGCTCCCCGGTATTTTAGATACCGACATGGGCCAACTCCTCTACAAGAATTTTTATGAACAGGGACTGGAAGGCCGCTTTGGTGAAAGGGTTCTGAAGCTAGAGGGAGAAGACGGCAAGGTAACCAAGGTTATCACCGATAAAGGTGCCATTGATGCCGATGCTGTAATTCTGGCCGTGGGCGTTCGCCCCAATGTCGGCCTGGCCCGGGATGCAGGGATTACCATTGGTGAGACAGGAGCCATTGTAGTTAACGAATATATGCAGACAAGTGATTCCGATATTTATGCACTGGGCGATTGTGTTGAGAACACTCACCTGTTAACAGGCAAGAAAGTACTTGCCCCGATGGCTACCTATGCTAACCGTCAGGGTAGGGTAGTGGGTGATAACGTTACTGGTGGCAGCTCCACCTTTAAGGGTGTTTTGGGCACCGGTGTATTGCATTGCATGGGGGTTAATGTAGCCCGTACCGGATTGGGGGAAAAACAGGCCCTGGATCTTGGCTATGATATAGAGTCAGCCCTGGTATCCACCTTTGATATGACCCACTACCATCCCGCCAGCAATAAGGTATTACTGAAACTTATTGTTGAAAAGGGCAGCAAGAAAATCCTTGGTGCCCAGGGCATTGGCAAGGGAGAACTGGCCAAACGTATTGATGTGGTAGCCACCATGCTTTATTACGGCGGCACCCTGGATGATCTCCTTAACCTTGATTTAGGCTATGCACCTCCCTTTAGCACGCCTATTGATCCCCTGGTGCATACCGGCAATACTGTTAAGAACAAGCTGGAAGGTGTGGCTAAGACCTACACTGCCAAGGAAGTTCAGGAAAAATTGGAGCGGGGCGAGGACTTCCTCCTGCTGGATGTACGGACACCCCAGCAATTTGTAATGCGCAATATCGAGGATAACCGGGTACAGCAGCTGACCCTGGGTGACCTGAGATATAAACTGGATCAGGTTCCCAAAGATAAGGAAATTGTCACCGTATGCGTAATGGGCTCCAGGGCCTATGAGGCAGCCAGAATCCTTGAGGGCGCCGGCTTTAAGGATGTTAAGTTTATGGAGGGCGGCATGGAAGGTTGGCCCTTCGATATGGAATAGGCTTTAAGAACCCGCGTAATAATCTATGCGGGTTCTAGTTATTTATTGGAACATTGTGACTAAAGTCCTTATTTTTCTTCTAATACAGGAAAATGAATATAAAATGTAGAAGGTCTTAATTTAAGGGCACTGGCATAAGGGTTGTTTAACAATAACTGGGTGCCTTCGGGAGCATCGTATAAGTTGAGACTCTTGATAAAAGATAGCTGAAAATTTGTTTACCAAGTTAATTATAAGGAGGATGATTATGAAAAAAATTATTGTCTATACCATGGTGGTTATGCTCTGGCTGGCCATGGCCCTGCCCGCGGGGGCCCAGACCCTGTCAGCGGAGAAACAAGCACTGATTAATAAGTTAGACTCGGGTGGCTCCCAGACACAGAAGCAGATGTCAGAAACTTCCGTTGGTTCTGGTGAATACCAGCTTGATAGGGCTGGTGGCAGTCTTTTAATGATGGTTCCGGCCCTTTCAAAGGTCCAGGGAGCAGAACTAAATTTTGATTATAAGCTTAATACCCCGGCTGAGCTAATGGCTTTTAATTGGAAGCTTAGCTTACAGGGAAAGTCCTATCAAGGGGAAGTATATATAACTGGCTCTCAGATCATATTCTCGGGTGATTTTATCCAACTAATGAAGGATATAAAGCCCGATGGAAACTACCCTGAGAACTTACCTAAGTATGTTTATTTGGATGCACCTGAATTGGCCGGAATATGGACTACCCTTGCAACCTCCAATGGACAGCAAATCCCACCCCAATATAAAGAACTTTTTGCATTTGCCCTTGAGGCTATTCCCGATAAATACTTTAGCACTACAGGTGATCAAGTTAAGCTTAGTCTAAAGCAAAGTGATTTAAAGGATTTAATTGTTGCGGTAACCCATAGGATAAAGGCTGAACCTGAGAGGTTTGCCGGTGCGGTGGCTAAGGCTAGCTCCTCGGCATATTCCGTTGGAATGCCTGCTAAGAGTTACGACGAAACTAAAGCTGAGATCCTGGCCGGTTTAAAGGAAAGCATTGCAAAGGGAGATTTTCCCCCGTTAGTTGGAGAAGTTGAAGAAATCCTGGCGGCTTCTCCACTAGAGCTGGAGTCCTTTTCTTTAGTAACACCCAAGGGAACCAACGGCACAACTAAAATGAACTTAACCCTACAGTTTAAAAATAATCCAGCATTAAGCGGCAGTATAATTATGGAGGTAGAACAAAAAAGAAATGGTGAAACCATCGATGGTTTTGTCAATCTGATGGCTGAGATAGCAGTTCAACCCCAGTCCATGGATATTACCGTTGGGATCACCGGAAGCAACAGTCAGTCAAATAATGCCGCCTCCTCTGAATCAAAGATTGTAATAAAGGCTGTGAATGGTGCAGTTCCCCTGTTGGATGTAAAGCTGGACAGCAAGGCAAAGGCCCAGGTGGATAAAAATGTACAAATAGCTGTGCCGGTACTGACCCCCGCAAACAGCATCGACTTTAATGAGCTAAACGTAGCCGAGTCCCAGCCCGAGCCTGAGGCTAAAATAACTGGTTTTCCAGGGCTGGAGCAACAGGTTGATGTTGTAATTGACGGAAGATATATAAATTTTGATGTTAAACCCTTTATCAAGGATAAGCGCACAATGGTACCGATCAGAAACCTGACTGAGGCTCTGGGCTGCAAGGTTACCTTTGTGGGTGACCGGGAAGTGCACATCAGCAAGGATAATAGTTACATTATCATGACTATAGGTGAAAAGAAATATTCAGTAAACGGCTTAGTCAAGGACATCGATGTTCCTGCCTATGTTAAGGATGGGCGGACCATTGTGCCGCTAAGGTTCATAGCCGAAGAATTTGGCTGCCAGCTAAAGCTGGTGGATGATACTGTGATAATTACAACTAAGTAATGAAATTTTGAGTGCCAAGGGCACTCTTTTTTTGTGTCTTAAACAAGCTAAAGATTGGTATAAATTGGAGCTTTGTCCAATATCTATATTAATGGGGGAGGGACAATCTCTTTGAAACCAATAAGACAAGTAATAACTAGAACCGAAGCAATAAATAATTCTGCCCTTGATGAGGTATTGAATCTGCTGCCCATAAACCTGAGGCAGATGCTTAGTGACCTACCTGATCCCGTAAAGGATACGGTGGAAGAAATTCGCATACGTCAGGGACGACCCCTTATGCTGGGTCTGGCAGATGGAGATTGTTATGTTACCTATAGGGGTACTGTGACCGCTGAACAGCTTGAGGCCTACCAGGTAGACGCCGGGGATGTGGAGAGGGTAACCCAGCTTATAAGCCGCAGTTCCCTATATGCACTGGAGGAAGAACTGCGCAATGGCTTTATTACTCTCCAGGGTGGCCATCGTGTGGGTATTACCGGCAAGGTTCTAACTGAGCAAGGCAGGGTCAAAAACATAAAATACATCTCCGGTTTCAATTTTAGAGTCTCCCGGGAAGTGCCTGGGGTGGCAAACAAAGTCCTGCCTTATCTCATTTCACCGGAGGGAAGGTTTTATCATACGGTATTGATATCACCACCCCGCTGCGGAAAAACCACCCTTTTAAGGGACCTGGTCAGGAGACTAAGTGAGGGTGTGCCAGAGCTGAATTTTAAGGGAGTAACGGTGGGTGTGGTGGACGAGCGATCAGAAATAGCCGGCTGTTTTAGGGGTATACCCCAGAGGGACCTGGGGCCAAGGGCTGATGTGCTGGATGCTTGTCCAAAGGCTGCCGGCATGATGATGCTGCTGCGCTCAATGGGACCGGACATAATAGCGACGGATGAAATTGGCCGGCAGGAGGATGTGGCTGCCCTGGAGGAAGTTTTTAACGCGGGTGTAAAGGTGCTGACCACCATTCACGGCTCCTCCCTGGAGGAACTGGCTGATCGACCGGCCCTCCAGTATCTATTTCAAATAAAGGCGGTCCAACGCTTTGTGTTGCTGGGAAGATCCCGGGGTGTTGGAACGGTGGAAGATATTATTGACGGCCATACCATGGGGTCGTTGGGGGTGAGACTTTGTTAAAGCTACTGGGTGCAATTATAGTGGTATTTTCTTGTACCTTAATAGGCCTAACCGTGGCCAGTGCTTATAGTCGCAGGCCTGGGGAAATCAGAGCGCTGCAAAATGCCCTGCAGCTGTTGGAGACCGAGATCTCCTATGGAGCTACCCCCCTGCCCGATGCCCTTGCCAGTGTCTCCGAGAGATGTGATACCAGAGTGGCCCTGTTATTTAACCGGGCGGCCCAGGAACTTATGACCATGAGGGGTATCACCGCCCGTGAAGCCTGGGAAATTGCTTTGAGTGAGTATTATCCCAAATCCGCCCTCAGCCGAATCGATCGTTCTATTTTATTGGAACTGGGAAACAGCCTTGGGGTCTCGGATCGGGAGGATCAAGTTAAGCATCTGATGCTGGCCAAGGAACAGTTAAAGCTGGAACAGACCAAGGCTGAGGATGCTTCTATCAAAAACACCAAGGTATATAACTATCTTGGCTTCCTGGGCGGACTGACATTAGTGCTGATCCTTATTTAGGAAAGGGGAAGAGTGAAATGGGAAATATTGACCTTATTTTTAAAATCGCCGGGGTTGGCCTTTTGACCGCTGTATTAAGCACCCTGCTTAAGGAGTACAAGAAGGATGATTATGCCATTTTGGCCACCCTGGGTGGTTTGACTGTGGTGCTTTTCTGGGTGGTACAACTGATGGGAACCCTCTTTGACCAAGTTAAATCCGTGTTCAAGCTATTTTAAGGAAGGAGAGGGGAAGTTCTCTACTTTTTTGGTTATTCTAACTAACTGTTGTCACAAATGAGGTGGCGTCTATGGATATTTTACAAGTGGTGGGTCTGGGACTGGTGGTTTGTATTTTGGCAATAATCTTACGCGTTCAAAAACCACCCATGGCCACGATGCTTAGCATTACGGCGGGTATTATGATTTTCTTTGCCATGATGCCCCAAATCACTTCGGTTTTTAATGTGCTAAGGGATTTGGCCGGTCAGGCCAATGTGAGTATGGTATACATGGGCACCATTTTAAAAATAGTGGGCATTGCCTATATCGCTGACTTTGGCTCCCAAATTTGCCGGGATGCCGGTGAAGGGGCACTGGCCTCTAAAATAGAATTTGCGGCCAAGGTAATTGTTCTAGTCATGGCGGTGCCGATTATTGTGGCGGTGCTGCAGACCTTGATTAAACTGGTGCCATAAGGTGGGGAGAAGGTTGCCTAGAAGCATATTAATACTCTTAATTTTATGTTTACTTCTGTCCCCGGTTTCTGTACAGGCCGATGAAGGTCTAAGTCCAGAGGAGCAACTGGCTGAACTGGAGCTTAGCAAATTGGAGGAGTTTGTAAACAACCTGAACGCAGAGGTAGAAGGAGCGATTCCCAGGCTGGATCTTAAGGAAATGGTGGTCAGCCTTTTAAAGGGGGATCTAAACTGGCAGGTTTCAGATATCTTTACAGGTCTCCTAAAGTATCTGTTTAAAGAGGTTGTGGCCAATGCTTCTCTACTGGGTAAATTGGTGGTGTTGGCGGTTATCTGTGCAGTACTGCAAAATTTAATGGCTGCCTTTGAGAAGAGCACCACAGGAAAGCTGGCCTATGCGGTAAGTTACCTGGCCTTGATTACCCTGGCAGTGGGCAGCTTTACCCTGGCGGTTAATATTGGCCGGGAGGCAGTGGACAACATGGTGCATTTCATGCAAGCCCTGCTGCCACTACTCTTAACCCTGCTGGCTGCCATAGGAGGGGTGGCTTCCACAGCCATCTTCCATCCACTAATCTTTGGTTCCATCAGTGCCATTGGGACGGTAATAAAGGTGATAGTATTTCCCTTAATTTTTTTTGCGGCGATTCTAAATATATTAAGCTATCTTTCGGAGAAATTTCAAATATCCAGGCTGGCAGATTTAATGAAAACAGCTGCCATGATGGTTATGGGCCTGTGCTCTACGGTTTTTTTGGGAGTCTTTGCCATTAAAGGGGTGGCTGGCTCAGTTGCTGACGGGGTTGCCATCAGAACAGCTAAATTTGCCACGGATGCCTTTATACCTGTGGTGGGGGGCATGTTTTCCGATGCCCTGGATGCGGTCATAGGTTCTTCATTACTTATGAAAAATGCCGTTGGCATTATGGGTGTGATAATCATCTTCTTGCTTACCATCATGCCCATGCTAAAGATATTTGCGGTAGCCTTTGTGTACAAGCTGGCAGGGGCATTGATTCAACCGGTGGGGGACAAGCAAATGGCCGATTGCCTAACGGGGCTTGGCAACAGCCTTTTAGGTATTTTTGCGGCGGTGGCCACGGTGGGACTTTTGTTCTTTTTTGCCATTACCATTGTGGTGGGAATGGGTGATTTGATGACCATGCTGCGGTAAGAAGGGGTGATGATACATTTGGATGGTATCAAGGCACTGGTTCAGGTTTTGGTCGTCATAATTGTACTGGCAGTTTTTATAGAAATGCTGCTGCCAAATAGTAATATGCATGACTATGTAAAGATGGTTATGGGACTCATGGTTATTGTGGTGGTTCTTGAGGCTGGGGCTGGCATGGTAAATAAGGATTTTAAGTTTGACTTGCCCGCCATGACCGGCAATGCTGAAGGGACACCAGGCCTGGAACGAATCCTGGAGCAGGGGCAAAGGCTGGCCGAGACAAAGAGGCAGCAGGCCATGGAAGAGTATCGACAAGGATTGGAAAAACAGGTACTGGCCTTGGCCAGACTGCAGCAGGACCTGAATGTCACCGGAGCAACCATTACAACAGCAGGTAATTCTAATGATCGAGAGCTAGGCAGACTAACCGAGATTGTCTTAGAGATATCTCCTGATAAACAGGAGGATGGAACAAGTATATCAAAGGTCAAGCCAGTGGACATAACAGTGGGGGCCAGCTCCGGGGGGGGAGAGGACAAGGCTAAGTATACCCCTATTAATGATAGCCAGGCCAGGGAACTGGCCAGGACGGTGGCAAACTTTTATAACATTCCGGAGGATCAGGTTAAGATAGTGGAGGCCAAATAAGGAGGGATTAAAATGAGCTGGATTAAAAAATTAACTGGTGAGGGAGAAGGGGACGGGCCCAAGAAAGAGCAGCTAAAG